>CAVOEV010000166.1:0-10853 GCA_963694825.1 Planctomycetota bacterium
CCCCTCTGCCCAGATTCGGACCCGCTCCAACAACAACAACAACAACAACAACAACAACAACAACAACAACAACAACAACAACCCACTCACTCACTCACTCACTCCGGCAAATCCTCGTCAGGATCCACGAACTTCACGTTCGGCCGCAAACGACGACTCGTCACCGGCAACACTATTCGAACATACGTCACTCGACGTCCTCTCGATGCCGCCTGCGACGGACCGCTGGCACCTTCGATCAATAACTCGGTCCCGACACCAGACTCACTGCCACCGTCCAAGACGGCCGGATCGACCAGGCGGCCAATGAGTACGGCGCGGTTGAGCTTTACGAGTTTCGACAGATCCATGGCGGTGAGATCGTGGTTCTCGAGACCGGTGAAACCGGTTCCACCCGCCGCACTGTGAAACGTCACCGTCTCGATCCAATCCGCCGGATTGCGACTCAATGGCTCGTACTGACCTCCCACCGTCAACACGTCGGTGCCGAAACTGCCGCGACGAGCGACCGTGCGAGTCGTCGTGCGGGTCAGGTAACGCTTCAGGGACTCGTTGCGAATGTCGGCACTCTCCAACTCCAAAGTCGTCCCCGACGGCCACGACACCCGCCGTCGATCAACCGAGCGTGGCAAATAGACACGGCTGCCAAAGGCGATCAGCCAATCGTCGATTGAACCGGGCAACTCGTGACGCAACTCGCCAGACAACTGCCCCGCCCCGCTGCTCTCCAACTTTACACTCACCAGAGCACGACCATCAGCTTGACCAACAGATCGACTCCAGCCGGCTGCCAGCGAACGAGTCGACGACACCGCCACCGGCAGATCCTCAATCGCAGTCTCCTCGGATCCCGTCACCACCCGGTAATCGACCCCGGCCACACCACGCCGACCGCTGCGATGCATCCCGCCAAACGTAACCTCGGGCACACCGCTCCACACCACTCGGCAATCACCCGCCACATCACCCGCCACATCACCCGCCGACCGGGAAGCCAACCAGCCCGGAGCACGAGCCTCGATCCGCAACCGGCGACTTCGCCCCGAATAAATCGTCGCCCAACTCCTCCCGACAACTCGACCGGTTTGCATGTCGATGTCCAGAACATCTAGCTGATTGACCAACACCAGGTCGCCACCCGCCACCCGGCCACTCCACACCGCCAACCCGGCTGTGGCCAGGATGATCAACGGCAACGTCACCCAGGTCGCTCGCGGGCGCTTCAACACATGTCGCACGACCCAATAATCCACCGGGCCCACCAGCAACAACACCGCAATCACCAGCAGGAACACCTGCCAGACACTCGGCCGCTTCACGCTCGGAAACTCGTCCTGGACGCCATGCAACTGAGTCTTCAGGTCGGAAATGCCCGAGTACGACAACGCGCGGCCGACTCGGTCTCCCGAACGCCCCCCCTCGGCAGCCGCACTATCGTCCGACCCGGCCCCCTCAACCAGTCGCCGCACCAGTTGCGGGAGATCGATCCAGCGAGCCAAGGGCTTGCGGTCGATGTCGACGGCCAACATCGTCACCCGGCCAAACCCGTACGCCACCTCGCCGATCAATGGACCGCCCAGAGACACCACACGAGTCCGACCGTCGGGCATATCCAACACCGTGCCACCAACGCGGCCCTGGAACGGAATCCGCTCGCTAGCCAACGACAAGGTCTCCAATCCTCGCAAGTCGCTGTCGCTCACCAACCGTTCACCCGATACCCGGATCGGCACCCAACTCGACATGGGACTCGCAAGCCACTTCGAACGCTCCAATCCCACCGACACCACCAAATGACCACCCGCTGAAACCCACTCGGACAACAACAGACTGTCGGACGAATCGATCGCGTAACCGGATCCGGCTGCCATCACGATCGCGTCGACTGAGTCCAAATCGATTATTCGCTCGAGACGACGCGAGCGACCCGACCAAGCGATCGCTCGAACAACCGACTCCGGACGGAACTCCAGGGCACGCTCGACACCCGTTACATCCATACCAGCCGCCCCGCCCCACGACACCCACAAGGACTCCGACTGAGCCAAGACCACCGGATGGCCCTCGATTGTCACCTCGATCACTCGAGACACGTCAGAGTCTTCCGCCATTCCCGGATCGGCTGGAACGAAACGGCCCGAAAGAACCCAACCGGTCGCGAGACCGTGGAACTCGATCGGTCCCGATAAGTCGGCCGTCACCTCGTATCTGGCCACCACCGACTGCTCGGACGGTCCCGAACTGGGGTCGATCAATCGACCAACCGTTCCAGTCGTCTCTCGCAATCCCGCAACCGGGCCGCCGGAAATCACCAGCCCGTGAGCCCGATGCGGATCGCCGTTGATGAACTCGATCACCTGGCCCGCACGCACAGGGATCTCGACCCGGTCCACGCCGCTGGAAATCTCACGATCGCCAATCCGCAACCGCCAGCTGTAAGGAACCTGAGGTGCCCTCGACATCGAAACCGTCCGACGGTCGACCTCGAGACCCTCCAACTCGATCGACACCCTCAACTCGTCACCCAAACGACCCGGCTGGAACCAGCCGATCAAACCAGTGCGATGCCCGTCCTGGATCCGCGCCTCCGACGAAACAAACGCCGCAACCCGTTGGGTCGGATCCGATGTCGCCAGCACAAGACGCAATCGCCCGCCCGAAATGCCTCCCGCTACCTCGACCCGGACCGGGGTCCACTTGCCAACCTTCACCCATCCGCCAAGACCGACCGAAATGGATCGAATCGTCGGAGTTATCTCGGACGCCTCGGACGCGGTGGCTGGGGTTCGAACCGACAGAAGTGCGACTAGAAGGACCGCCAGTGAGATCACCTGCCGCTCCCGAAACTTCCAACCACAGGACGCTTGATTCACGACGAGTCTCGGTCGGAACTGAAAGGCTCGGAAAGCAAAATCTGAAGCAACATCCCGAGCTCTCTACCTGCATCAAGCTCGATGAATCCAGAGGAACCCGGCAGAATCCGATCATAGGCAATCCGCCGAGCAACCCGATAGGCTCGAATTGAGCTTTTCCTATGCCCTTGACGTGCCACATGCACGCAGCTAATCCCCATACCTCACACCAAAACCCCCGCATCACCCTCTGTCGACTCCTCGTCCAACAGCCTGAAACGCCATGACCATTTCGATCGACGACACAATCCGCTGGTGCTCCTCTCTCACCAACGACTCGACTCCCATCCCACCACTGGAAGACTGCCTCGAACAGATCCCCAATCTCGACTCGCTCGACTCGCTCCCGGCCGGATCACGGGTGCTGGTTCGAGCCGATACCGACGTCGTGGTTCACAACGATGGAACGATCACCGATGATGTCCGGCTCCGTTCGATGGTCGATACGCTTTGCTACGGAAGCCGCCGGGGATGGGTGCAACTGGTCTACGGACACCGCGGTCGTGACCCAAAACTATCGTTGGAACCGGTCGCTCGACACCTCGAAACTCTCGTGCCCCTGGAGTCTCGCGGTGGACTCGAAATCCGGTTCATCGACGAATGGCTCGACGACTCAACCGGGTGTGTGCTCGAATCCGCCGCACAAACGGTGGCCGAACTGCCCGATGGCGCCATCGCCGTTCTCGAAAATACTCGCCGATATTCACTCGAACAGATTCTCTGGACCGCCGATAAGAATGCGATCGCCGAGATGGCTCCCAGGCTCACCAACTACGTCAACAGCGTCGCCCACAGTCTGGCTCGAATCCACGTCAACGAGGCACTGAGCGCCTCGAACCGGGACCTCTCGAGCACGCTCGTGCCGCTGAGTTGCCAGCAGGTCGCGCTGGGGCAATACGTCGGCCAGGAACTCACCCATCACGTGACCCGCACTCGACAAGCCGACCTCGTCGTCTTCAGTGGGATCAAGATCAACAAACTTGATGACCTCGAACAGATCCTCCAACGTGGAACCGTCAAAATGGTCATCGCCGCCGGTGGACTCGCACTCGCGTTGAAAGCCGCCGCCGCACGAAACGAAGGTCAAGAATTCGGCATCGGACTCGCTGCCGACTCGACTCAAGCCAAGATTCACATTCCGCCAGAACGAATCGAACAGGCCGCACGCATGCTCCGCCAAGGAGACGAAGCCAACGTCGAATTCGTGCTGCCCGTCGACTTCGTGCTCCAGGATGGCACCGCCTCAACCTCCATCCCCGACAACGAAGCCCAGTTTGACGTCGGGCCAGAAACTCGAGCCGACCAAGCCAACGCCGTCGGCAGATTCCTCGAATTCCACAAGCAACATACGCTAAACCATCACCGACCGGCGATCGCGTTCTACAACGGTGTCTTTGGACTCTTCGAAGAACCCGACTTCGAAGCCGGGACCCGAGAATTTATCGGACAACTCAAACGAATGACCGACGCTGGAGTCGAAGTTTACGTCGGTGGAGGAGAAGGAGGAACCGCGTTGGCCCGCTACGGACAACCCGACTGGGTCACACACTGCTTCACCGCTGGAGGCACCATTCTCAAGGCACTCGGCCAACAACCCATCCCCTACATCAAAGCCCTTTATCTCCACCACCAGCTGGGGTCAGATTGATGCCCATGTCGGCGAACAGAAATTGCATGTCTTCCCAGACATCCTTCTTGGCCGACGGGTTTCGCAGCAGGTACGACGGGTGATAAGTGCACAAAACCTTGGCTCCGGCGTATTCGAAGAACTTCCGCCTCATCCGACCGATCGTCTCGGTCGAATCCAACAGCGACTTCGCCGCTACCGAACCCCAGCAGACAATGTACTCGGGCCGCACGGCTGCAATCTGCCCGTCCAGAAACTTGCGGCAGTTCCCGGCCTCATCGGGCGTCGGATTGCGATTCTCTGGAGGCCGACACTTCAAGATATTGCAAATGTAGATCTCCTCACGCCGGATCCCACACGCCTCGATGATCTGATCCAGCAACTTGCCGGCTCGCCCGACAAACGGCTCGCCCTGCCGGTCCTCGTCGGCACCAGGTGCTTCGCCGATGAAAAGGATCTTCGCCTCGGGGTCCCCGACTCCAAAGACCGTGGACGTCCGCGTCTCGGCCAATTCTTGACACAATCGGCAAGCGGCGACCGCTTTTTCGAGTCCAGCGAGAGTCTCGAGTTCGTACAGTTCCTCCGACCGTCCCTCGTCCAGTTCCATAAGTGTCCCACTCTCGATTGGTTCGTCTTGATGTTGCGTTTGAGCTGTTCCCAGATGAGTAATCCCGGCTCGCTCGAGACTCTGCAGCAACTGCCGAGCAGCCCGGACTGACGGTCTGGCTGTCGCTCGCGGTGATCGTGAAGCGGTCATTTCGCCCCCTGCCGATACGCCAACCACCACAATTTCCAAGCCCGGGCATCGTAGCCCGGACCGTCGTGTCGAGTCAGCCGTTGCAGAGCGGTCAGGACTTCGGGGTTCTCGCGATCGACGACGACTGAAATCACCTGGGTTTCCTGTTTTGTAAATTGAGACGGCAGGATCACGACGCCGAAGGGAAACTGACCCATCTGCATGCCTCTCAATACGTCCGGTGGCACTCCGAATCCCTGGGCAACGGCGGGATGGACCGGGGTGCCGTCGCGTGCGAAGGCGAAACTCGGATGCCGACTCCCGGGTACCCGGACGCGATACACGTGCCGAGTCACCAAGGCGTCGATCAACGGCGGCACCGCCGTCACGTCCTGGCACTCGCCCAACAACACCGCAGCACGTCGAACAACCACGTTCGACACGTCCCTCAGAAAGGGAACGGCAAAACCGACCGCGTCAGGCAACCGCTTCGGCCCGATCGCCTTCCGTGCCGCACCACGCACCTCGTAACTCCGGTCCCGCAACGTCATCCCCACCAACGGCTCGATCTCCAGACCGTCCGGAATGTCGCCCAACACGATCGCCAGCAACACCCGCACACCAACCGTATCGTCTCGCCCCAGAATCCTCACCAATGGCACGATCGACGCAGGATCCCGCACGCGGCCGAGTTCGCTGCGGCCTCGAGCCCGCTGGTTCGCGTCGCTGGCATGAAGCCACTTCTGCCAGATCTTGATCCGAGAAAACCACTTGCGGTAGACGTCAGCACCAACCGCAGCAGCCTCGAGATCCTCTCGACGCTGAGGCGTCATATAACGGCCTCGGTAACGGACCAAACCTCGCGAAGCCATGAACGCCTCACGACTCATCCACTTCCCGTCTCGAAGAGTGTGACCGAGTCCGTAATGAGCCTGGCGGTGGCCGGGATCGAGCGAAACTACTCGCTGCAAATGCACACGACGCCTCTCGGGCAACCGCTCAAGCCGACACCACTCGGCCAATGCCCAATGCCCCGATACCGTGTCGTCCTCCGACAACAACCGCTCGGATCGAGCCTCGTACTCCTCGTACTTCAACGGACGTCGTGCCACCAGCACGACTCGATCACCGGACACCTCGACCCGAGTCCCTCCAAGAGTCCGGATGGAGATGGTTTCGCCGGGAGTCCGTGTCACCGCACCCAACAACTCACCTCGCAACTCGCCTCCATTCTCGAGCCGGATGACGTCGGCAGCCACTCGAGTCTCGAACAGCTGCGGCCCAAGCAGTCGAGCCCACAACAACAGTCCGCAGGCGACGGTCACCAAGCGACCAGAAGACACGACCGGCACCACCGGAGGCCTCACAATCGATCTGCCTGGAACGCTCCGCACAATCCGAACCCCCATCGCTCGTCCCCATTGCCTCCAACGACCGTCGTGACGACCGGGGCGCTCAGCGGAATTGTACCGATCGAAGCACTCTCGCGACAACAATCCCTCTCTCGACATGTCCAGGCCACGCTTCGAGTCGGGATGCATGGCGTGGAAACCGAATGAATGAGGATAGGTTGCGTCAGCCTCTGGCCGACCGACCTCCACCGCGGATAGACTCAAGTCACAAGCTTATCGCCACCCGCAAACTGCCTCATCACGACTGACCACCATGACACGATTCCGCTCGTACTGCTCGATTCCATCTGCCATTCTGTTCGCAATGGCACTGCCTCTGCTTGGCCTCACCCCGACACCGGTGTCGGCTCAGCAAGGCATCCGCGGCAGCGAACTGCCGTCTCACACCATGCTCAGACGACACGGTCTGGTCCGCATGTGGTGGGGCCAGGCCAGCATGGACCCCAGCCGTGATGTGATCGCTCACACGCTCGTCGACGAAGACGTGGTGGTGATGCAGGCCAGCAGCGGTGCGGTCACCACCTTCGACAGCGAAACCGGACGGCGCCTCTGGTCGGCTCAACTGGGACCCCGCGACGCTCCCAGCCAACGCGCCGTCACTAACAGCAACTTCGCATTCATCCCCGCCGCACGCAAACTGTATTGCCTCGACAAGTTCTCCGGCGAACTGGTCTGGGAACTCAAACTCCCCAAAGCACCCTCGACCAGCCCGGCCGTCAGCGAGGACCAGATCTTCTACGGCTCGCACGACGGCAGCATCTTCGCCTTCGACCTGCATCGCATCCGCGAACTGTATCTGAAGAACGAACTCACCGAATGGGGCTTCCTGGCCAGGCAATGGCGATACCAGACCGGGAAAACCATCACCACACCGCCGATCGCGACCGGTCGAGTCGTCAATTTCGCCAGCCTCGACAAATCGCTGTACTGCATCACCGCAGGCTCGCCCCGACTGCAATGGCAATCCGAAACCGATTCCTCTGTCTCGGCACCCCTCACCTACCACCAAGGGTTCCTCTACGTCGCCTGCGAAGACTTCAACCTCTATTGCCTGAATGCCGAAAACGGCAACGCACGCTGGCAACCGTTCCCCTCGGGGTTCCCGATTCGACGTGCACCTCGAGTCATCGGACGACAAGTGTTCATCTTCCCCGACGCCGGAGGACTGTTTGCCATTTCGGCTCAGACCGGAAAACGGACTTGGTGGCGAAAGGGCGTCAAACACTACGTCGGTGCATCACACGAACGAATCTATGCCGCCGATCGAGTCGGCAATGTCGTTATCCTCCGACGCGCCGATGGCGCTGTGCTGGGGACCATGCCGCTGCGGCAGTTCGGAGTCAAACACTCGAACGATCGGACCGATCGCCTGTTCATGGCCACCAACAGCGGACTGCTGGTGGCGATCCGTGAAGCTGGAAACGAACACGAATTCCCCGTGTTTCACCAGAACCCCGACCTGCTTCCGATTCTTCCCGAATTCGCTGACCCCACCCCCGACCCTGCCCCCGCCCCTGCCCCCGCCCCTGCCTCGGGATCGGGATCGACACCGGGAAACTGATCGGTAGCAATCCCGGACTGGCTGGTTTGAATTGACACGTCCGCATCAGTAGGATCGCGGCCCGGACCGGGTCGCCATCGGGCGCAATCCGCCGGATCCAATGCGGGAGAGTCAATATCATGAGCGATGGATCCACGCGTCGAGCCCTCGTCAGCGTCAGCGACAAGACCGGGCTGGCCCCGTTTGCTGGTCAACTGATCGAACTGGGGTTCGAGATCGTTTCGACCGGAGGCACCCGCGGGCACCTCGAGGATGCCGGCATCGAAGTGATTGGGATTTCCGAGTACACGGGATTCCCCGAAATCATGGGCGGGCGGGTCAAGACTCTGCACCCCAAGGTGCACGGCGCCATTCTGGGACGCCCCGATCGCCCCGACGACGCTCAGGCCATCGCCGAACACGGCATCGTGCCGTTCGAACTGGTCGTCTGTAACCTCTACCCGTTCCAACAGACGATCGCTCGAGATGGAGTGACAGTCGCCGAAGCTATCGAACAGATCGATATCGGCGGCCCAAGCATGGTCAGATCTTCGGCCAAAAATCACGCCCATGTCGGCATCGTCACCCGAACCGACCAGTACGCTCGCGTTCTCGATGCACTCCAGACCGACGGCCTCAACCTGGAACTCCGCCGCGAACTCGCCCACGCCGCCTTCGAAATGACCGCGGCCTACGATCGAGCCATCGCCGATTATATGGCCAACCTGCCCAATGGCCAGGACGTGCCAGGCCGGGACGAGCTCCAGCCCCTGACCATCACACTCAAGCCCCGTGCGACACTCCGCTATGGCGAGAACCCGCACCAGCAAGGCCGCTGGTACGTCGAACCGGACGCCGACCCCGCCACACTGGCCGCCGCCACACTGCTCGGCGGCAAGGAACTCTCCTACAACAACCTCCTCGACCTCGACGCCGCTCTGTCGATCATCCGAGAGTTCCGCGAACCGGCAGCCGTTGTCATCAAACACAACAACCCCTGTGGCTGTGCCGTCGGACAGACTCAGCCCGAAGCCTTCACAGCGGCCTACGCCGGTGACCCCGTCAGCGCCTTCGGCTCGATCCTCGGCTTCAATCGCCCACTCCAACTCGAAACCGCCGAACTGCTCTGCGAACCCGGTCGCTTCATTGAAGCCATCATCGCCCCGGCCTACGACGACCTCGCACTCGAAGCACTCAGAACGCGGCCGAAATGGAAAAACAACGTTCGCCTGCTGACACTCGATGCCCTCTGCAACCCACGCGACGCCGGCTCCGAATACCGCAGGATCAGCGGAGGCATGCTGGTGCAGGATCGAGACGAAGCCGAGGAACCCTGGGATGAATGGAAAACCGCGAGCCAACGCCAGCCGACAGAATCGGAAATGGCGGACCTGAAATTCGCCTGGTCAGTCGCCAAGCACGTCAAATCCAATGCGATCGTCTTTGCCAAGGACTTGGCCGTGATGGGAGTCGGGGCTGGGCAAATGAGCCGACTCGATTCGGTTCACATCGCTCACCGCAAGGCCGGCGATCGTGCCACCAACTCCGTGCTCGCCTCAGACGCCTTCTTCCCCTTCCGAGACGGCATCGATCAGGCCGCGGCAGCCGGGATCGCCGCGATTGCTCAGCCCGGAGGCTCACGAGGCGACGACGCGGTCATTGAAGCTTGCAACGAACACGGCATCGCCATGGTCTTCACCGCGCGACGCCACTTCAAGCACTAGCCCGCCACGCGCCAACACTCGGCCAGCATTCCATTGGCCCAAAACGCGTCCTAACGACGCCGGCGGCGACTGCTGCTCTTCTTCTTGGTCGAAGTGGTGTTCAACGTAATGCTGGAAATCTTGTAGTCCTTGCCTAGACGCCGCAAGACGATGCGGATCGTCTGACGCTTCGAGTTGGTCATGGTGACCACTCGATCGGATCGGACCGCTCTCGCCACGCCGTTACGCTGGGCACCCTGCAGAACCTGCTTCCACTGGTCCGAAGACTTCTTGGACAGCGAACCCTTGAGCAGCTCCTTGAGAGCCGGAATCCGCGTTCCTGACAACACCATCACGGAAGCCGACTTGGAGTCGCCGGCAATCATCTTCGCAACAAAGTCGTCCGCAGCATGCTCGGGAGTCCCTGCCTTCGCCTGAACCTTCTTGCGACCACCCGCTCCAGGGAAACCGCCAGCTCCAGACGCTCCACCCGCTCCGGGAAAACCACCAGCTCCGCCAGCTCCAGGGAATCCGCCTGCACCACCAGCACCACCAGCACCGGGGAATCCGCCTGCTCCACCCGCTCCGGGGAAACCACCAGCTCCGCCAGCTCCAGGCGCTCCGCCCGCTCCGGGAAAACCACCAGCTCCGCCAGCTCCAGGCGCTCCACCCGCTCCGGGAAAACCACCAGCTCCGCCAGCTCCAGGCGCTCCGCCCGCTCCGGGGAAACCACCAGCTCCGCCAGCACCAGGCGCTCCACCAGCTCCCGGGAAACCACCAGCTCCGCCAGCACCAGGCGCTCCGCCCGCTCCGGGGAAACCACCAGCTCCGCCAGCTCCAGGCGCTCCACCAGCTCCCGGGAAACCACCAGCTCCGCCAGCTCCAGGCGCTCCGCCCGCTCCGGGGAAACCACCAGCTCCGCC
>CAVOEV010000167.1:0-10748 GCA_963694825.1 Planctomycetota bacterium
TCTTTCTGCGGGGACAGCTTGGTTTCAAGGCAGGACGGTGCCGAATCAGGTGCAGTTGAAACCGGCTTGTACCATGTGGTCGAGGTGGGGAGAATGGTCCTGGGGAGCACGCACCAGGTCATAGGAATTCTGCTTGTCTCCGGATCAACAGGATCCAGAATGAAGGGACGGAATAATGCTTGTTTCGTTATTGGCCGAGATCGACTTCAACGCCCCGACGGCCTTCGGGGTACCGCTGGGTATGCTGATCCTGTTCATGTGGTTCCTGAGTAACCAGAACAACCGAAAGAACAACGATTAGCCCGTCGTGGTACCTGCCTCGTAGACGGTCAACAACCGCCTCCCTTGCTACACAGGTTGCGACGGCACCGGGTGTTAACATGGCGAACTTGCCGCGAGCGGTCTTGATCGACTCCGCGGTGGTCGAATTTGGTAGCGAGTTGAGAGTCTCGATTGGTGCGGGTATCATCAGCCGACAGTTTGATATCAATCTTGGGTGATGTGTTGCCATCATGATCGGATTTTGCAGTCATCGCGTTGCGACATCGGGGCACGGGGGTGTGAGAATGCAAGGCCGAGGGGGGCGCGGGCGGCAGGCCGCGACGCTGGTCTGTGGCTTGGTAAGTGTGCTGTTGCTGGCCACCACCGGGATCGCGCAGCAGACCGAGGCCGAGAAGGTGGCGACGCGTGATTACGTCGTGGCCCAGAGCTTCCAGAAAAAGCAGCTTTACGCTGTTGCGGAAACCCGCTGGAAGAAGTTCTTGACGATGCATGCCAAGAGCGTGCGGTTGCCGGCGGTGCGTTTGAACCTGGCCGTCTGTCAATTGCAGCTCAAGCGGTACCCCGATGCCGCCGTGACATTGCGGCAATTGTTGAAGCTCAATCCCCAGTTCAAGCTGGCCGATCGGGTGCAATACAACCTCGGCCTGGCGATGGACAACATCGCAGTGGGATCGGGAAAGGTGGCGGATTTCGAAGCGGCTGCGGTCGAGTACGGGCGGGTGGCCGAGCGGTATACCAAGAGCGAGTTTGTGTTGCCAGCGTTGTACTACCAGGCCGAGTGCCTGTTTTCGGCCGAGAAGCTCGAGGGGGCCGTGACGGCTTACAACAAGGCGTTGGCGATGAAGCTCTCGCCGAAACTCGAACCCGATATCCTCTATGGGTTGGGCACCGCCCAGGAGGAACTCGAGAAGTACGCCGAGGCGGGAGTGACCTACCAGCGATTTCTCAAGACTCACGGGAAGCGACCCGAGGCGACCGAGATCACGTTGCGATTGGGCCTGTGCCTGTTCCGACAGAAGAAGTACGCCGAGTCGCAGCCGTTATTCGCCCGGGCAGCCGCGGTGAAGGACTTCCCCCAGGCAGACCTGGCCCTGTTGCAGCAGGGCCACGCAATACGGCAGCAGGAGAAGCTGGCCGAGGCGGCGACGGTTTTCGAATCGTTGCCCAGGAAATTCGCAAAGAGTGCCTACATTGCCGAGTCGTTGTTGGCAGCCGGCAAGTGTCGGTTCGGGGTCGCGGACTACGTGAAGGCACAGCAGGCGTTGGCTTCGGTGGTGGCCGATCCGAAGGCAGCCGAGGTGGTCGAGGCGTCGGCATGGCTGGGCCGGACACTGGTGAAGCTGAAGAAACCGGCTGATGCGGTGGTCGTCTACGACAAGGCGATCGCGGCATTTGCCAAGAGCCCGCGGTTGCCCGAGCTGGTGTATTTCCGGGGCGAAGCGTTGTACGCCCAGCCACAGAAGCGAGCCGAAGCGGCGGCCAGTTTCCTGGATTTCACGGGGAAGTACGCCGAACACGAGTTGGCTGCCAGCGCGTTGTACATGTCGGCGTTGTCCCATCTCCAGATCGAAAAGCCGGTCGAGTCGCTCTCGTCGGCTGAGACGTTCCTGGGCAAAGCGAAGCTGGCCAAGCACGAACTACGGCCCGAGGTGCTCTATGTTGGCGGCCAGGCGTACCTGCTGGGTGAGCAGCCTGACTGGGCCAAGGCGGAGGTACTCTTCCGCGGGTTGGTCAGCGGGTACCCCAAACACCAGCACGTGCCGGCGGCGACGGTGCGGATCGGCTTCTGCCTGTATCGATCCGAGAAGTACGACCCGGCTGTGGCTCACCTTTCGGCTTCGATTCCCGGCCTGGCTGATGCGATGTTGAAGGCCGAGGCAGGGTTGCTGTTGGGCCGGAGTCACCAGTCGGCCAAGCGGCCGGCCGAGGCGATTGCGGCCTTCCGTGCCGCCCGTGCCGCTGCACCAAAATGGGATCGAACCGATGAGTTGTTGTACGTGCTCGGCGCGACGCTCAAGGACGATGGCAAGCTTGTCGAGGCGGCTGTCGAGTTGACCAAGCTGCAGAAGCAATTTATCAAGAGTGAATTCCTGGACCGGGCGCTTTACGAGCTGGGTGAGATTGCCCGGGCCCAGCAGAAGCTCGATCCGGCCGTGGTGCTGTTCCAGCGCGTGCTGGCCGAGTTCCCCAAGAGTGACGTGGCGGCGTTGGCGCAGTACGGAATGGGGGCAGCCTTGTATGAGAAGGGTGAATTCAAGCAGGCCGACGGGGCCCTGCAGCAACTGGCCACCAAGTTTGCCACTCATGCGATCATCGGCCAAGGACGGCGACTCCGCGGGTCGTGCCTGCGGGAACTGAAGGATTTTGCGGGTGCGGTGGGTGAGTTGCAGGCTTACCTGGCTGGCAAGCCCGCCGCGTCGGCCGAGCAGGTTGCCGAGGCACGGTTCGAACTGGCGTTGTGCCAGATCGGGCTCAAGCAGCACAAGCCGGCCATCGACACCCTCAACTCCTTGCTCAAGGACCAGCCCAAGTTCGCTCAGAAGGACAACCTGCTCTACGAACTGGCCTTTACCTACCAGGCCACCGACCAGGCCCCCCAGGCGCTGGCCTCGTATCGGCGGCTGGTGGCCGAAGTGCCGATGAGTTCATTGGTGGCCGAGAGCTGGTTTCGGATCGGTCAGGCGGTGGAGAAGACTGGTGACGAGAAGCAGTTGCCCGAGGCCGCGACGGCGTATGTTGCGGGGTTGAAGGTGGTCAAGAAACCGTCCGTCCGCCAGAACCTGCTGTATCAACTCGGCTGGGTGCGGTATCGCCAGGAGCGGTATCCCGAGGCGGCGGCTCAGTTGACTATCCTGTTGAAGGACTTCCCCGAGGGGAGCCAGCGGGGCGAGGCGTTGTTGCTGGCCGGCGAGTGCCAGTACCTGGTCAAGAACTGGAAGGAGGCTGTGGTCCACTTCGAGAAGGTGGTTGCGGACAAGAACGCCGCCGAACGGGGCCGGGCGTTGTACCGGGCTGGCACCTGCCACCTGAACCTCCAGCAATGGCCCCTGGCACAGCAGCGGTTTGAGATCCTGGTCAAGGAATTCACCAAGTATCCGCAACTGTCCTCGGCACGTTACGGACTGGGACTGGCATTGCAGAAGCAAAACCAGTTGGAGCAGGCCCTGGGAGTCTTCGAGCAGGTCACCAAGGAGACGAACACCGAGGTGGCTGCCAAGGCGCGGTTCATGATTGGTGAGATTGCCTTCTCCAAGAAACAGTACAAGGTGGCCTACGAGAGTTTCCTGGTGGCGGCGTTCAAGTACCCCTACGAGGAATGGCAGGCGAAGGGGTACCTGGAGGCCGGCCGTTGCTTCAAGGAACTCAAGGACAATACCAAGGCTCGCGAATTGCTCGCGACGGTGATCAAGAAGTTCCCAAAGCGGCCCGAGGCTAAGGCGGCGGCCCAGGTCCTGGCCACCCTGCCGAAGGCGAAGGCGAAGGCACGGTGAGCGGCCGTTCCTGGCCGAGCAACAGCGGACAACGGGTTGGACAACCACGATTGGGGACGAGTATGCAGGTGAGTGCAAGCAGAGGGAGCATCGGGCTGCGGTGGCTGGTGTTGGTTGCGGTGGCACTGTCGTTGGTCACCGTCTCGGCCGCGCCGGTGTTGGCCCAGGGTGGGCAGGCGGACGTGGTGGCCGATGGCCCGGACCGATCAGCGGATGCTGAGAAGGACGACTCGCTACTGACGTTGATCGTGGGCACCGGTCCGACCGGCTGGCTGTTCATGGGCATCCTGCTGGTATTTTCGTTCTACAGCGTCACTGTGGCAATCGAGCGTAGCATGGCGACGCGGCGGATCCGCGTGTTGCCCGACGGGTTCCTCGGCGAAATTCGGTCACTTTCCTCTTCCCCGCAACCCAGTGTGAAGGCCTTCCGGGATCTCTGCAGCAACTGGGACGTCCCGGTGGCTCGGGTGGTCGAGGCGGGACTCGAGCGGTGCGGTCGGCCCTTGACGGAGATCGAGAAGTCGATGGAGGACAAGGCGGCGCGTGAGATCGCGACGTTGCGGAGTGGGATCCGGCCGCTGCGGACCGTCAGTAGTGTTGCTCCGCTGATTGGACTGCTGGGGACGGTTGTCGGCATGATCGTTGCCTTCCGCACCGCCAGCCAGGGGTTGGGTCGGGGCGAGCGGATGGCCGAGGGCATCTACTTGGCGCTGACGACGACCGCTGCGGGACTGACGATCGCCATCCCCACTCTGTTGCTCTCTGCGATTTTCACCTCGCGTGTCGAGCGGTTCTTCCGTGAGATGGCCGACGAACTGGTGCCGACGATCCTCTGTGTGGCGAGGCTCGCACCCGAGGATGGTGTGGATTCGGCCGCCGCGACAGCTGAAGTTCCTTCTGAAGTCGTGAACGTGTGAACCGATGAGACTTCCTGAAGAGAGTGTCGAGGATGCTGGTCCGGATCTGACCCCGGTGATCGACGTCGTGTTCCTGCTACTGATCTTCTTCCTGGTGGCAACCGAGTATCACCAGGAGGAACGTGAACTCGACGTGGTATTGCCCGAGGTGGCCCAGGCTCAGCCGCTGGCGATGACCAAGGAGTTGATCGTCAACATCACCAAGGCGGGTGTGTTCAAAGTCGCCGGTCGCGATTACAACGAACAGCAGCTCTACAAGATCATCCGCGAGGCGAAGGAGAACAACCCCCAGATGACCGCGTTGATACGCGGAGATGGAGAGAGTGCTCTGCGGCACTCGGTGCGGGTGATGGGGATGTGCAACAAGGTGAAAATGAGATACCGGATTGCGGCCCTGCAGCGAGCGGGAGCAGGAACGTAATCGAGGTGAGGTGTCGATGAACGGCTGGCGCGAACGAGCTTCGAGCGGCTTCGCGTGGTTTCGTGGCCCCCGCGGGCTTTGGACCACTGTGATCGTTGTCGTGTTGTTGGCGGTGCTGTGGCTGATGCCGCGCCGGATCGATCGGTTGGTGACCGTCGACGGGCAGTACATCGGGCCGGCTCCGGCCGGATCACCGACACGGCAAGTGGCGTGGGAACCGGCCGAGGTGATCGAGATCGAGGTCCGGGACGGTGACGAATCGGCCGATCTGATCGCCCCACGGCTGGTCGGCGACGGCCAGTTGCTGTACTTCACCCGCCGCGGTCCTGACGGGCAGATCAACATCTTTCGCAGCCGCCGGGTCGGCGGCGAGTGGACTCGAGCCGAGCCGATCACCGATTTGAATTCGCCGGCCAACGACATCGGACCGGTTGTCTCGACCGATGGGCGGACGCTGTATTTCTTCTCGAACCGCAAGGGCGGACACGGTGGCTACGATCTTTATGTCAGCCGGCGTGAGGCTTCGGGCTGGTCGGTGCCGCAGAACCTCGGCGATGCGGTCAACTCGGAGGCCAACGAGTTCGCCCCGGCTCTGTCTCCTGACGGACTCCACCTGTTCTTCTCGTCCGATCGCACGGGTGTGGACGCGGACCGGCAGTCGGAGTGGACGGTGACGATCCGTCGTCCACGGCACGGACCCGACTTTGACTTGTACGAGGCCAGCCGTGGTTCGGCCGGCGAGGCCTTTGCCTCGGTTCGTCCGCTGCGGGGACTCAACCGGCCGGGCAGCAACGAGGGGGCTCCGTTCGTCTCGCCCGATGGTGGCTTTCTCTACTTCGCTTCCAACCGCGTCGCTCGCCGTGGTGAACCGGTCAATCTGGACCTGTATAGAGCTCGCTGGAAGGGCGGCGGTTTTGGGGCCCCTGAGAATCTCGGGCCGATGATCAACACCGAGAGTGACGAAACCGAGCCTGGGGTGTCGGCCGAGGGTTTCCGGCTGGTGTTCGCCACAAATCGTGATGGTCGAGACCGGCTGTATCAGAGCGTGGCCCGTGAGATCGAGTTGCACCAGGAGTGGGATTCGAGCCGACTCGATGCGATGTGGCTGATCGTCCGGGGCCTGTGGGACCGGGCGATTTGGATCACCCTGCTGGTGGCCGGCATGTTTGCGGTGCTGCTCTGGAGCCGCGGTTGGTTGTGGAGGCGAGCTACCGCGTCGCGGTTCGTTTTCGGCAGCGTGATGTTCCACCTGCTCGTGATGTTGGCGTTGTTCCTGTGGAAGATCGACGCGGTGGTCGATGTGCTTGCCGAGGTGGTGCAGGACTGGGAGACCTCGACTGACCTGGTCGACGACAACCAGCACAAGTCCCAGGAGGATGGTCGCGAGTCGTACGAGAAGGTCGATGAACTGCAGTCGCTGGATGACTCGCCGACGCCCGAGGTGACTCGGCAGGTGACCGAGGCGTTGAGTGTTCCGTTGCGGACCGAGTCGCTGTTGCCGCAGGTGCCGCTGAGGCAGGTCCAGTCATTGCCCGCCGAGATGGTCTTGCGTGTGGCGCCCGAGGCGATTCCGACAGAGACTGCCACGAGGCCGCTGGAACCGCTTCAGCGTCGTCGTCGCACACCGCCCAAGACGTCTGTGGCGATGCTCGAGACTTCCTCCGACGCCATTCTGCCGCCGGCCGAGACGGTTGTGCAGGAGACGCGGGTGACGACCGAGGCTACGGCCGTGCAGCGGCAGCCCAATCCTGTTCGGCGTCGCGTGCCACGTCGGCCCCGCTCCACGGCACCCGCTCCGGTGACCGTATCGCCGGCGGAGGTCCCAGTGGCCGTCAGCAAGCCCCCTAATGCCTCAGAGGACACCCCTCGCGATGTGGCAGTCGCCCGCAACAACCGTGTGGCGTCGGCCACGGCGGTGCCGGCGACGGTGGTGGGGACCGCCGAGACTCCCGAGGCGATCCAGGCACCACGGGAGCAGCGGTTGCAGGTCTTCGACGGTTCGCTGCCTCGAGAGTCCACAGTGGTGATGAAACAGGGTGTGACTGGCCAGCTGGTCGACCGGCCGGCTCCTCGAATGGCGGAGGCTCCGATGACCGACCAGGCGATGCGGGCTGTTGCGGCGATACCCCGGCTGCGGACGGCTCCGCCGCGTCGCAAGGTCGAGTCGAACCGTAGCCGCCTGGTCGCCTTGCGCACCGCCGCGGGTGTTGTGAGTGACGTGATACTCGAGACGGAGACGACGGCGAAGTCGACGGCCGAGAGCGGTGTTCAGGTGGCCGACGTAACACTCTCCCGCAACATCCCCCGTCGTCGACGCCGGGCCGAGGCGGCCGCTGCCGGGCTGGTGCCTGATGATCCCGATCCCTCCACGCCGGCCGGTGTCGAAATCGAGGTGGCCGAGTCGGCGGATGTGACAGCCACTGTGGCTGCCAGTCCGTCGGTGACCCGCTCGGTCGACCGTCGTCGCCGCCCGACGTCGGTGACCTCAACCAGTGCAGTGGGAGCCGAGATCCTGGATCGGACCCCGGCGGCCGAACGAGCCGCCGACATCGGCAATCTGCTGGCGGCCAACCGGGGACTCGATCGCACGCCGGCCTCGACCGCCGTCAGGCTCCGCACGCCCCGTGAGGTCACCGGGCCGGTCCGCCGCGTACCGGCGAGAGTGATCATCGGCGACCCGGGCCAGGTGGACAACAACAAGAGCCCCGACTTTGGTCCGCTCGTCTCGCGACTTGATCGGCGTCGGGCGCGGGCGTCGCGGGTTGCGTTGGGGGTGGACAACGTCGGGCTGCGGGCGCTGTTCACGCTGCGTCAGGGTGACACTCGTCGCAAGTACATCAAGTTGTTTGGTGGCAGTGACGAGAGCGAGGAGGCGGTCAACCGAGGGCTGGTCTGGCTGGCCGCTCACCAGTTCCAGGACGGGCACTGGAGCCTCGATCGGTTCCATGAGCGATGCAAGGGACAGCATCCTAACTGCAGTGGAGCCGGCAAGGTCCGCTCGGACACCGCCGCCACCGGAATGGCATTGATGCCATTTTTGGCTGCCGGACACACGCACCTGTCGGGACAATATCAGAAGGTGGTGGCCAAGGGGATCGAGTGGCTGGTCGGGCAACAAAAAGGAAACGGTGACCTGCTCAGCAAGGGGGATGCCGTTCACGCTCACATGTACAGTCACGGCATCGCTTCGATCGCCCTGTGCGAGGCCTACGGGATGACCGAGGATCTGCAGTTGAAGGCCGCCTCCGAAAAGGCACTCGGTTTCATCGTCAAGGCCCAGAATTCCTCGACGGGCGGTTGGCGGTACACGCCGGGAGAATCCGGGGACACCTCGGTCGTCGGCTGGCAGATGATGGCCTTGAAGAGTGGCGAGATGTCCGGGCTGCCGATCCCACCCAGGACGATCGAATTGCTCGACACGTGGTTGCGGCGGGTCGAAGCCAATCAGCCGGTCGGGGGGCTGTTCGGGTACACCAACCGTGGGGTCAAGCCATCGATGACCGCCGAAGGATTGTTGTGCCTGCAATTCATGGGGGTCGACCGCGATGATCCGAGGATGCGAGCGGGGGCCGACTTCCTGATGAAGAACCTGCCCAACCGGAACCAGCAGAAGACATCCTACTACTGGTATTACGCCACGCAGGTGATGTACCACATGCAGGGCAAGTACTGGTTGGCCTGGAACGAGCCGCTACGGAAGACGCTGGTGTCGACGCAACAGACCACCGGACAGATGGCCGGGACGTGGACTCCGGCCGACAACTGGGAGACCCAGGGTGGACGGATCTACGCCACGGCGATGAAGTTACTGGTGCTGGAGGTCTACTACCGGCACCTGCCGCTGTATGACCAGTTGGATGACGAGTTGGATGACGAGTGACCGTCAGGGTGTCAAAACCGTGAAGGCGGGTAAGGTCACTTTCTCCACCGGGCCAGTAGCGCGATGTCAGGCCAGGATCCCGGTGAGTGTGCCCGTGCTGTCGGCATACGATTTGTGTTCGATGTCGAGGCAATGCAACTGGGTCAGCCAGAGGTTGGCCAGTGGTGTGCCGGTCTTGCAGTGGACGTGCTTGCCCAGCTTCAGCGTTCCGCCTCCGCCGCCGGCGACGATCAGTGGCAGATCGTTGTATTGATGCGTGGTCCCATCGCCCATGCCTGCTCCGAGGGTGAAGATGGTGTTGTCGAGTAGCGTTGTTCCGCCCGCTTCCTCGATGCTGTCCATCCGCTCCAGCAGTCGTACGAACGCCGAGACGTGGAAGCGATCGAGCTTGAGGAGGTCTTCGAGATGGTTTTGCGGGGCGTGTGTCATGGCGTGATGACTGTGCGGCTTGTCGAGAATCCCTTCCCAGTTTGTTGGCGTCGTCCAGCGTTCGGGGCCCACCATGAGCGTGCCAACGTTCGTGACGCCGATCTGCAATGCGGTGACCAGCAAATCGCCCATCAGGTGGATGTATTCGTTGCGTGGCAAATGCTCGGCCGGCCGTTCGATGGATGCCGCGGCCAGTTGAGATTTCATCGAGTCGATGCGATCCATTCGTTTCTCAATGGTTCGTACGGCCTCGAAGTACTCGTCGAACTTGCGTCGGTCAGTGATGCTCAGTCGACGTTGCAATCGGCGTGCATTGCCGAGAGCAAGGTCGGTGATGTTTCGGAAACGCGTGTTGGCCCTGGTGCCGAACAGCCGGTCGTAGATCTTGCGAGGGTTTCTCATCGACGGAGCGACGTGCCCGGTGCCGTACCAGGACATGTTGTCGAAGTAGATGGATTCGATGTTGTTCTTGTGGTCGTTGCAGCTGAGCTCGAGAGTGGAATAGGGAGTCGTCTGTCCGATGCCGTCGGCGGCAATGTGATCAAGTGTGCGGGAGAGCGGATAGGCCGAGTTCTTGACCTCAAACGGTGCAAAGCTGGTCAGGAAACAGGACGCGGACTGAGCATGTGAGTCGGTCCCGTGCTGGAAGATGCGATCCAGGCCGGTGATCAGAGAAACCTTGTCCTGCATCTTGTGCAGCGGGGCCAGCGTCGGCGTGAATGTCAGTGGATGGCTGCCCGCCGGAACGGTCTTGCCCTCGAATCGCCAGACGTTGTTTTGGCCGGCGAAATTCGGCAGCGGCCGGTCACCCTCGCCAGGGAAGAAGCCACGTCGCGTGATTCCGTTCGGGAGATAAAAGAAGGCCAGACGCTTCGCCGGAGCGGGTACCTTGCCGCCGTTCTCGGCACGGCAGTGGTTGGTGAAGCTTTCGAGCCAGGGCAGGCTCAGCGCGGCACCGCCGGCGCCTGCGAGAAAGCGACGTCGGGAAACGGAGTGGGCGTTGTTCTGATTGGTCATGTCCTGAGCTGTCCTTTGCTCGTGTGCCTTTTATTCCGGGCGGTGGGAACCGGCCCGGCTTTCTCCTGCTGGCGCCGGAGCTTGTGTGTTCTTGTGAAGGAACGGATCGCTCATCGCGATATTCCTGAGCACGGCCCGCATCTGGTCTTCGCCGGCGACCGCCTTGGCGGTCATGTTGTCCAGTGCGAGTGAATCTGCAGGACCGAGTTCCCGGGCGAGCGCGTAGGTTAGTAGATGAGAGATGAACCCGCGGATGAATCGTTGTTTCTCCTGGAGAATCAGCCGTTTGAACTCAACCACGGTCTTGAATT
>CAVOEV010000168.1:0-10639 GCA_963694825.1 Planctomycetota bacterium
TTGAATAGTGAATAGTGTCTGACCCGGTCTCGGCATTTCCCCAAAACGCCGACCACGATTCACTATTCAAGCTCTGACCCCGATTCGGTGTGACCATGAAACTTGTCTCGATTCTCCTGCTGGCGTTGGCGTTGACTGGAGCCGATCGGGCGGAGTGCGGAGACTCGCCCAAGGCACTGGGATTCAAGGCGGATGGCATCGAAGTGCCCTGCCCCGCGGGCCGTCCCAGTGGCGAACCGAACCTGTTACGAGGAGCCGACGGGCGGTTGTACCTGAGTTGGATCGAGCGAGGTCCGGGCCGAAGGGCCACGCTGAAGTTCTCGTTCTGGAAAACCGACGGCTGGTCCCAGCCAAGAACCATCGCCACGGGCAACGACTGGTTTGTCAACTGGGCCGATTTCCCGTCGTTGTCGGCGTTGGCAGACGGGACACTGGTCGCCCACTGGTTGCAAAAGAGCTCGTCGGGAACCTACTCGTATGACGTCAAGCTGAGCCTTTCGCACAACCACGGCCAATCCTGGTCTCCACCCCTGTCACCTCACCGCGACGGCACTCCGACCGAACACGGTTTCGTATCGATCATCCCGGTCGACAAGCGAACCTTCGGGGTCTTTTGGCTCGACGGACGCAAGATGGTCAAAGAAGGTGGCGAGATGGCCCTGCGGTATTGCACTCTGGACCGAGACGGGAGACTGGGTCCCGAACGAGTCGTCGACCCACGCGTTTGCGAGTGTTGCCAGACGGGCGCCGTGCTGCTCTCCAGCGGCAATCCCTACGTGGTGTTTCGAGACCGTTCTGCAGGCGAAGTCCGCGACATTGGATCCTCGATCCTGAACGCCGGCCAGGTGCGACGTGCGGGCCGAGTGAACGCCGACAACTGGGTGATCGCGGGCTGCCCGGTCAACGGCCCGTCGGTCGACACTCACGGCAAGTCGGTCGCCGTCGCCTGGTTCACCGATGCCGAGGCCCATCCGCAAGTCCGAGTCCGATTCTCGCGGGACTCGGCGAAGACGTTCGGCAAGACGATCCGTGTCGACGACGACGGCTCGGCCGGGCGTGTCGACATCGTCCTGGTCGACACGAACACCGCCGCGGTGTCGTGGCTCAAGGTCGATGGCAAGGCCGCCGAGATTTGCTGGCGGGTGGTTCACAGCGACGGAACAATGACGCCGCCGCGGCGGCTGACGCGGACCTTGGCAAGCCGCTCGTCGGGGTTCCCTCGCATGGAACGTCTCGGCAACGACCTGTTCTTCGCCTGGACCGATGCGGACAAGCCATCCCACGTCCGCACCGCACGATGGAACCGGTAACCAGGCCGGCCCCGGTTCAGACCTCGGCCAGCCTGGCCGTCGAGTCACCAAACGCCGTCAGCCGCACACCGCACTTCTCCATCAACGAGAGATACAGGCTGCACATCTTGCGGTTGGGCTTGCCGTTGTAACTGAGCACCCGACCGGTTTCGAGCTTTCCGCCACCGCGACCCAGCAACACTACCGGCAACTGGGTCGCGTCGTGAATCCCCGACATCATGCTCGAGCACATCATCAGCATCGAGTTATCCAGCGCGGTTCGCTCGCCCTCCTGGATCGCATCCAGCTTGCGGGCGATGTAGGCGTACTGCTCCATGAAAAAGTGGTTCACCTTCAGCCAGTCCGGCGACTGCTTGCCACGATCCGAGTGCGACAGTTCGTGGTGGCCCACCTCGACTCCCAGGTGCGGAAACTGCAGGTAACTGTGGTCGTTGTTGAGCTTCAGCGTGCAGACGCGTGTCATATCAGTCTGGAAGGCCAGAACCACGATGTCGCACATCAGCTTGGCGTGGTCGGCAATGTTCTGGGGAAGGCCCTCGGGAGGCCGCGGGATGTTCGGCTTCTCCAGGGTCGGTCGCCAGCCCTGCAATTCCCCCTTCTGGCCGGCCCGGTCGATCCGCTGCTCCACCTCGCGAACCGAATTCAGGTATTCGTCCAGCTTCTGGCGGTCGCGACGGCTGACCTTCTTGCGAAACCGGGACGCCTCTCCCAGAACCGCATCCAGCACGCTCTGCTCACCCTTCTTCACCCGGTTCTTGAACAACCGGTCAAACGCCAGGGCCGGATACAGTTCCAGCGGCGTCGGCGTGGTCGGGGAACTCCACGAGATGTGTGAGCTGTAGAGCATCGAGTAGTTCTTGTGGATCCCCGGATTGGATCGCTCGCACCCCAGCACCAGGCTCGGCACCCGCGTCGAGCGGCCGTAGTGCTGGGCAATGACCTGGTCGAAACTTGTTCCGCTGACGATATCGCCGCCGGGAGCAAGTGATGCGCCCGAGAGAATGTTGCCCGTCTGAGAACTGTGAATATTGCCCTTCAGGGCCTGCTCGTTATACAGCCCTTCCACGAAGGTCATCTTCTCGCGGAATTCAGCGATCGGCTCGAGCACCTTGCCCAGTTCCATCGTCGAACCGGCGCCCTTGGCCCACCAGTGACCGGCGTGGAAGCCGTTTCCGGCAAACAGCACACCCAGCCGTACCGGTGCCTGGCTACCCGGATTTGAACTCCTGGCCGGCTCGTCACCCCAGACCGGCAACGATTCCATCCACGGCAGTGCCATCGTGACGCCGGCACCACGCAACCACGTTCGACGTGAGAATCGATATGTCATGGTTTGCCTCTGTCTGCGGGTGTCCCGCGAATCATCCGAAACTGTCGGCTGCTTACGATTGTCTCAACAGCCACTGAGAAACGATAGTTCTTCCCGGCCAGCCGTCTGAGCATTTCATCGACGAGCGGCCGATCCGACAACTGCAATTCCCGTCCCAGGGCATAACCGAGCAACTTGCGGCAGAATTGACGCAGGAAAGCCTCTCTCCGCTGCTTCAGCAGGTATCCGCGCAATCCGTCGATGCCGTCAATCTTCGTGCCATCGGGCAATGTCGTCTTCGAGTCGATCGCGACCCCGCCGGCGCTCTTTTCTCGACGCCTGCCGATGGCATCGTAGTGCTCCAGCGCGAAACCGAATGGATCGATTCTCGAGTGGCATTTCGCGCAGGCCTCATCCTTGCTGTGACGCTCGATCAACTGCCGTTCGCTGAGTCCCACGGGCACTTCATCGGCCAGTTGCGGCACGTTCTTCGGCGGCCGCGGCAACCGCTCACCCAACAGCACCTCGCTGATCCAGTTGCCTCGCAGAATCGGACTGGTCCGCGTGGCGCCCGACTGGGTCGCCAGCGTCGTGGCCAACCCCAGCACTCCACCACGTCCGAACTTGCGAACTCCATCCACCCTCTGCCAACCGTCACCCTTCAACCCCGGGATGCCGTAGAAGTCGCCCAGCCGCCTGTTGACGAACGTGTGATCCGAGTCGAGCAGCCGCAGCAGCGAGCGATCCTGTTGGAACAGGTCGGTGAAGAAGCGGACCGTCTCCTCGTACATGTCACCACGCAACTTCTTGAACTCCGGAAATTGCTTCGTGCTCTTCTCGATGTTGGGATCGAAGTTGTGCACGTGGATCCACTGGCAGGCGAACTCGGCGGCCAACCGCCGAACCCGCGGATCGCTCAGCAGACGACGCGACTGGTACAACAGCGGCCCACTCTCGGACAGGCGACCCGATGCCGCCGCCTGCCGCAACTGGGCATCCGGAGTCGTTGACCACAGGAAGTAGCTCAGCCGGCTGGCGAGTTCCCAGGCACTGACATCGGCGGGCGTCTCACCAGTGGCCGCTTCTTCGAGTCGATAGAGAAACGACGAGGAGACAAAGACCCGGGCCACGGCCATCCGGATGGCGGCATCGTGCGAGAGGTCCAAGCTTCGCAACTTTCGGTACAACCCCCGCAACGCGGCTCGATCGTCGAAATCCAGGGGACGCCGCCACGCTCGCTCGGCCAGGTCGATCACAGCGTCGAGGTGTTTGGGCTCGGTCACCTTCAACCGCTGGCGAAATCGCTCGGTTCGCTTGCGAACGTCCTTGACCATCTGGTCGAAGATCCCCTCCTGGGGGTGGTCGATCGTCGTCTCCAGCAACGAGTCCAGCACGTCGGAGAGCCGGAACGGCTCGTGGCTGACATAGATCAATTGGTCCCAGAGCTTCTCGAGCTTCGCCACCTGCTGCTTGGTGAGCATCAACCGCACCAGGTGATCGTCCTCACGATACATCAGGGTCAACGTCAGCAGTTCATCGACCGGAACAATTTGCGTGTAACACACCGCCGCGGGAAACAGTTTGCGGTGGTCTTTCATGGCCGTCTCAAACCGATCTCGCGCCGCGCTGTTCTCCCCGACCAGCACCGCGTTGTGGAACGCAACCTCTCGAACATCGGCCCCGATATTGACCTTGCCGTAGGTCACATTGACCTCGCTGACCTTGAGTCCATCGGTGGTCGTCCCAGCCCCGGACACCAACTCGACCTGTGCACTGCCACGTGCTCCGGTTCGGGCGTCCAGCCGGACCGTGGCCACCAGTTCTCGCCCTCCCGCGACATCCACGGGAAGTTCGAGTTGAATCACGGCCGGCGCCTGCACACAGATCGAAGCCGCATCGACCGGCGTTCCATCGGGGTGTTTGCCGAACGGGCCGTCCTTGACGACATCCTTGACCAGGATGTCGGGCTTGTCCTTGAGAACCAGTCGGAGCCGCTCCCAAACGACAAAGTCACATGTGTTGCCATCACCGGCGGCAGTGACGACAAGCGACACGACGACTTTTTCGGCCACGTCGGCCGGCTTCTTTGTGTCGTCTTTCTTGTCGCTGGGTTTGGCCGCGGGGATCTTGAGCCGCAACGACTGGGCGGTCAGTACCGGGGTGGCGGCTTCCATCCAGCGAGGCCGGCTGCCCTTCTTGCCGATCAGGCCCACGGGATTGAACATCCACAACCCACGCTGCCACCCCTTGACCGATTCGGCCAGGGCCTTTTCCTGTCCTGGCTTCGCCTCGCGCCATCGACGACCCAGGTCGGCCAACAGGAATGACTGATCTTTCTTGTTCAATTCCGACCACAACCGCCGCAGGTACCGGGTACTGAGCCCGTGCTTGTTCGCAACGTCTTCGATCTTCGTCTGCCCCGCCGTCAACGCGGCCCGCTCGACAAGCGTCGCGGCGAAGTACGGTTCCAGAGGCACCTGGCCGGCATTCCCCAAGTGGGACATCTTCGGCAGGTTGTAGTGCGAGTGCAGCTTGACCGTGGTGGTAAATTGACCGTAGAAGCCCCGGATCTCGGAAAGAAGCTGGTCGGTCCAGTCGCGGCGACTGGAACCCATCGAGAACCGAATCCCATCGGGTACCAGCATCGCGTGGCGGGCGACATGCTGTCCGGCATCAAGGTACTTCCGCAGCAGTGCCGGAGACATCACCAGGGCGTTGCCCGTATTGGTGAATCCTTCGCCGGCGGCTCCCTCGGTCGGAAACTCACGCGCCGGATCCAGCGACACGCCGGTCAGGTCGCGGATCGTGAAAGTGTACTCGGCGTTGTTCAGCCGTCTCAACACCACCGGCCCCGGATCTCCTGCCCGGGCCAACGCCTCGGCGTGCAGGTAACGTTCCACCCAGTTGGCCAGCGTCTTGCGTTGATTGGCCGTCAACTGGGCTGACTTCTTCGGCGGCATCTCGCCGTTCTCGAGCATCTCGACCACTTTCAACCACGACTTTGTCCCCTTACGGACGGCGGCCAGGGTGGTGAACTGCTCGAAATCCAGTTCGCCAATTTTCTTCTTCGTCGAGTGACAGCCCAGGCAGTACTTGCTCAGCAATGGCCGGACCGTCTTCTGGAAGTCCGCACCCAGCTTGGCGAATGGCATCGCGTCACCGGCATGTGAGCGTTGCGAAGTCACCAGGATCGTCACCACCAGGGCGATGACGACCAAGCCCACACTCGTCGGCCAATGCCGCAGGTCACCTGGCCGGGCGAAGAGAATCATGCCGGTTACTCCTGTCTCAATCGCACCAGGCCCTGGAACACAGGCCAGCGGTTGAGTCGGCCATCATCCTACCGTGACGAGCCTGGCGAGACACCCACGATGGTCCAGGTTCCCCGTCTGAGGCCGGGGAGTGCCCGGAGGATTCAGTCCATTGCCCCACTGAGCCGGAAGTAGATCCGTTGCGCCTCCTGCATACAGCAACGACCGTCAGCCGCGACCGTCTGGCAATGGGCCTCATCGCTCTTGGATCGTGCGGCCAGTTCACGTAGCCGGGATGGATGCCCCTCGGCAACGTCGGCCTCGATGTCGGTCATCCGCAACCCAAAGCAACCACAAATCGGAGCCTGCAAGTCCATCGGATAGACTCCGCAGGTCAACTGACCCGTGGTCACGGTGGATTCGAAGAGGTTGAAATAGGCCACGTCGCAGCGACCGAAGCCACAGAACCAGGCATCATCGCCCAGGTCGCCTCGAGACTCCGGCTGCACAAAAGCGTCCAGCGTCACCGATTGCACTGCGGTCCCCAGTTGCCCACACCGCGGACAAAAAGCGCGTCCGTCGAATTCCGGTTCCCTGACGAATGCCTTGTTCATCAATCTCGCTTGTTCCGCCCACCGCCAAGATAGTCGTCACCGTTATAACTGCCCACAACCGATTCTAGCCATCGCCTCAGGGCCGGTTTCAACTCCGACAACCGTTCCTGAGACTTCGCCGCCACATTCGTCTTCTCGAACGGATCCGTTTTCAAGTCGTACAACTCGAATCGAACCCCCCCCTCAGCCCCTTCAACCCGGTGCAACTTCCAGTCTCCTTCAACCCACGCAGCGTGACCGGGAAAGCGATTCCGCGGATGAGCCGGACTGGGTAATCGAGCCGCCTGTTGGCTCGATACATGAGCCGGCAGGTCGCTGCCGTTCTGCTGAGCGGCCAGCAGGTCGGCCATCCACTTGGCCGAAGGAGTACTGATGCCGCCGGTCCGATAGTCCCAGAACCCCATCGGCTGCGGACGCGTCGTGGTCTTGCCATCGACCACTCCCAACAAACTCACGCCATCGAGAGTCGGCTGATGCCTGGCCTTGGCCCCGACAATCTCCAGCAATGTCGGATAAATGTCGCACGTGTTGCAACGAATCGACGTCGTGGCAGGCGACTTAATCCGAGCCGGCCACTCGAGAATCGATGGCACCAGCAACCCGCCTTCGTAAATCTGCCCCTTGCGACCTCGGAACTTCCCGGCCGAACCGACCCGAGGCAACGCACCATTGTCACTGCAATACCACAGGATCGTGTTCTCGCGGATCCCCAGCGGGCCCAGGGCGTCTCGTAGTTTGCCAAACGCCCGATCCATTCCTGTCACCTCGCCCAGGAAGTGCTGGTTGCGCATCGGCTGATCGGCATAGTGTTTGCGGTCCTGTGCGACGGCGCGATGGGGTGAGTGTGGCGACCCGAACCAGACGACGGCCAGGAAGGGATGCTCTTTCTTGACGTCGTGGCCGATCCACTCCAACGCCGCATCAACAGCCACCATCGAACTCTCGCCCTTAGTCTGCACCGCCTTCCCCATCAACGACAGAATCGCATTGTTGTCGTAGAAGTTCGGTGCACTCAGCCAGTGATCAAAACCGTTGTTTCCAGGATGAGCTGGACTCGATCGACGGACACTGCCCAGGTGCCACTTGCCAAAGTGAGCCGTCGAATAACCGGCAGTCTTCAAAACCTCGGCCAACGTCGACTCCTGAGGCCGCAACGGGTAACCCCACTTGAAAACCCCCGAGCGATTCGGGTGCCGACCGGTCAACACACTGGCACGAGTTGGCGAACAGACCGGTGCCGCAGCGTAGAAGCGATCGAATCGCAAACCGGCAGCCGCCGCCTTGTCGAAGTTCGGAGTCTTCAATAACGGGTGACCGTTGTACGCCATGTCACCCCAACCCTGGTCGTCGGCCATGACCAGAATGATGTTCGGCCGCGACGCCAACACTCCGCCGCCAAGACACAATACGAATACGCCCACAACACAAAGACGAACCATGCCCATCACACCTCCCCAAAACGCGTAGGCCAGGCTCTGCCTGACTCATTCCCAACAGCAAGCCAACATCCTACCGCCCCAGTCACCCCGGCACATCCCCCACAAAACAGCTAACATCACATCCCATGCCACTCCGCCACACACTCCACCTGATCGGCCTCGCCCTCGCCGCCCTCGCCGCCCTCGCGGGCTGCGGCGACGCCGACGCCCCGACCGACGATGTCGTCAACGCTCTGGCCGAACACGACAACGAACTCGGCACCGCACTCAAATCGCTCTGCTCCGTCGAAACCGACTCCAGCGGCCAGATCGTCGCCGTCAACATCACCAATTGCCAAGTCAGCGATCGCGGCCTCAATCACATCTCCCGACTCGCAAAACTCCAACGCCTCTACCTCTCCTCACCAACCGTCACAGCGGCCGGCTTCAAGTCCCTCGCCAACTGCCGCTCGCTCAGCACACTTTGGATCACCGGCGGAGATCTCGACCAACCGGCCTGGCAGCAACTCGGTTCACTCAAACAACTCAAACGACTCAACCTCACAGCAACACCCCTGGATGTCTCCAGCACGCGTCAACTCGCACGACTCGAACACCTCGAATTCCTCAACCTGACCGCGAGCGGTCTGACCGACGACGGCATCGAACTGCTGGCCGGACTCACAAGTCTCCAAACCCTGATCCTCGACCAGTCTCGCCTCACCGACAATTCGGCCCGTTCACTGGCCAAACTCACTTCGCTGCGACGCATCAGCCTGAAAGCCGTCCCGCTTCACGACCAGTCGCTCGAACAACTCGCCACACTCGAACATCTTCAGCACCTCGACCTGTCGCTCACGCAGTTGACCGACGCCGGCATCCGCCATCTGGCCCAACTGACCCACCTCAAGCAACTCAGCCTCTCGAGCACCGCCACCACCGACGCCGGCCTCCAAACACTCGGCCGCTTCAAGTCACTCACCAAGCTCGACCTGCAGGATCTGGGCATCGGTGCCGCCGGGTGTCGATCACTGTCGCAGATCACCGGACTTGTCGAATTGCGGCTCAATGGCAACCCGATCGGAGACGAGGGAGTCCAGGCCCTGGCCCGACTCGAACATCTCGAACTGCTCAACCTCAATCGCACCAACGTCGCTGATGCCGGCCTGGCCGCTCTGCACGGGCACGGCAAGCTGAAGATCGTCTATGTGGAAACTACCAAGGCGTCGGCCGCAGCCATCGACAAGTTGACCGCCTCGCTACCGCGATGTCGAGTCGTCGCCGGAGACGGACTCGGATTGCCCGAACCCGGTCAGGCGAGTCGCTGATCAGTCTGCGCCGGACGAGCGAGGCGTGATCGACCTGACCGTCACGGCATAACCCAGGTCCTCGGCCGCAGCGACCAGGTCGTCCAACCGACAGTTGCCGGCATCGACACACATGGTCGCCGTGCGATCCTCCACGTTGAGGGTGACCGGCACACTGGGCCTCACACACGGTAAGGCGGCGAAAGCTCGCTCGAGCCTCGGGCGTCAATCACGAGGTCAACTGGCGCCGGGGACGGACAGCACGACAATCGCTTCGCCACTCGAGGGCAACACCGTCGCAGGCAATCGCTGAATCGAAACCGAGCCGAATTCACCGCAGCCGGCCAGCACGACCATGACACATAACGCCAGGCATCCCACCCCGCCGCGCCGACACAGTCGGCCGATCACCGCAGTCACTGTTGCCACACGTCATCCCCGCTGCCAGCTCCCGGCCCGGTTTCGTTCGCTCCACCATCCAACTGGTAGCCGCCAGTCTTCTTGGTGTGAGGATCAACATCCGGATCGGCGTAAGGATCGGTGCGAGGATCCGCATAAGGATCCTCAGGCGAGTTGCCGGACGAATCGCCGGACGAATCGCCGGGGAAGATGCGGCGGTAGAGCAGTGCCTGAGCGAACAGGGCAACGGGAATCACCAGCAGGATCGGCAAGTAACACAACAGCAAGGCAGGAATCGAAATCAACCAGATCAGAATCGTTAGTCTCAGGATGTTACTCAGGTTTGCCCAGGCAGCCCGAGCGCTCAGCTTGACGGCATCCACACCCGAGAGGTTGTAGTCGACGATCAACGGATACGAGAACGTGAACAGCAGTTGCACGACCACCATCGCCAGGATGGCGAGCACGTACGCGGCGCCCACAGCAACCAGGACCCCTCCAGCCGCCAAACCATCAGCCTGCTCGCCAGCGACGCCGGCGGCAATCATCCCGCCAATTATCAACGCCGCCATCGGAATCATGATCAGGATCGATACGCCCACCATGATCAACGTGGCCACCAGGCTGTCGACAAACATGTCGAAACCCTTAAACAGCATTTCAAACGTCGGCCGTTCGTTGCGCATCATCGCAAAAAAGCAGATGAACATCCCACACATCATCGGCCCCATCAGCACCGCCATCGGTGCGGCACTTCCGACGATCAGGCCGAGCAGGCAAATCCCCAGAGTGATCCAGTAGTACTGGGGCCACAGAATCCGCCACGCTTCACCCATCACCTGTCGTGAACTGACCCGGTCGGTGTAGAACTCGATCGGCCTGTCCTGCTGTCTACTCATCACTCACACCCTCCGTCCATCGCCACCGTGCCGGAAATCAACAACCTGACCAGGCACCGCGGAACCATTCGAACCGTCTGAATTCACCTCGAATCCTATCAAACAATCTGCCATCACTTTCCGCCGTGACCA
>CAVOEV010000169.1:0-10596 GCA_963694825.1 Planctomycetota bacterium
GCGCCTCGGTCTACGCCAACTCCACCGACGAATCGATCTACGGATCGTTCCGCACCGCCGCCTTCCAAGCCACCTCGATCATGACCACCACCGGCTTCGCCACCGCCGACTTCAATACCTGGAGCGATACCTCCAAGGCACTGCTCTTGATGCTGATGTTCATCGGTGGCTGTGCCGGATCGACCGGCGGTGGCCTGAAAGTGGTCCGCTTTATCCTGTTCGCCAAGATCGTTCGCCTGGAAATCGAACAGGCCTTCCGGCCCAATGTCGTGCGACCGCTGCGACTGGCCGGAGTCGCCATCGACAAGGCCCAGCGACACCAGGTGGTCGTCTACTTCTGCCTCGTACTGCTGATCTTCCTGGTCAGCTGGATGCTGCTGCTGGTCATCCAGCCGGGAACAGCCTGGGACGGGCACGAATCGGATCGACTGATCGACACCGCCAGCGCCGTCGCCGCCACACTCAACAACATCGGACCCGGCCTGGGTGTCTTCGGTCCAACACAAAACTACGCCTTCCTGACCCCCCAATCCAAAGTCCTGCTCTCGGTCCTCATGCTCATGGGCCGACTCGAACTCTTCGCCATCCTCGTCCTCTTCGTACCATCCTTCTGGAGATCCCGCTAAGGGACTGACTCGCCCCGGGTCCATCTTGACGATCTGAACCACACCCGCCTAAGCTGCCCCCCGACCGGCTTGCAACCGACCCAACTCAACCAGACGATCCACCGCAGGGACGCGACGGATGAAGGTGTTTTTTTCAGTCGGTGAGCCCAGTGGCGACGAACATGCTGCCGGGCTGATCGAAGAACTCCGAACACGGTGTCCCGGCCTCATCGCCACCGGATTCGGTGGGCCCAAGATGCGGCCGCTGATCGAAGACTCCGGAGGCCAACTGGTTCACCCTCTGACCGAACTGGCTGTGATGGGCTTCACCCGCGTCGTGCCCATGCTCGGCCAGTTCTATCGGCTGGTCCAGCAGGCCGAAGCGATCTTTCGCGACGATCCGCCCGACGCAGTCGTCCTCGTCGACTTTCCCGGCTTCAACTGGTGGATCGCTCGCAAAGCCCACGCCGCAGGAATCCCGGTCTTCTACTACATGCCACCACAACTGTGGGCATGGGCCCCGTGGCGGATTGCCAAGATCCGACGCTTCGTCGACCACGTCCTCTGCAGCCTGCCGTTCGAATACGACTGGTACACCAAGCGTGGCGTCTCGGCCGAATATGTCGGACACCCGTTCTTCGACGAAGTCGCCGCCAAACAACTCGATACCGACTTCCTGACCACCTGCCAAAACACCGCCGGCGCAACCGTCGCCATCCTGCCCGGATCGCGGACCCAGGAAGTGACACTCAACTGGCCCGTCATCCAGCAGGTGCTCAATCGCCTCGCCCGAAAACACCCCTCCACCAGGTTCCTCGTCGCCAACTACCGAACGTCGCACCGAAGACACTGTGAGGCCAGGTTCCTGGCCTCGGGATCCGCTCGAGTCGAATTCCACGTGGGACGCACATCCGAAATCATCGAAGCCGCCGACTGCTGCCTGATGGTCTCCGGATCGGTCAGCCTCGAACTGATCGCCCGTAAGACCCCGGCAACTGTCATCTATCGAGCCACACGCCTGCTCGAATTCCTCACCCGACGACTCGTCTCCTGCCAGTACATATCCCTGCCCAACCTGCTCGTCGATGACGAGTTGTTGCCCGAGTTCCCGTTCTCGGGACGGATCGAACCGTGGATCGATCCGATCACCGCAACTCTCGACGACTGGCTCTCCAACCCCGATTCGCTCAACTCGATGATCGACCGGATGACGACGTTGCACCAATCGATCGGTGCCGCCGGAGCCAATGGCCGCACGGCCGAAGCGATCCTCGGCCGACTGCCCAACCAGGCACTGACCCGAGCCGCCTGACAGCCGGCCGCGGCAACTGACAATCGTGGCTGTGGTACTGGTGAGAAAGGCGGGCTAGAATCACGCCTCGCATCCTCGCCAACACCTCTCAGACGGAGCCCCTAGCATGTCCACCGACACGATTCGTATCGGGATGGTCGGAGCCGGAGCCAACACGCGGCTCAGACATGTGCCAGGGTTCCGGGGCATTTCCGGAGTCGAACTGGTCGGAGTGGTCAATCGGTCGCGTGAATCGTCCGAGAGGGCGGCGGCCGAGTTCGAGATTCCTCGAGTGTTTGACAGCTGGCAGGAACTGGTCGACGACGACGAAATCGACGCCGTGATGATCGGAACCTGGCCCAATATGCACTGCGAAGTGACCTGCCGGGCACTCGAAGCGGGCAAACACGTGATGACCGAAGCCCGCATGGCACGCACCGCCGCCGAAGCACGACAAATGCTCGCCTGCTCGGAAGAACACCCGGAACTCATCACGCAAATCGTCCCCAGCCCGTTCGCATTCTTCTGCACCGACTACGTTCGCAATCTGATCGACGACGGGTTCCTGGGCCAATTGCGCGAACTGGTGGTCATCGGAGCCGACGACGGGTTCCACGATGTCCAGGCACCGCTGCACTGGCGACAGGATCGAGACATCAGTGGCCTGAATGTCCTCGCCATGGGAATCCTCCACGAAGCCGCTCTCAGGTGGGCACCAGACCCGACACGCGTCTTTGCTCAGATGACAACCTTCGCTCCGGATCGCCCGGATGGAGTCGCCACGATCGCCGACAGCGTGCAGGTGATGACCGAAATCCAAGGCGGAGCCCGCGGGCTGTATCACCTGAGCGGAATCGGACTGTTCGGACCCGGCTTCCACCTGCACCTCTACGGCTCGCACGGCACCATCCGAGTCGACCTGGGAGCCGGGACGCTGATGATCGGGGCGGTCGGTGACGAAGCACTCCACCAGCCAAACATCTCCGAAGAACAGCAGGGAGGCTGGCGAGTCGAGGACGAGTTCATCGGAGCGATCCGAGGCACCGAGACCATTCGGCTGACCGACTTTGCCACCGGAGTGAAGTACATGGAGTTCACCGAAGCTGTCGCCCAGAGCGCCGAATCGAACCAACCGGTCGACCTGCCGATCTAGTCGTCAAACAACCCCACCCGCAACGCCTGGGCAACCAACTTGTGGGCTCGCTCGTTGGGATGAGCGTCGTAACGGTTCACCGTCAATCCCTCGCCAACATGAGGCTCGAGCGTCTCAACAAGATCCAACACGCCGACCCCGCTGCGACGACCCCACTCGGCCCACTGAGCGTGCACTTCGCGGAACGGATAGTCCGCACCCAGGTTGTGCAGGAATGGGAAAACCACGACGTCGAGTTGGGCGCCATGAGCCCGACACAAGGCATCGACCGCATCCAGCTTCCGCTGCATCTTACGCCACGGCTCACCGTCGTAGTACTCGCGGACAAACTGGTAGTAGTCGTGGAAATCCGGCACCGTGAACTGCCGCAAACGAAAGTACATCAAGTTGAAGAAGTAGGTGTGCTTCCAAAGAAAAAAACTGGGAGCGTGCTGCTGAAGATCGACGTAGTAGGTCTTGTGCCGAGGATGAAACGTCTCGATGTCGTTCAGACACACCACGTACACGACCCGGTCGACAGGGAACTTCGCCGCAAACAACTCCTGCAACAGCTTCTCGACCCAGTGCAGGTCGACTCCGGCGTTCGAAAGATTCGTCACGCCGAAACGGCCCGGGTGATCCGCGTCGAGCGAATCGGCCAACAGGTTGCTGAACCGATCACCAACTCGCTTCACACCATGACCAAACGTGAAACTGTCACCCACAAAGACCACGTGCTCGTGATCCCCGTCCGCTCGACTCGCCGGCAGGTCGTGGTCGTCCCGGTACAGAATCCCCAGCCCGCCACCCAGCCTCAACGGCCGCTGACCCGGTTCGACATGCATCGAAAACCACTTCTTCGACACGTTCGTCATGCTGAAGCTGTCTGTCGTGTCGTACACCACCGCAAAGTACAACTCGACTCCCGTCAATCCGACCAGCACGATCCAAAACGATAATCCGCCATGAATCCACTTCTTGCGTCGCGCCGATGCACCTCGACGAAACTTCATCAGCACCACCACAGCCAATGCCACCGCCACCAGCCAGGCCAGCATGACGTAGAAGTAAATGTCGGGCAGGTGCACGATCGACTTCAACAACAGATCACTTCCGTCTTGAATAGCTTCCTGAAACAACCCGTCACGACTGGCCCCAAACTAACTCGAGGCGTCGCCGTGAAACAAGACAGCCGATGACCAGAATCAGCAGCGACAGGCCGCTGATGACCGCACCCAGAAATACCGACATCGGCCGATAAACCCACTCGATCCGATGCAAACCACCCGGCACGTCCACTCCGCGGTACATCCCCTCGACACGCACCGACTCGGCCAACCGGCCATCCACTCGGACCTCCCAACCCGGATACGCCAGATCCGTCAGCACCACACGACCCCCTGCGGACGAATCGACCGTCGCCAACACCCGGTTGGCACCGTATTCGGTGATCTCGGCCAACCCACCCCCGTCGAGCCACGACAACCGGCCACGCGTGTCGGTCAGACCATACAGAAAGAACTCCAGCCTCCGATTCCCTCCCTCGTATGCCACCTGCAGAAACGAATCGCCCGCGTACCGACCCACCAGCCGCACCGGCCACGCCGAAGTGTCCAGCGGGTGACGGGTCAACAGGTGAGTCACCCCCGCTCGCCTGAGCCACGACACCTGCTTGTCTGCCGGGCGAGGACCAAGCGGAAACCGACCAGGCATCACCAGCGATTCGTCAAAGTACTCGGCAGGTCCCAGGCCAAGGTAGACCGGAGTCGAAGCGACTCGAAGCAGGGTGGGCAGGTTCTGGTAATCGCAGAACAACCGGACCGGCCGGCCGCCCGGACCCTGCAGACGCTGCAATCGACCGGCCACCGGACTGTCGGCCAAACGTTCGATCAAGGGGGTCTCCAAAAACTGGGCATACGTCTGCTTACGAGACACCTCCCACAAGTCCCACGTCAAAACCGAAAAGAACACCGCCGCCAGCAACACGCCCAAGCCGCCCCGGCGGACGAACACCGGTCGAGTCGCCAGACTCTGCCACACCATCGCAGCCAATACCGCCGCCGCCAACGATGTGACAATGCCATAACGGCCCGGACCAGTGAAGAAACCAAAACCCGGCAAATGACGCGTCACCGACACATGCCACGCAGGTGTGTACAACAACCCCAACAACCCCAACACCAGCCACAACACCGCTATGGACTCTCGCCGACGACGGCCCGACCGACCGCCAACCCAACTCCCAACCAGCCCCAGGACCAACAACCCGACCGTCGGCAATCCAAAATACAGGTGAGCCTCGACCTGGTTCGTGTCCGCCGGACCCGCATCGTACACCGACACCCGGTCCACACCCGATTCGTACCATCGCCACGGTGTTACCACCTGGCTCCAGTACGCAAATGGCATGTGGCCATAACCCGGATCGTACTTCCGACCCACAACGTCCTCGCGCTGACTGCTCTGCTTCAACTCCCACGTCGGCAACAACTGCACGGCCGACAACCCGAATGACAGCAACAGCCCAATCGCCAACGCACCCAGAACTCGACGACGCTCACGCGACGTCCGCTCGGGCAACCCTCGCCCAACCCACCACAGCCGCGAAGGAATGTAGGCGATCAGGACCAACTGAGTCACGAAGGCGAGATTGAAGTGGCCGGCCAGCATCTGCAGAGACAGAATCCCGGACAGCCAGGCCAAATCCACAAGACGACCCCTGCTCAGAAACCGCTCCGACACCCACAACGCCGCCGGCAACCACGTGCCGCCCAGGATCGCCCATTCGAGTACGATCCGCGGAGGAAACCAGCCGTAGACAAACACCAGACCGGCCAAGAATCCGGCAACGTCGCCAAGCCTCAACTGCCTCGCGTATCGCCAGGTGAACAGGAAGGCCAATACATAGTGCACCAACTGCACCGCGTTGTAGGCCGTGTTGACATCCCAGACCGCGTACAGCAGGTGAAACGGATAGAACAACCCCGTCTGGCTCTCGCCCACAACCGGATACCCGTGCCCCACCCGGTTGTTCCACAACGGCAACTCGCCCGCTGACAGGTGCTCGGACAGGTACGCTTTCTGAGGAAAAAAGTACGTGTAGATGTCGCCACCAACCAACCCGCCGCCCGTGAAAAGAGGCCACCAGAAGATCAGCGACAGACCCAGGCCAACACCCGTCGCCACCATCCAACTGCGCCAGGACACCACCACGTCGACCGAGGTCACCTCGGCCGGTGCGTCACCCGATCCGGTCGCCGTCACAACTGATGTCGACTCGTTGGTCACGTCTGACAGGTTCCCGGTGACAGCATGGAGCCCTGGCGAACCACGTAGACAGGACTGGACCAGGCCATCTGCCCGTCCTCCTGGACCACGTGCACGTAAAGAGGATTGTCTCCGTCGTGGAGCTGGTCGGCACGAGGCTGGAACTCGAACGACATCTGGCAAGACCCACCCCGATCGGGCAGCCGATACACACTCAACCGCTGACCCAACCCGCCAAGATCCCACGATCGACCACGTGGACTCAGCCGACCCAGATCGACCTGGAAGACTCGGTGAGGCGTCTCGAGAGTCAGTTGGCCGCTGTGTGGTCGAGACAGTGTGGCAATCACTCCAGCCACGCCACCCGTCGTGATCGACTCCCAGGCCAGTTCGTTCCCAGCCACCCGCCGACAGGCCTTTTCAAAATTTAGAAAATTGATCGGCTGGAAATCGGTGATCCGGTTCCGAGACACCTTCACCCGCCCATCCCAGGTCACCTGCCGACCACGGCCTCGAACCGTCGCACCCTGCCACAACAGCTTGACCCGGTTGCCCAGATCGTCCACCCCCCACGGCCGATGCACTCCAAGTACCTCGGTCCCATTGCGAAACTCGATCCGTTCGATCGGTGCCGTGCCGTGCACGTCGACCTCGAACGTCGGCAACCGGTCGCCCGATCCCAACTCGGCAACCGATCCCATCGGCAACCCGGAATCAGTCGTCACGTCCAGCAGGATGCGGGCCCCGGTGGTGGCGTAGACACGCCGCTCTCGATACGCCTCCCAGACACTCGCACGATCCAGCTCCTCGGCCAACACGCACGTCAGCCCGCCGTAACTGCCAAACGTGCTCGCTCCCGGCCAACTGGCTCCGGGTCGACCCTTGTGCCCGTCCGAATTGGCAACGATCGCCACGCGGTAACCCAGCCCAAATGCGTCCTCGAGCATCCACTCGAATGTCCCCCACGCCGAATGCACTTCCACGGCCCGTTCGAGTCCTTCACGGTGTCGAACCAGATCGGCGTAACGGCCTCCGACATGAGCAATCAACATCGGGTCGGGTCGAGTCCCCTCGAGACGGTCGAACAACTCCTCGACCGAACCCGCCGTCGGATCGCTCGCTTCGCTCGCGTCAACCAACGCACGGCTGCTGCGATAAATCGCACCGCCCTCGTCACGGAATATCACGTTGCGATCGCCGCCCAGGCCCGTGTTGCCACTCCATTCCCAACCGGGAAACGTTACGAAACGACCCGGACGGTTCATCGCGGCGGTCGTCCGCTGCAGGTGAGCCCAGAACTCGTCGGTGATCTGGAAGTCGTTTCCCTGGTGCGACGCGATATCCAGGAACGCCCGGTCTCGAGCGAATCGGAAATACTCCTCGATCGTCCCCGTCCCAATCGTCTCCTCACTCTGACCATGCAAATCCGCCCAGTATCGGCCAAAGCCGCCGCCGCCACCGCAATCCGCACGCACCAGCACCGGGTTCGATTCGGCCTCCAATCCCGTCTCATCGTCGCGGACTGCAACCGAATAACATCCCGACTCGAAAAACCCGCGATGCTCCAGACGCCTCGAACGACCAACCGGGTTGCCCCAACAGTCCTCCAATCGCCAACGAACGGAAAATCGTCGACCAACCTTCACCTGCGATGGAGCCACGGCGACCAGACGGACCGGATCGCCCGCAACGATCCGGAACACCGGCTGCTTGGCCAGTCGATGGTAGACATACGTCGCGTACCGGTCGACCAGAACCCGAAGCTCCAGAGTCTTCTCGGCAAACGTCTGAACACGCCAGCCAGGACCTCCGCCAGAAACATCCCCCAGCACGATCGTGATCGTTTCGCCCTGTTTCAAGTAACCCTGCAAGACCTTGACATGAAGCGTCTTGCCCCAGGGACGGACGTTGTCCTTCACATCCCAACGCAACGCCAGGCGAGCTCCGTTTGACGCCACCGCGGTCGTGTAGTTCGCCGCCGACTCGTCGTCGAACTGAAGAATGCCACAGTCGGTGGCGTAGCGCATCACCACCTTCAGACTGCCCGTGTCGTCGATACCAGCCGACCCGGCCGTGTAGGTCAGACGACACGTCTGAAAACTGCCCGCCACGACGCGGCCTCGCAGACTACAACGGACGCGACCCAGGTCCTTGGCAGGATCTGCCTCGAGACGACGTGCGGTCATGAAACGGCTCGGCGATACAGCACGATGTAGTAAAGAGTCCCATCCTCGTCAGTCACCAGCCGAAGCAGCTCCCAACCTCCGCCACCCGGTTGCAACTCCCGAACGTCTTCCACCGACTTGATCGAACTGTAGCGATGCTGCACATCGATCACGATGTAGTAGTCCTGGCCAGCGACCGGTTCGGTCAGCTCGATGTCACTCCGACGCGGGTAGTCACTGTAGTCGTAGGAACGTTCGTGATGAGTGAACCGGGGATGCACAAAATCGGTCGAAAAAACCCGAGCGGTCCGAGGCACCAGGCCGGCGACCTCAGCAAACAACTCGGCACGACGACTCGTCGTCATCAACGTCTTGCCGTTGTGATCCGAATCCGTATCCCAGAAGGCCAACCCCAACGGACCAGCACTGAAGAACACACCGCAGGCCATCGACGAAGACACGACAAACCAACAACCACGTGTCGCCCACACCGGACCACGATCAACCAGCCGGCCCAAACCGCCGGCCGCAGCAAAGTACAGGATCGGGATCAACGGAGCATGGAAGTGATGGAAGGGGACGATCGCCTGGCCGGAGGCAGGGCTGGACACCTGGCCGGAAACCGGATCGTAAGACCCGGCCGAAGAAAACTCGAGCAAACACAACATCGCGAAAATCGGTGCGCCAACCAACAACCGCCCTCTGCCTAACAACGGCAGTAACCCCATCGGCAACAACAACGCCAGGAAATAGAACAGCGTCCGTGCACTGAACCACTTGCCCAGCAACAGGCCGGGCCGGGAAACGGCAGTCCCGAGAATCTCGCCTGGAGTCCCTCCCAACTCGCCGAAATATTGAGCGTAATGCGGTACGTCGCCACGGAAGAATGGGATCACCCACAGGAGCACCAACACCAACCACGCCACACTGCCCGCTCCGATCACACACGCACTCGACAACTCGCTCCGGTTCACCAGGCCACTCGTTCGCTCGACAGAACCTCGCCACGACCTGATGGCCCAGAACAATGCCAGCGGGGCAACCACCAGGCAGTAGTCCTCCTTGGCCAACAACACCAACAACAACAACAACATCGACGTCTTGTGACGACCCGACTCGAAACGCTCGATCGCCCACAACAACAACGGAACACCCAGGCTGATCGGACGGAATGTCTTGCCGTCGATCGCGAGGTCCAGAAAGTGGACCGGGAAGGCCAGCAGGTACGACACCGACAAGCCCAATGCCAGCCAGTCCGAACGAGTCTCTCTACGGGTCAATTTCAAAATCGCCAACCCACCCGACGCCAGGGCCGCCGATTCGCACAACTCCAACATCTGATGAGACGGCCAGATCCAGTGCAAGGGGCTCAGCAACAGGTGCACCACCTGAGGATGCTCGCCCAGAAACAATCGGCCGTCGTCCAGGTAGCTGCGGAAACCCTTGCCGTGCCAGACGTTCCACAGGTGCTCCTCGTACATGGCCGAGTCGCCATGAGGAATCAGCAGGTTGTTGTAACGGGCCCAGTTGATCGCCGTGGCACACACCGTGTAAATCGTCACCGCCGAAAACGCCAACAACCAGGTCCGCCGACTCGGTGAATGCCCAAGTGACACTCCGGCAGCCGGACAGGCACTCACCAGCCAAGCCGATAGCCAACCCGCCAAGGCCATCGCTTCGAACAACGACACCGTGCGGATCGACAACTCGTCAAACCACTCAATTCCTCCAAGCACTCCCAGAATCCGGATCAACTCCCAGACTCCCGGTAGACACCACCACGCCCAGCCTCGCAACGCCCAACCAGATGCCTCGGTCATGATTCCTCGACCGGTTCGTCGCGATACGATCAACGATCCGACACCCAGCAACACCACCGAAACCGACGACAATCCGCCCAGTAACGTCAGGTACTCGACCTCCCGACGCACCACACCCGATTCGGCATCCACCACGCCGCCCAGACAATCGACCAAGCCGCTCCACGTCGATGTGCTGAACCACTGAGTCGCCAGAATCGGGTCGCCGAGGACCGATTGCAGGTACATCGCCTGCAACGCCACGCCGATCGCAACGACCAACCACGGCAACAGAAAATGGCGACGTGACGGCGTCGCAGACATGGCGGTTCTGTGA
>CAVOEV010000170.1:0-10446 GCA_963694825.1 Planctomycetota bacterium
CACCGGACGCGGCCTGGCGGTACATCTGCCCGAGTTTCTTGGAGTTCCCCTTGAGGTCGAACTTGGTCGGGACGAACGAAATCGCCGCTGCACGGATCTCACGTCCCGCCTTATCCTCGCCCATCGCCTCTTTACCATCACTCGCCGACATCAGACACGCAGACACCACCACCACCACCACACAGCGAGACATCGTGCTTCTCCCGATCCACTTCACCACTCGCGTTTTTCGACTCCCCGCCCGCATCCTACCCGTCGCCAGCGATGCTCACCAACACCTGCCAGAGTCTGCTCATCTTTCTGAGACACACCGGAATGGTGTATCCTCGGTCCGGCACCACGAACCCACCCCGAGTCGCGAGTCCATGCCCAGCAGCCGCTTCACGAGCCGCCTGCACGTGCTGCTGCTCGTGGTTGCGACCGCCGCCGGGGCGGCCGCCTCGGAACCCGACGCTGCCAGCGACCTGGCGTTCTTCGAGTCGAAGATCCGGCCGCTGCTGGTCAAGCACTGTTATGCCTGCCACTCGAGCCAGGCCGATCTGGTTGAAGGGGGACTGCGACTGGATTCGCGGCCCGGATGGCAAAAAGGCGGCGACTTGGGCCAAGTGATCGTGGCCGGCAAGCCCGACGAGAGTCGGCTGATGCGCGCGGTGGAGTACACCGATGAAGATCTCGCCATGCCACCCGATGGCGTGATGGCCAAGTCAGAAATCGAACTCATCCGGCAGTGGATCTCACGAGGCGCCCCGGACCCGCGAACAACCGCCAGGCCCAATACCACCGCACACCAGATCGACTGGACCCAGGCCAAGACCCACTGGGCCTTCCAGCCCCTGGTCCGCCCTCAACAACCGCCCGTCCGACACGGGGACTGGCCACGCAATGCCATAGATCGATTCGTTCTGGCCCGACTCGAATCTCGCCAAGTCCATCCAGTCGACCGCGCCACGTCGCAAGCACTGATCCGCCGCCTCTCGCTCGACCTCACCGGCCTCACCCCCTCGCCCCGCGACGTCGACCTCTTCGTCGCCGACACGCGGCCCGGGGCCTGGTCGCGGCTGGTCGACCGCCTGCTGGCCAGCCCGGCCTACGGCCAACGCTGGGGCAGACACTGGCTCGACGTGGTCCGCTACGCCGATGATCAACTCAGAACCGAGTTCTACTACCGCCCGCTGCCGCACGCCTGGAGGTACCGCGACTGGGTCGTGGCTGCCTTCAACGACGACCTGCCCTACGACCAGTTCATCGTTCATCAACTGGCCGGAGACCTGCTGGAGGAACCGCTTCACAGCGACGGAGTCATCGCCGTCGGACTGTTGGCACTGGGGATGATGTACCAGGACGACGGGGGCACTCCCGACGGGGTCGCGATCGCTAAATCCGAAACACTCGACGACCGTGTCGACACCGTCACGCGAGGCTTCCTCGCACTGACGGTCTCATGTGCCCGGTGTCACGACCACAAGTTCGACCCGATCCCCACCTCCGACTACTACTCCCTGGCCGGCATCTTCAACAACACCGGGTACGTCGACGAGCTGCTGTTGGCCACGCCCGAAGTCGCTGCCGACTACGAGGCCAGCCAGGCCCACATCGCGTCGTTGAGCAAGCAACTGGAGACTGCCAAGCGGTCCGACGACAAGTCGCAACTGCCCAGGCTGGCCTCCAGCCTTGCCGACGCCTTCCAGGCCGCTTCGCTGGCTTTCCCCCGAGCCCACTCGGTCCGCGACACCGGCTCCACCGACATGCGAATCGCGCTTCGCGGCAACCTCCGCAAGCCCGGCCCCGTTGCTCCCCGCAGGTTTCTGCAGGCCCTGGCCGGCCGGTCGCCTCCGAGTTTCAAGACAGGCAGCGGACGTCTCGAATTGGCCCGTTCGATCGCCGACCCCCGCAATCCACTGACGGCCCGTGTACTGGTCAACCGCATCTGGCAACACCATTTCGGTCGAGGGCTGGTCGAAACGGCGAGCAACTTCGGCACGATGGGCGAATCGCCGACGCATCCGCAACTGCTCGACTGGCTGGCCTGGCGACTGATCGAGACCGGCTGGTCCATCAAGCAATTGCACCGCGACATCCTGCTCTCGGCCACCTACCAACTCTCCTCAGCTTCAACCCCGGCCCACCTGCAGACCGACCCCGACAACCGGCTGGTGTGGCGAATGCCGCGTCTGCGGCTCGACATCGAGGCCTGGCGAGATTCGATGCTGGCCGTCTCGGGCTCTCTCGATGACTCCATCGGTGGCCCCGCCGTCGACAGCCTGCTTGTGGAGTCGCGTCGCACGATCTACGTCGCAGTGCACCGAGACGTGCAGACCGAATCGGACAAGCTGCTACGGCTCTTCGACTTCCCCAACCCGCGGATCGGTAGCGGAGGTCGCAATCCGACCACGATCCCCCAGCAGCAGCTCTTCGCACTCAATAGCCCCTTCGTGATCCAACTCGCTCGCCAACTGGCGTCGCGAGCCGCGGCGGGAACGACTTCGACCGAACAGCGCATCTCGCGAGTGGTGCGAATCGTCTTGGGACGCCACGCTTCGCCTCGTGACATGGCAATCGGCTCCGAGTTCCTCGGCGAAGACCCCGATCGCAGCACCAATGGCCAACTCTCGACTTGGCAGCAATACTGCCAGGTGCTGCTGGGTTCCAATGAGTTCCTGTTTCGACCCTGACCCTTGCCGTGAACCGAATTCCAGGCCCGCAGATAACGTGCACACTCCTCTGCCAATCTCTCGACGACACCTGCTGAGCCAGGGCACTGCCGGACTCGGTCTACTCGGACTGGCCGAAATCTTCGGCCAGGAGTCCCCCGGCCCGCTCGAGGACCGGGCGCCTCATTTCGCGCCGCGGGCCAAGCGAATCATCCACCTGCTGATGAATGGTGGACCCTCGCACATCGACACCTTCGATCCCAAGCCGCTGCTGGCCAAGTACGAGGGTCAACGCCCCTCGACGGTCGACCTGAAGACTCAACGAAAAACCACCGGGATCCTGCGTTCGCCATTTCGATTCTCACAACACGGTGACAGCGGCCTGTGGGTCAGCGAGCTGTTTCCGCATGTCGCCCGCCACGCCGACAAACTCTGCCTGATCCACTCGATGTACACCGATATCCCCGAACACATCTCGGGGCTGCTGATGATGGATGTCGGAGCCAACCAGCCCACTCGGCCGAGTTGGGGCTCGTGGCTCAGTTACGGTCTGGGCACCGAGAACCAGGACCTGCCGGCCTTTGTCGTGATCAGCCACAACGGAGACCCTCGGCCGGGGCCCACCGGCTGGAGCAGCAGTTTTCTGCCCGGAGTCCACTCGGGTGCTTTCATCGACACCTACAAGCTGGATCCCAAACGGGTGCTGGCCAACATCCGCAACCCGGGTCTCTCGAGAAGCTCTCAGCGGCGGCAGTTCGACCTGCTGCAACGGATGAACCGGATCGAGTTGAACCGTTCGGGCACCGACCGGGCACTGGCATCGCGGATCGAGTCGCTGGAGTTGGCATTCCGGATGCAATTCGCGGCCCCCGAGGCGTTTGACATCAGCCGCGAGTCCAAGGCCACTCACGACCTGTACGGCATCGGCCCGCAGCCCACCAGGGGCGTCGCCGGCGGCCGCAAGTACGGCGGTTTTGCCGAAGGAGCCCTGATCGCCAGGCGGCTTTCCGAACGAGGTGTCCGGGTGGTGCAGTTGGCCTTCGCCCCCGACATCCCCTGGGACGACCACACCGACATCAACGACCACCGCCCCAAAGCCTTCGAATGCGACCGCGCGATCGCGGCCCTGCTCAGCGATCTCGAATCTCGAGGCCTGCTCGATGAGACCCTGGTGCTCTGGGGAGGCGAGTTCGGCCGCACCCCGACCACTGACGTCACCGCGAACAAGCCCGGCCGCGATCACAACCACTTCGGCTTCACCGTCTGGCTGGCAGGTGGCGGAGTGAAGGGGGGCTACCGTTACGGAGCCACCGACGAGTTCGGCATGCGGGCGGTCGAAAACCGTGCACACGTTCGTGACCTGCACGCCACGATCCTGCACCTGATGGGGCTCGACCACGAACGCCTGACGTTCCGGCATTCGGGTCGTGATTTCCGGCTCACCGACGTCGCCGGCCGTGTGATTCACGACATAATCGCCTGACAGCTCAAAGCTCGCTACGGGCTGGCCGGCTCGGCGATGCAGTACAGCTTCCGAGCCCCTCTCAGAAACAGCTCGCGGCCCACGATCGCCGCCGAGGCACTGAAGCTGTCACTGAGCACGTTGCGGCTGAGGAATTTCGGGTTGGCGTCGCCCGAAAGCACCAGCGTCGCACCCTGGCGATCGGTGATGTAGATCCGGTTGGCCGCTGCGACCGGCGAGGCATAAATGTCGGTCACGCCTCCCAGCCGAAACGGGCCGGTCGTCTCGTTGCCGCTTCGAGAATCGAGCCGGGTCAGAATGCCCTGGTAGTGACGCAGGAAATACAACCCGCCGTTGAAGAGCAGGGGGGAGGGCACATACGGGGTCCGCTGGCGGGTCTTCCAGGCCACGTGCTCGCTGCCGGTCAGGTCGCCGCTGGCACCGGCGAGCTTGATCCCCATCATGATCCGCGTGTCGTAGCTGCTGCCGGCAAAGAGCATGCCGTCCTCGTAGACCGGAGTGGCGACGATGTTGTTGGACAGGCCGGCACACTGCCACAGCACCTTGCCGGTCTCGAGGTCGTAGCCGCGGAGGAACTTGGTTCCGGACACGACCGCGATGGCACGCTTCTGGTACTCGATCACGATCGGCGAGGACCACGACGTGACCTCGTCCCTTTTAGCCGACCATCTCTGTCTGCCGGTCGCGGTATCAAAGGCCACGACCTTCGACTGGCCCTGGTGGTCCCAGTTGACAATCAGCGTCTTGCCGTGAAGAGCCGGTGAGGCTCCCTCACCGTGGTTGTGCTTGGTCGACATCTTGCCCAACCGAGCCTTCCACAACAGCTTCCCACTGAAATCCAGGCAGTACAGGCCTCGGGAACCAAAGCAGGCATACAGCCGTTTGCCGTCGGTCACCGGAGAATTCGACGCCAGGCTGCCCGTGCGATGGCCGCCTTCATGAGGCAACTCCTCGGCCAGAGTCTTCTGCCAAAGCAGATCGCCGTTTTGACGATTGTAAGCCATGGCCTGAAACCGATGTGACCGAGTCACTCCGAGATTGTCGTGCGAACCGGGATCGGCATCCGGCTTCGCTTTCACGGTCTCCCCAAACGGCACGGCCGCTGTCACGAACACCACGTCACCCCACACGACCGGCGACGAGTGCCCACCACCCGGCAATCGAACCTTCCAACGGACGTTCTTCGTTTCGTTCCATTCCGTCGGAGGGTCACCGTGAGGTGCCACACCGGTCGACAACGGCCCACGCCACGATGCCCACTGGTGGGCCGAGTCGGGCTCAGCGACGAATGCCGCCTCTGGCCAAACGAACCAACACACCCCAACACATGCCCACAACACTGATCGGCGAGACAAGTCAGGCATCGGCACACCAACCCGACTGAGGCGTACGGAATATCTTTGGCGCCCGGCCAGCCTGCAGCTTCGCTACAGCAACTTCAGCCCCCTTCACACTCGCCGCGCTGCGATGCCACTCCACACCCAGTTCCAATGCCGCACGAGCACCACCGGTCAACTCCAGCACACGTCCCTGCTCTCCTTCAAAACTCCGAGGGTTCGGAAAATTCGTTCCCGGTTCGATCCCGGTCACATAACCATCCGGCACGGCGGTGGTGTTCTTCCACTGGCTGAAACACGGCAGCTTGTTTGAATCGTACAGCAGGCTGACTCCGGCCGAGCCATGAGCGTTCTTGAGCAGGACTCGAGTCTGGCCGTTGCCTGCGGCGTGCAGCCGATGAAAATACACTTGCTCCTCGAAACCCGCTTCCTCGGCTCGATAATCTCTGTACGAATCAATGGCCTCGGCGGCATGAGCATTTCGGGGCACGACGGACGACGACGGGGCCAGCAGTTGAGACCCTGCGTCCAACAACGGCACGCCCACATTGAAGTGATATAGCATCTGTACCTGAGCCGGTGACGCCGAAACGTTTTCGATTTCATCCTGAACACGAAACCCGGACTCGCCAAAACGCGTCACCAGTGTGGCATGCAGCCGCAGCTTCAGGAAATGAAACCTCGCCTCGTCCACTAACCCGCTGACCCGAATCTCGCCCGCCTCCCGATCCACGGTCACCGTCACTTCGTCCGACGGCTGGTTGGCGATCTTGCCGTGCAGAGGGTACTGCAACCGACCGTCCTTGTCGAATTCCGGAGCGCCATTGCTCTCCAGGCCACAACGAACCAGCAGTTCGTCGAATCCAGCCAGCCAGCCCAGGCCGCTGGGCTCACCAAGATTCACCACGCGAGGATGTACCGGCCCCTGGACCGGAGCCTGCCAGCCAAGGCGATCGTCACCGGAGATGACTTGCCAGACCCCCATCCCCCGTGATGGCACCACCGTGATTTCGACCGCGCCGTTGTCGATCTCGATCACGTCCACACCGTCTCGACGACCACCCCGCAGGGTCCGCTTCCGGACCGACCATCCCCGTGGTGTCCCCTTTACCGCGTCGTGGTCGATCTGAAAACGCTCCACGTGAAGGTCCCGAGCAATACTCGACAGCACCCAACTTGTCTCAGACATCGCACGCTCTCCTGCTTGGAGTGACTCAATGCAGTTCACTGGCGGTTGGCCGCGTCTGGTTCAACAGCCGCACAACCCGCTCCGCTTCTGCGGTCTTGGCCAGCAGCAGCCCTCTGGAGTCGAATTGTCCGCGTCGAACTCATCCGTTCCACAAGGGCAGTCTTCAGGCTGACCATCACAACAGCGTCGTGAGGCACCAAGTCGATTCTACCGACCAAACGCCGGCCACGAACCACCGTACGCATGCCAGTTATCGTCTATTACAAAACTTTTCCTGACCAGACACCTCTCGACCATCGCAACCCCCCAGCACTCCGAAACCCGCCATCCCATTCCCCATCCACATGCTTCCGCCGTTTCCTGCAGCCACGGATACCGACAACAACACCGTCAACGGCCCAAGGATTGCCAACAGACTGGAGGAGATTCGCAGGTTGATAGTTTTGGCTGGCGATTGCTACGAGTACCAGGCAACTTCGTCGGAATCCAGCAGGCTCTCGATTTCCGCCGGCCGCAGCGGCGTCGCGGTCCGTGCCGACCGGAGTGAAATGTCGAGCGGACCGGCGACTCACCAAGATTGCGACCACCACACCAACGCCCCTGACGAGCCGATCCCAAAACAGTACCATCCAATAACCGACCTGCCGGACTCGCACCGTGCTTCGCCTGACCATCACCAGCATCCTTTTGGCTCTGAATACCGCAGCCACTGCAGCCACCGCTCCCACCACGGCGTCCGGCGTCGTCACACAAGTTCCGCTCGTGGTCACCGAACCTGCCGGAGTTGCACGTTTGCAGGCGCCGGTCACTTCCGGTGTCCCCTTCGCCCACGGAGACATCCGCTCGGCAGACGGCGTCGCACTGTTCACCGCCGGCCCACAGAGAAGCCCGGTCCCGCTACAGACCGAAGTGCTCTCTCGATGGCCTGATGGGTCGATCAAGTGGCTGCTGCTCGATTTCCAGGTCGACCTGCAACCACGGCAGTCTGTCCGCTTCGTGCTGGAGTTCGGCGGCGGTGTCACACGCCCCAAGGTGACCGATCCGATCACGATTACTGACGGTTACGACGGGATGACCATCGACACCCGGCGACTGCGGGTCCACCTGGACCGAAAGAACTTCAGACCGCTGCACGCCGTCTGGCTCGACCGAAACCGAGATGGCCGCTACGGCGACACCGAACGGGTCACCCATCCCGATTCGCCCGGCCTGGTGCTCACCACACCCCTGGGCCGCAACTTCCGTGCACACCTCTCGAGCATGCACATCGACCGCGAGCAGCAGGGGCCGCTGCGAGCCTGCGTTCGTCTGCATGGAACGCACAGCGACGAGACCGGCCACTTCTTCCGCTACGTCGTCCGCCTGCACTTCTTCAGAGGGCTGCCCGACGTGCGGTTCGATTACACGTTCATCAACGACCACGACCAGACCACGATGAGCCAGGTTGACCGATTGATCTGCGGCTTCCAATTGGCGGGGGAGGGCCCGGTTTCACATTACCTCGAAGGCCCTCGCAAGAAACCGACGCGTCTGTTCCAGGTCGACGACCGCAGGTTTCACATCAACGGCGAACCCGGCGGCCGCACCGCCGCGGGCTGGGCCGCCAGTTGGGGCTCACAAGGCGGTCTCGCCGTCGGCGTCCGCCACTTCTGGCAGAACTGGCCAAAGGCGTTGGCCGTCGGAGACCGTGGACTGACCCTGGGTATCCTGCCCGAGTTTCCCAAGGGGACCTACGACGGACGCCCGATCCGCGAAGAAGCCAAGTTGTTCTATTACCTCCGCAACGGCGAGTACTCGTTCAAGATCGGAGTCGCACGAACGCACGAGGTCTGGGTGCGATTCCTGAAAGGGAAGCCCTCCCCAAATTGGCTCGATGACCACTTCCGGGCACTCGGCCAACGCCTGCTGGCTCAACCGACTCCCGAACGAATTGCCCAGACCAAAGTGCTCGGGCAGTTACCCGCCGCCCGAGCCGGACCCGGTGCCGACTACGACCGCTGGTTTTCCGGCTTCCTCGACAAGCACCTTCGTGGACAAACCGAAGTCCGGGAATACGGGCTGCTCAACTTCGGTGACTGGTACTCGATACCGTGGGACTCGTGGGGTAATCTCGAATACGACACCAGCCGCTGCTTCTTCCAGCAGTACCTCCGTACCGGGGACCGCAGGTTCTTTGACCAGGCCGAACTGGCAGCCGGACACCTCGTTGACGTCGACGTCGCCCACGCCGTCAACCAGCCGATTCGCGAATACGGCGGCAGTTGGCAGATCGAACCCGGAGCCATCTGGGCTCACTCGGTCGGCCACACCGGCGGCTACTACGGCCGTTACGACGGAGAGAAGTACCACGACATCGCTCCGCTGGTGATGAAGGGTGCCTACCAACTGGGTCTCGTCGACCTGGGTCACCACTGGATCGGCGGTGCCTTCGACCATTACCTGCTCACCGGTAACCGACGTGCCCACGAGGTGGCCGTGATGGCCTGCGACGCGATGGCCCGTCGGACACCCACCCGCTACACCGATCACCTCCGTGGGATCGGCTGGCCGTTACAGATGATGATGGCTGGCTGGGATGCCACCGGAGACCAGGCCTACCTGGCCGCCGCTACCCGCCAGTGGCGCAGGCTGCGGACGCACCTGGATCCGAAGCGGGGCTGGGTCGTCAAGCTGGCTTTCGGTCACTGCAGCGAGCCGAGCGACGCCGGCCGCTGCCGCGGACAAAACGCCTACATGCTGGCTCTGACGCTCAGTGGTGTAGCAAGGTATCACCAGGCGACCGGCGACCCCGAAGTCCTGGTCGGACTCTCCGCCGGCATCGACCAGTTGATCCGAGAGTGTTGGAACGAAAAGTACACCGCGTTCCATAGCACCTCCTGCAAACACCTTCGCCACGTCGCTCCCTCGGGCCAGAATTCCACCGCGGCACTCATCGCCCAGGCCATCACCTACGAGTCGGCACTGACCGGAAACGCTGAGCATAGGCGGATCGGTCGAGTGGCACTCGAGACCCTGATCGCAGCCGGAATCAAAAATCTGCCCACCGACAACTTGAAGGGACAGACCGGATACGGCAGCATGATGTTTCTGTTCACCCCCTATGGCCTGCCATTGCTAGACGAACCGTCGAAACCGCAAGACCCCTGACAAGGAATCGAACATGACCGACTCGACCGATCGCCGAGCCTTCTTGCAGCAGACAGCGGCGACCACGACTGCGGTGGCCGCGAGCGGCATCGTCGGAGCTCACGCCGCTCCCAAGTCGACGCCCAAGACAGTTCGGTTGGGGATCATCGGCTGCGGCGGCATCATGGGACATCACGTCCGCGGCCTCGTCCAGCGACGCGAAGACGTCCACTTCTCATGGCTCTGTGACGTCGACCCGGCCCAGATCCGCGCCAAGCAGGCAATCATCGGCAACTTCCAGGCCACTCCAGCACGCCAGACACAGAAGTTCGAAGACGTCCTCGACGATGCCAAGGTCGATGCGGTCATCATCGCTACGCCCCACCACTGGCATGCTCCCATCGCTCTGCCGGCCCTGGCCCAGGGCAAAGACGTCTACGTTGAGAAACCACTCTCTCATGTCTTCAACGAAGGCCCGATGATGATCGAGGCCGCCAAGCGGTACGGTCGCGTCGTTCAGCAAGGCAGCCAAATGCGCAGCTGCGCGGTCACTGCCAAGGCTGAACGGATCATCAAGGACGGGATGATCGGTGAGGTAATGGTCTCACGGGCCTGGACCGCGGAAACCCGCGAAGTCGTCAAGCCGGTCCCCGACAGCCG
>CAVOEV010000171.1:0-10398 GCA_963694825.1 Planctomycetota bacterium
TCGGTGGTTTGTCCCTGCCACATGTCCCAGTTGAGGCCTTCGGGGACCATTTCGGTTTTCAGTGGTCCACTGCGTGGAGACCCACCGATGTCGCAGGTGACTTTTTCGACCTTTCCGATACGTCCGTCGTGGACCAGGGCGATGGCCTGCAGGAACCGTCGTCCCATTTCGGTTCGTTGTTGCGTACCGACCTGGAAGACTCGCTTGGTTTCATCGAGCACCGAGATAATCTGTCGACCTTCTTCGATGGTCAGCGTCAGGGGTTTTTCGCAGTAGATGTCCTTGCCGGCCTTCATGGCTTCGATGGCGATCTTGGTGTGCCAGTGATCGGGTGTGACGATGGTGACGATGTCGATGTCCTTACGTTCGAGGATCTTGCGATAGTCCTCGTAGACGTCGACAGTCGGTTCCTGTCCGTCCTTTTTCTGAGTCCGTTTGACTCGTTCCTGACCGCGTTTGGCGTGTGCCTGATCGACATCGCAAACGGCGGCCACATCGCCGAATCGCATTGCCTGCGGTCCGATTCCGCCCCAGCGGCTGCCGGTACCGATGCAGCCGACGACCGGTCGTTCGTTGGCCGACCGGTAGGCGGCTTCGGCCGGCGTGGCGGAAGTGAACCAATAGGGCATGCTGGCGGTGGCCAGTGCGGCCGTCGTGGTGTTCAGAAAGTCGCGACGCGTGGTCGGTGTGGCGGAAGTCATCGTTGCGGTCTCCAGCAGATCGGTTGAGTCGTCAGGAGTGATCTGGAATGATCTAGAAATGATCGGAGGTGGCCTCGGAATGAACCGAGGACCACACGTGGATCGCCAGTGTACCGGGTTGAAAACGAGTATGCAAAACCTCGATTGTCTTTGCGTGGTCACAAGGTTTTTGTCAGGAGAGACGAGATGAGACTGTGTCGGTACGAATACAACGGTGCTGTGGCGATCGGTTTCTACGGTGAGCAGTCGATCGTGCCCTTGCACGCGGCCGCCGTGTCGTTGGGGGTGGAGGTGTCCGAATGCGATCGGATCACGACGTTTCTGCCGGGTGGTTCGGCTCGCGAGTCGGTCGTCGCCGTTCAGGATGCGTTGGCCGATGCCGGGGAATCGCTGGTGGGGGAGTTGGGGATTGCGACCGAGTCGGTCCAAGTCAAGGTGCCGGTTCCCGATCCGTCGAAGCTGTTGCTGTTGGCCGGGAACTACTCGAAGCACATCGAGGAGGGCGGCGGCCAGGCGGCCGAGCGGGACTCGACGTTTCCCTACGTCTTCATGAAGCCGCCAGCGACGACGTTGAACGATCCCGGCAACCCGGTGCGAATCCCCGAGGTGTCGCCGGATCACATCGACTGGGAACTCGAACTGGGCGTGATCATCGGCAAGGAGTGTCGGGGTGTGAGCGAGTCGAATGCGTTGGAGTTTGTCGCCGGCTACACGGTCGTCAACGACATCTCGGACCGAAAGTTCACTCCCAACCCGGGTCGAACCGAGCGGCCCAAGGATGGGTTCTTTGACTGGTTGCACGGCAAGTGGCACGATTCGTTCTGCCCGATGGGGCCTTGCGTGTTGCCGGCCGACGAATGTGGTGACCCTCAGGCGTTGGCCTTGAATCTCACGGTCAACGGCGAGACCGAGCAGGACGGGAGCACTGCCGAGATGGTGTTCCCGGTGGCCGCGGTGATCGCGTTCATTTCGAGCTTTGCCACTCTGGTGCCCGGCGACATCATATCGACCGGGACGACGTCCGGTGTGGGCATGGCCAAGAACAAGTTCCTGGTTGCCGGCGACACGATCGTGGCTTCGATTGGCGGGATCGGTTCGTTGGTGAGTCCGGTGGTGTAGCGGGCGGGGGATCAGGCTGTTTCGTCGTTTGCCGGGTCGTGTTCGCTTTCCTTCATGTCCAGCTGGTCCATCTTGCGATAGAGATTCGAGCGGTGGAGTCCGAGGAGTCGTGCGGCTTCGGTCATGTTGTCGGCGGCGAGTCGAATCGAGCGTCTGATGTAGTCGACCTGGAAGCGGCGAGTGGCTTCGGTCAATCCGGCGTCGGCGGGCAACGTGGCATCGGGTTCGCGTCCGGGTGCGAGGATGAAGGCGAGGTCGTCGATTTCGATCTGGTCACCGGGGCAGAGGAAGGCGACGCGTTCCATCAGGTTTCTGAGTTCTCGGACATTCCCTGGCCAGGCGTGTCCGGTGAGTCGTTGAGCGGCTTCGGGGGCGAGTGCCAGGGTGGTCCGTCCGGCTTCGACGCAGAATTCGGCGAGGAAGTGTTCGGCCAGAGCGAGGATGTCATCGGGTCGATTGGCCAGTGGCGGGAGTTCGAGCGTGACGACCGAGAGTCGATAGAAGAGGTCTTCACGGAAGCGTTTTTCCTGGACGGCCAGTGCGAGGTTCTGGTTCGTGGCTGCGATGACTCGGACATTGATCGGAATCGTCTGAGAGCCACCGACTCGGGTGATGACTTTCTGCTCGAGGACTCTGAGCAGCTTGGCCTGTCCGCCGGGGCTCATGTCTCCGATCTCGTCCAGGAACAGAGTGCCGTCGTCGGCGAGTTCGAATTTGCCTTTGCGGGTATCGATGGCGTCGGTGAAGGCACCTTTTTCGTGTCCGAAGAGTTCACTTTCGAGCAGTGTCTCGCTGATCGCGGCACAGTTGACCGCCACGAACGGCTGATCGGCTCGCGAGCCACCCACGTGGAGTGCTCGGCTGACGACTTCCTTTCCTGTCCCGCTGGGGCCCAGCACCAGCACGGGCAGGTCGGTATTGGCCAGCCGGTCGACAGTGTCTCTGAGCGCGATGATCGCCGGGCTGTTGCCGACGAGTCGGGCTCCGCGGGCGACCTGTTCGCTGAGTTGGTCCCGGCTGCGGATCAGTCTCTGGTGTTCCCGGGAATTGGCCAGAGCGACGGCGGCGTGTCCGGCGAGGTGGTTCAGGGCTTCGAGATCGTCGGCGTCGAAGTCGCCGACGATCCGGTTGATCAACTCGAATGCACCCATCACCTCGCCCCCCTCGTGCCGCAGCGGGACGCACAACAGGTTGCGGGTCGTGTAGCCGGTCTGCTTGTCGACGTCGGGATTGAATCTCGAGTCGGCCGTCACGTCGTTGACTTGGACCGACTGGCCGCTGTGGATCACTTCGCCGACAATCCCCGCGTCGTCGGGAATCCTCAGAGTCCCCCCCTCGACTCCCAACGCCGGGCAGGCGACCAGTTCGTTGCGTTCTGAGTCGTGCACAAAAATGCTCGCTCGATCGCATCCCAACAACCCGGTCGCTTCGGCGGCAATCTGCTCGAGCAACGGGATCATCTCGCGGACCCCGGCAAACTGAGCCGAAATACTCAACGTCGCCGCCAACCGGTCGGCTCGTCGGCTGGTCAATTCGGATTGGACTGCCAGGCCTCGAGACACCGACAGGCCGCGGCCGGCGATGGCCAGCAGCGGGAGAGCGGCGAGGTCGAAGTGGCTGCCGGCGATCAAGAGCACCGAGGCGGACGCGGCCGAATCGTCCAGTGGAACGGCTGCGGCTGTCCAGCCCGAAGGGTCGTCGATCAGCGTTCCGCCCGCCGCGCCCCGGTCTAATGATTCTTCAAGCAGCTCGGACGGCCAGGCCAACGGACGCTGACGGCCGTACTCGGCGTGCAATTCCCATCCGGGTCGACGCACCAGCACGCCGCACCATTGGGCCGAGAACTCGGTGACCAGATCCGCCAGCAATCCGCTCAGAAAACTCGATTCGTCGGACGTCTCATCGACCGACTGCAGACAACGGTCCAGCAGTCCGACTGCGCGAATCGCGTCGCTGGCTTCCAGCGACGGCAACGCCTCACTGAATCTCACCCATTGATCACTCAAGTGTCCCCCTTTCGACAACAGCCCGTCGAGTCGTCGGTGATCGGTCGTGATCAGAGTGACCTCGAACGCAGTCGTTTGACTACGGACTCGTTCTTTCGTGAGGTCAATACGATAACACGTGTGAGGATGGTTGGCACGGGGTTAGTGGATTGGCTCACTTTCTGGTGTTTGGGGTGTGCTGTATAAGTGGAGGATTGCGTTGAGTGTACTGAAGTTGGAGAAGTCAGAGATGCTGCAACCGGTTGGTGACGGACTGAATCGCTACAGTGCCCGGATCACTCAGCCCCGTGCCCAAGGTGCGTCACAGGCGATGCTTTACGGCACGGGCATGACCGAGTCGGACATGAGCAAGGCTCAGGTGGGCATTGCCAGCATGTGGTACGAGGGCAACACGTGCAACATGCACCTGATGGAGTTGTCCGAGTCGGTGAAGTCGGGTGTGTCTGCGAGCGATTTGATCGGGATGCGATTCAACACGATTGGCGTGAGCGACGGCATTTCGATGGGCACCGAGGGCATGTCGTACTCGCTTCAGTCACGGGATTTGATTGCCGATTCGATAGAGACGGTGATGGGAGGTCAGTGGTACGACGCGTTGATCACGATACCGGGTTGCGACAAGAACATGCCGGGTTGCGTGATGGCGATGGCCCGAGTCAACCGTCCGTCGTTGATGATTTACGGTGGTACGATCCAACCGGGTTGTCTGGGCGAGAGGCCATTGGACATTGTTTCGGCGTTTCAGTCTTACGGTCAGTACCTGGCCGAGTCGATCAGTGACGAGGAGCGTCGGGAGATTGTGCAGCGGAGTTGTCCGGGGGCGGGAGCATGTGGCGGGATGTACACGGCCAACACGATGTCATCGGCGATTGAGGCGATGGGTTTATCGTTGCCATACAGTTCCTCGACCCCGGCGACGGACCCGGCGAAGCTGGACGAGTGTCATCGATCGGGAGCGGCAATCCGTCATTTGCTCGAGCAGGACATCAAGCCGCTCGACATCATCACACGGCAGTCGTTGGAAAACGCGATGGCGATGGTGATGGCGTTGGGTGGATCGACCAATGCGGTATTGCACCTGTTGGCGATCGCTCGATCGGCGGATGTCGAGTTGACGATCGACGATTTCCAGGCGACCAGCGACCGCGTTCCGTTTTTGGCCGACTTGAAGCCGAGCGGTCGATTTGTGATGGCCGATCTGCATGCCGTCGGTGGAACTCCTGCCGTCTTGAAGTTCCTGTTGTCGGAGGGTTTGATCGAGGGTGATTGCCTGACGGTGACCGGCCGCACTTTGGCGGAGAACGTGTCGGAGTTGCCCGAGTTGTCCGAGGGGCAGGAGATTTTGCGACCGACGTCGGATCCGATCAAGTCGACCGGTCATTTGCAGATTCTGCGAGGCAACCTGGCACCCGAGGGTTCGGTCGCGAAGATCACGGGCAAGGAGGGGTTGGTATTTTCTGGACCGGCGCGGGTTTTTGATTCTGAGGAGGAGATGCTTTTGGCGTTGGAGCAGAAGCAGATCAGGAAGGGTGACGTGGTAATCATCCGGTACGAGGGTCCTCAGGGAGGTCCGGGGATGCCCGAGATGTTGACACCGACTTCGGCGATCATGGGTGCCGGCCTGGGCAACGACGTGGCGTTGATGACCGACGGTCGTTTTTCGGGAGGTTCGCACGGGTTCATCGTCGGCCACATCACTCCCGAGGCTCAGGCGGGTGGTCCATTGGCTTTGGTCGAGACCGGAGACACGGTGACGATCGATGCCGAGCAGCTGCGGATCGACCTGGACGTCGGCGACGACGAGTTGGCTCGACGGCGCGACGCCTGGACCGCTCCGCCGCTGAAACAGACTCGCGGCACTTTAGGCCGTTACATCCGCACCGTCAGTTCGGCCGCGTTGGGTTGCGTGACGGACGAGTAAAACCGAGGCCACACGATGTTGACATTCGAAGAACTCGTCGTATCGCGACGGAGTTGGATTGATCTGGAGCTAGAGCCGTGGTGTCGGAGTGCGTTGCGGGTTGACCTGCAAAAGGCTGCTGACGAGTGGCTCGACATTGCCGGCAAAGTGGACGTCGAGTCGACTTTGTGGACGTGGGCCTGGAGCCGTTTTCCGGAGTTGGTTTCTGCGGACTTGCCGGGAGTTGACGAGACTCACGCGGTTCGCCTGGTGCTCAAGGACGGCCGCGAACTGGTGGGGTATCCCGATTCGCGTGCGGCGGGACCCGGCCAGTTGATCGTCATCGACGTCGGCGAGTCCGGTCGGACGGAGGGGCCGATTTCGATCGACGAGATTGCTCGGGTCGAACCGGCCGGATAGCGACCGGTCCACACGATCCGGGTCGACTCGAGTCTTTCCGGCTCTACTCGACTTCCACTTCAACCGACGATCCGATCGGCACGGCGGGCCACAGTCGACCGATCGGTTCGATGGTGATTCGGACGAGCGGATCGGCTCCGACGGGGGTGTCGACCTGTTGTTCGGTGTGCGGCGGCACGACCGACACGCGTCCTTTGCAGCGAATGGACCCGGCGAATCTCAGGCGGACCATCGTTCCCACCGAGTAGCGGTTGATCAGCCGGCTGGGGACGGGCAAGTCGAGGTGTTGTCGTTCCCGGTCGTACAATTCGACAATCGCTTCACCACCGGCGACTCGATCTCCGGCCTGTTTCAGGTGCAGCCCGACGGTGCCGTGCGACATGGCGGTCAGGGCCAGTCGTCGTCGATGTTGTTCGAGCGAGACGAGAGTTTGGCGTGCATGAGCGAGTTGTCGTTGTGCGACATTGACTCCGTTGGCGGTGCGGAACTTTTCGGGCAGGCTGCTCCGCAGGGCGTCGATCCGGTCGAGTTGTCCTCGGCAGAGTTTGGCCTGAGCGGCACTGATCGATGCGGCATTGCGTGCTGCCTGTTGTCGCAGCAGTGTTTTCATTTGGACCGCGTCGGAGGTCAGCATTTGTGGCAGAGTGCCGAGGCGATAGGTCTGGTCGTTGCTGCCGATGCTGGCCAGTCCGTCGCTGAGATCGAGCATTTCCTCCCACGCCGTCTGCATGAACTCGTTGTAATACTGTTTTTCGAGATGATTGACGGCCAAGGCTCGGACCTCGAATTCTTCGCGCTCGAGGTCTCTGAGTTTCAGGGCCAACTCGACATCGGCCTGGGCCTGGGTCTGAGCGAGCGAGGCTTCGAGAGTGGGTAGGATGGTGGTGCGGTCGGCGATCTGGCGTTCGAGTTCGTCATCGATCAGCAGCACGAGCACGGTTCCCGGAGTGACCACGTCGCCGGGCTGGTGCCGCAGTTCGCCGACGACCGAGTTGACCGGAGCCACGATGGTGTTTCGTTCGGCACGCAGGTAACCGACGAGAGTGCGTGAGGCGGACCGGTCGTCGAGCCAACTGGTGAGAGCCAATCCGCCGAGCAGGGTCAGCACCAGCAGCAGCAGGGTGCGGTGCGGTGGAGCCGGCAGCGGGAGACCGTCGGTGGTGGTGGCGACAGGTGGGTGGTCGATGCGGGGTGCGACTGGTGTGGACGGTGCGGGCATGATGGAGGCTCGGCAGGTGTGTGTCTCGGACCCGTAGCGTTGTGAGTAGATGCCAGGGTGCGAGGATCGGTGTCGGGGTGTTCTCTGAGAATCGGACGGCATCGCCTTGTGGGTCCAGCACAACAGGGTGAACGGGGGCTGGCTATGTCGAGAGTCGTGCTGCAGGTAGGGGAACCGCCATCCTTGGCGCGATGCTCACAAAAGTCGCCGCCTGTCTTTGGCCGCACAACCGCTACAACCGGCACGACAAGCCGTCTGCAGGCGGTTCGCGTACTGAAGACTCCAAACCGGCACCGTTCTCGGCTACGATGACGGACCATCGTTGTCGTCCCAATGTGACTGAAGGAAGGCCGGTACGCTCATGACCCTGTCGCCACTCCCGATCGATCGCCGCCGATTTCTGGCCACGACGACCGCCACGGTCGGTTCGTTGGCCATCCCTACAGCACTCGTGACAGGCCTCGTCCCGGTAGGGACTGCGACGGCCGAGGACATGCAGCCCGTGATTCCCATCGTCGACACCCACCAGCACCTCTGGGATCTCAAGAAACTCAACCTGCCGTGGCTGAAGAACGAGGGAGTCAAGTCGATCAATCGCGACTTCCTGATGTCCGATTATCTCGAAGCCACCAAGGGCCTGGGCGTGACCAAGACGGTTTACATGGAGGTGAATGTGCGGCAGGAGGATCAGAAATTGGAGGCCGAGTGGGTGACCGGGTTGTGTCGGGACAAGTCGAACCCGATGCAGGCTGCGGTGATCGGTGGTTATCCTCACGATCGCAACTTCAAGAAGTACATCAGGCAGTACGAGGAGAGTGACTACGTGCGAGGTGTGCGTACGGTGCTGCACGATGACGATCGGCCCGCGGGTCTGTGTCTGGAGAACCGGTTTGTCAGGAATGTGCGGCTGCTGGGGAAGTTGGGAATGAGTTTCGACCTGTGTATGCGTCCTGGCGAATTGACCGACGCAGCGCGGCTGGTCGAGAAGTGTCCCGGGACGCGGTTTGTCGTGGACCACTGCGGTAACATGCCGGTCGGATCCGACGACAAGCCACTCAGAAAGAAGTGGATGACGGGTATGAAGGCTCTGGCGTCGCACGAGAATGTGATTTGCAAGATTTCGGGAATCGTTGTCACGGCACCTGAGGGTTGGAAGGCGTCGGACCTGGCTCCCAACATGATCTTCTGCATTGATACGTTTGGTGAGGATCGAGCCTGCTTTGCGGGCGACTGGCCCGTGTGTCGGCTGAAGGCCACGTTTGCCGAGTGGGTCGCCGCCTTGAAGACAATCGTCAAGGACCGACCGCTGGCCGCTCAGAAGAAACTGTTTGCCGAGAACGCCGAGAGATTTTACCGGATCTAGGGCGTCCGATCCCGATATTGGCGAGATTGGCACGGCATCTGCGGTTTCTGACCCGACACTACGAACACTGCGGTTCTTTGCGGTTCTCGGCGACACGACTGCCGACCAAGGATGGTCTGCTTGTAAAGTCGCCAATCTCCATTCGGTGATCGTGGTCAACCTTACAATTCGCTCGCTGATAGCCAGGGATGGTCTGATGCGCGACGCGACGGTGCGGGCCTGTTTTCGCAAGCTCCTCAGGATTCTCGACTCGTCTTCTTGTTCCCGCAGCCAGCTTGGGTTTCGGCCCGGCCTTCGGCTCGGCACCGGTCTCGGAAACCGGGCGGCAACAAGCCAATCGAGTCTGTCATGGGCACTGGGTATTGTGTTGGCTTTGGGGGCGATGGACCCGGGAGTCGCGCGAGCCGGCGAGGTGCTCGAGTTCTCTGGTCCGGGTTGTCTGGCGTGTCAGCGGATGAGTCCGCTGGTGGAGAAGTTGAAGCGGCAGGGGTACCCGATCCGCGTGATTGACATCCAGCGAGCACCTCGTCTGGCCCGTCAGTTGGACATCAAGTTGCTGCCAACGTTTGTGCTGATCGAGTCGGGTCGAGCGGTGAAGAAGATTGTCGGCGTGACGTCCGAGCGGCAATTGCGGTCCTTGGCCGAGGCGGCCCGAGCGGATTCACTCAAGCAGCCGGTAGCCAAGCCGGTAGCCAAGCCGGTAGCTGATCCCGGCCCATCCGTATCGGCTCGTTTGACCGAGTACACCGATTCGGCTCGATTCAAGGATCTGTCGCAGAAGTTTCGGAACCCGGCGGCGGGTCGCGCGGCCCCGGTCGTGCGTGCCAAGGGGGCCGGTCCGCGGGCAACTACGGATTCAGGGGCAGGGGCAGGGGCAGGGGCAGGTTTGGAGTCCAGTTGTGTGCGATTGCGTCTCGAGCAGTCCGACGGTCATGAGTTTGCATCGGGTACGATCATCGACAGTCGGGCGGATCGCAGCATCATTCTGACGTGTGGTCATTTGTTCCGAAACTATCAGCCAGGCGAGCGACTGCAGGTGGGGGCGAAAAGTGCAGTTGGTATGACGGGGTCGGGCGTGCGGTTGATCGTGGATGTTTTTGACGGTCGTCGTTCGACCTCGTATGCCGGCCGTCTTCTGGGTCACGATCTGGAATCGGACGTGGGTTTGGTCGAGATATCGACGCGTGGTGTTTTGCCGGTGGCTGTTGTTGCGGACCCCGGTTCGGGGATATCTGCGGGTGAGCGACTGATCAGTTTCGGTTGCAACGGTGGCGACCGGCCGACTCGAGAACTGGTCGCCGTGACTCGTTTGAATCGTTACCTGGGTCCGGACAACGTCGAGTGCACGGGTGTGCCGTTGCAGGGTCGCAGTGGTGGCGGATTGTTCGACAGTGCCGGCCGGGTGGTGGGAGTCTGTTTTGCGGCCGATCCGACATACCAGCGGGGCCTGTATGCCGGCCTGCAACCGATTCACGACCTGCTGACGCGTTGCCATTTGACCTCGTTGATTGCCAATCGAGACCAACCCGGCCCAGGACGAGACGCAATGCTGACAGCCGCTCGGTCTCCGGTCACGTCAAACCGATCACTCGACAACGTCGCGTCGTTTCCCTCTCAACCGTCGCCTCAACCGTCGCCCCAACCGTCGCATCGGTTGGCTTCCACCACCC
>CAVOEV010000172.1:0-10387 GCA_963694825.1 Planctomycetota bacterium
CTGGAGCTTCTTCTTCGGCCGGAGCTTCTTCTTCGACTGGAGCTTCTTCTTCAGCTGGAGCTTCTTCTTCAGCTGGAGCTTCTTCTTCAGCTGGAGCTTCTTCTTCAGCTGGAGCTTCTTCTTCGGCTGGAGCTTCTTCTTCGGCCGGAGCTTCTTCTTCGGCTGGAGCTTCTTCTTCAGCCGGAGCTTCTTCTTCGGCCGCAGTGTCGTCGGTCACCGCTTCATCGTCGGTAGTTGTTTCATCTTCCGGTGCGGTTTCTTCGGCGGCGGGTTCTGGCGGCGGCGGTGGTTCTTTGGGTGCTGTCAGCGCCGGCGGTTCGCTTGCGGTTCCGAAGCGGTTCTTCTTGACCTTGTCGATCAGCACGGCGACCTTGTCTGTCGGCAGTGCACCGACGGACATCCAGTAGTCAACCCGTTCCATATCGAGTGTGACTCGCTGCGACTTGTCTGGAACCATCGGGTCGTAGTGCCCGACATCCTCGATCGACTTACCATCACGAGGCGACCGGCTGTCCATGACGGCAATACGGTAGAAGGGTAGGTGTCGGCGTCCCAGTCTTTTGAGTCGAATTCGAACGGCCACGCGTCTCTCTCCTGTGATCCAATGTACCTGAGCGAAGTTTCACCGGGACCGGGATCCCGGGGAATATTTGATTACAAATGCGTCGTCTCATGATCGGCCAGATTTTGGGCGATCGATGTGTATTGTCTAGTGTGACAGGCGAAGGCCTTAGCGGCGATTCCTGCGGCGTGCTTTCCGAGCTTTTTTTCGTTTCTGTCTTTTCTGGTTTTTGGCTACACCGGTGTCGACCGGTCCTCGTTTGCTGCGTGTTTTCTCTCGTCTGAGCTGTGCAGCGGGATCGAGCATACCGCCGTCGGACATGCCTTTGACGGCTTTCATGCGGTCTTTCATACCCATTCCGGCCATTTGCTGCATCATGCCGGACATGGCATCGAATTGTTTGATGAGGTTATTTACGTCGGCGGGGTCACTTCCGCTACCACGGGCGATCCGATTCCGTCTGGCGCGGTCGATCCGATCGGGATTCGAGCGTTCATCGGGAGTCATCGAGCTGATCATTCCTTCGATCCGTGTCAGGTCGGCTTCGGGGTCTTCCATTTCTGAGTTGTCGTCGATCATGCCGCCCATGCCGGGGATCATTTTCATGATCTCACGGATCGGGCCCATCTTTTTCATCATCTTCATCTGTTTGCTGAAGTCATCGAGGGTGAACTTGCCCTCGAGCATCTTCTGCTGTTGCTCCAGGGCTTCTTCTTCGTCGATTTGTTCATGGGCGCGTTGAACGAGTCCGACGACATCGCCCATGCCGAGGATGCGATCGGCCATGCCTTCGGGCCGGAATTCTTCGAGCCGATCGAGTCCTTCGCCGACGCCGATGTACTTGATCGGCACTCCGGTGACGGCCTTGACCGACAGTGCGGCTCCGCCGCGGGTGTCGCCATCGAGCTTGGTCAGGATGACTCCATCGACTTCCAACGCGTCGTTGAAGGCTTTGGCGCTGTTGACGGCGTCCTGGCCGGTCATGGCATCGCAGACGAGCAGCACCTGGTGCGGCTGGATCTTGCGGTCGATGTCCTCGAGTTCGCTCATCAACTCGTCGTCGACGTGCAGTCGGCCGGCGGTATCGAGGATCACAACTCGGATTTCCGGGTTGGCCTTGGCCTGTTTCAGTCCGTTGCGGCAGACGGCAAGCGGGCTACTGTCTGCCGTTTCGGTGTAGCAGGGCACGTCGATCTGGTCGGCAATCACCTGCAGTTGTTCGATCGCAGCGGGTCGTTGCAAGTCGGCGGCGACCAGCATCGGCAGGTGCCCCTGTTGCTTGAGCAGTCGGGCCAGCTTGCCGCAGGTGGTCGTTTTGCCGCTGCCCTGCAGGCCACAGAGCATGATCACGGCCAGGCCGTCGCGGCGGATCGGCAGCGACGCGTCGACCGGACCCATCAACTCGACCAGCTCCTGGTGCACGATCCCGACGATCTGCTCGCTGGGCCGAATCGACTTCAGGACCCGCTCACCGAGTGCTTGTTCGGTAACCCGTTCGACAAAGGCATTGGCAACGTCAAAGTGAACGTCGGCTTCGAGCAGCGCCTGGCGCACCTGCCCCAATCCCTCGCGGATGTTCCCTTCGGTCAATCGAGACCGGTCGATGAACGACAGAGCACCTTTCAGGCCGTCTGTGATGCCTTCGAACATGGCGACTGAAAGCGGAAGGACGAGTTGGAAAGAAAAACCCAGCGATTCGAAGAACTCGTCGCCCGCCGCTGGACTCGTTCGCCCGAGACGTCGGAGGTGACCAGTGTCGACGCCGTCGGTAAAGCGTCACTAGGTCCAGCCGGTCGCTTGAACGGCATCGAACGCATCGAAGCGACGTCGACAGAGGCATTCTAAGGCACACTCCCGATCATGACAACGCCTCGGACCACTCACACGCTCCACTAATGTCTGCTACACTGGGGCGTTCTGTTGCCCGTTTCGGGCAGCCAGCGGCATAGACGGCCGGCACAAACGACTTGTACCCGGGGGCTGGGTTACCGATGGACCAATCCACCGCATCATCGAGCGATTGCGAGAACCGTTCCGGCACTGTCAACCTGTTTGATGTTGTTTGGAACCAGCACACCGTCGGCCACCTGGCTTCGGGGCAGACTCAGCTGTTCATCGGCCAGCACCTGGTGCACGAGGTGACCAGTCCTCAGGCCTTCGGGATGTTGCGGGACCGTGGTTTGTCTGTGAAGTACCCCGAGCGGACTCTGGCGACGGTCGATCACATCATCCCGACCGACGATCAGGCTCGGCCATTTGCCGACGGTTTGGCCGAGCAGATGATGTCGGCGATCGAACGGAACTGTGCTGAGTTCGGAATCGAGTTATTGGGCCTGGACGATTCGCGTCAGGGCATCGTCCACGTGGTCGGCCCCGAACTGGGTCTGACTCAGCCCGGTATCACTCTAGTGTGCGGAGATTCTCATACCAGCACCCACGGAGCCTTTGGAGCGATCGCCCTGGGCATCGGTACCAGCCAGGTCGCTCAGGTCCTGGCCACCGGCACATTGGCGATGAACCGGCCGCAGGTTCGTCGGATCGAAGTGACGGGTCGTTTGGCTGACGGTGTGTTTGCCAAGGACGTGATCCTGTCGATCATTCGTCAGTTGGGAGTGCAGGGTGGCGTCGGTTATGCGTATGAGTACGCTGGCGAGGTCTTTGATACGATGGGCATGGAAGAGCGGATGACGGTGTGTAACATGAGTATCGAGGGAGGGGCGCGTTGCGGGTACGTGAACCCGGACCACAAGACGGTGGAGTACCTTCGAGGCCGTCCGGCGGTACCAGAGGGTGAGGAGTTCGAGCGGGCTGCGGCGTGGTGGTTGAGTCTGGCGTCGGGTCCGGAGGCGGACTTTGACGACCGGGTGACGATCGATGGGTCGGCGGTCGAACCGACAGTGACCTGGGGGATCAATCCGGGTCAGAGTGTGGGAGTGGGCGAGTTGTTGCCGGCGGCCGAGGAGTGTTCGATCGAGGAGCGGGCCGGGGTTGAGGAGGCTCTTGAGTTCATGGGGCTGGAAGCGGGCCAGCCGATCCGCGGTCAGTCGATCGACGTGGCCTTCATCGGGTCGTGCACCAATTCCAGACTGTCGGACTTGCGTCAGGCGGCCGCGATCGCCAGCGGTCGTCGAGTGGCCGATGGGGTCCGGGCACTGGTCGTGCCCGGCAGCCAACAGGTCGCCGAAGAGGCCGAAGCTCTGGGTTTGGATCGAGTATTCATCGAAGCTGGATTCGAGTGGCGTGCGGCAGGTTGCTCGATGTGCCTAGCAATGAACCCCGACAAGCTGGAAGGCCGCGAGATGTGTGCGTCGTCGAGTAATCGCAACTTCAAGGGACGACAGGGAAGCCCGACCGGGCGGACCCTGTTGATGAGCCCTGCGATGGTTGCCGCTGCCGCGATCGATGGACATGTGACCGACGTCCGAGAATTCACTTCAGCTGCGGTTTGAATTTGTTGTTTTCGAGTTGCCGAGCTGCGCACTCCCTGTCAGAACAGTTTCCAGAAACGCCGAGAATATCGCCATGTCCAACAGCCAGGTCATTCGACTCAGCGGCACTGCGATTCCGTTGTTGCTCGACGACATCGACACCGATCGGATCATCCCGGCCCGGTACTTGAGGTGCGTGACGTTTGACGGGCTGGGTGAGCACGTCTTCGAGGACGACCGGCAGCAGGACCCCGGTCAGCCGTTCAACAGCGACCGGTTTGCCGGAGCCAGCATTCTGGTTGCCGGCCGCAACTTCGGCTGCGGATCGTCGCGCGAGCACGCTCCTCAGGCCTTGATGCGTTGGGGCCTGCAGGCGATCGTGGCCGAGTCGTTTGCAGAGATCTTTTTTGGCAACTGCACGGCGCTTGGGATTCCGACGATGACACTGGATCGAGAGCAACTCGAGAGCCTGTCGTCGGCCGTCGAGGCCGATCCGACGATTGATGTCACGGTCGATCTCGAAGCGGTCACGGTGGCCTGGGGTGATGTGATTGCGGAGGCCGGGTTGCCTGAGAGTGCTCGGACGGCACTGGTTTCTGGGGAATGGGATTTCCTGAGCCAATTGTTGGCCAATGACGCGGCGATCGGTCAGACGGCCGGATTGATTCCTTACCTCAACGGTTTCGGCAGTGGATGAGTGAGTTGGAAGAGGCCGGATCGAGTCGGCGGCAGTTCTTGGTTCCGGCACAAGCCGGGTCCGATACTGTTGGGGTGGATGGGGCCGAGCCGACGGTCGATGAGGTTGAGATTCCGTCGGCTGGCGACACGTTGCGGATCCAGACCCAAGCGATGGCCTGTCAGTTCGCCGTGTTTCTCGAGGCCGAACGACGCGAACTGCTTGAAGCGGCATCGTCTGTCCTGGAGAGTGTCCATGATCTTGAAGCGTTGATGACCGTGTACGACTCGAACAGCCCGATGGCTCGGGCGAATCGGGATGCGACCGAGCGGGATGTGGTGCTCGAGGAGACTCTGTTCGAGGTGGTTTCCTTGGCTTGCCGGATGGCAGTCGAGACCGATGGAGCGTTTGACCCGACGATCGGGCCTCTGATCGAGTTGTGGCGGGCGGCTCGGGAATCGGGCCGTATTCCCGACGATGTGGACGTACAGCGTGTGCGTCAATCGGGAGGCCTTGGGGATGTGGTGATCGATATCGCGGCGCGGTCGATGCGATTGAATCGTGATGGCGTGGAGTTGAATCTTGGTGGCATCGGCAAGGGGTTTGCTTTGGATCGGATTGCCGGCGAGTTGTTGGCTGCGGGTGTCGACAGTTACCTGTTGCATGGTGGCCACAGCAGCCTGTTGGCTCGAGGACCTCATGCGGGGCATCGGGGCTGGCCGGTGGGCGTTCGCAACCCGTTGTTTCCGACTCGCCGTTTGGCGACTCTACTGTTGTGTGATCGAGCAATGTCGACGAGTGGATCGGGGATCGAGTCGTACCGGATTGGCGGGCGGCGGTTCAGCGACATCCTGGATCCTCGGACGGGTTGGCCGGCTGAGGGGATGTTGAGTGTGACGGTGCTGGCCGAGACAGCGGCAGAAGCCGATGCACTCTCGACCGCGTTTTTCGCCGGCGGGGTCGAATTTGCTACCGCCTATTGCGATAATCGACCCGAGATCGGCGCGTTGCTAATCCCTGCACCCTGTCAGGGCCAAACCTTGCGACCGATCGTCTGCGGGATCCCCGATAAGGTATTGTTTCAGGAAGATCAGGCTGCGATACCCTGAAGCGTTTTTTTGGGGGCGAGCGTGTCAAGAAGACGCGGCAGGTTGAAGCGGCATAAGTTGAAGCGGCACAGCTGACGAGGAGAGGCGTTGTACACACGGAAGTCGACATTTCTGGTCACTGTTTCGCTGCTGGTTATCTTGCGGATCGCCATCGGCTGGCAATTCCTTTACGAGGGACTCTGGAAATTCCAGAGTCGCCAGACGGCTCGCTCGTGGACCTCGGCCGGGTACCTCAGAAATTCTCAAGGCCCGTTCCGCGACGCCTTTCGAGGCTTGACGGGTGATCCGGACGAGTTGAACTGGTTAAATGCCGACTGGGTCGGTTCGCGTTGGGACAAGTGGCACACGAAGTTCGCGACCGTACACCGTCTCGACAAGAGCCAGGTGGTTCGACTTGACCGGTTGATCGACGGTCCGGCGGATTTCCGGGCCGAGTTGAAGGCATTGCCCGAGGGCCTGGTCTTTCGGGGCACGTTGGCCAAGCGATTGACGTTCAACGCCAAGACCAGCCGGTTGATCGTCGATGGCAAGGTTCATCTGACGCCTCGCGAACGGGATGCGGCCTTGAAGTTGGTGACAGTTCTCGAGGCCCCTTCGGCCGATCAGCTTGCGGCGAACGAGTTGGCCGAGAAGTATCACGAGGCGATCCGGACGGTGTTTGCCCGATCGTCTCGATTGAGTTTCCGAGAGCGGATGCGTGCGTCGTTGTTGGGTGATCCCGAGCGGGCGGGATTGACGATCACCGATCGGGCGACGAAGCAGGAGCTCGAGACACGGTTGGGTGAGATCGAACTGTACAGTCGTCAGTTGCAGCGCTACGAGTCGAGTTTGGCGAGTGCCGAGACCGATTTTCAGCAGCGGCATGCTCGGCAGTCGGGCTTGCCCGGTCATGGCGACACGGCTGAGATTCGGGCATCTCTGGTCGGCCCGATCCGGGCCTTGGAGCGCGACTTGATCGTAGCGGCCCAAAAGCTGTTGACTCCCCAACAGCGGATGCGTGGACCGGTGGCGATGCCCGCGACTCGAGTCGACCAGATCGACGCGTTGACGATGTGGAGTCTGGCGGTGATTGGCGTATTGCTGATCGCCGGCCTGTGCAGTCGATTCGCGGCAGTCGCTGGAGCGGCCTTGTTGTTTTCGTTTTACCTGGCGATGCCACCCTGGCCGGGTGTGCCGGCGGCGGCCGGGCCAGAGCACAGTTTGTGGGTGAACAAGAACCTGATCGAGGTGTTGGCGCTGTTGGTGCTGGCGTCGCTGCCGACGGGCCGCTGGTTTGGCCTGGACGCACTGGCAGGGCGAATGCCTTTGAAATGGCGGAAGTCGAAAGATGAGAACCTGATTGCTGATGCCGAGGCCCGGGCTGTCGACGTGGCGACCGAGGCGTCTGTTGAGTCAGATGCAATCGGAGCGGATACTGAGGGGGCCGTGGAGTTTTGCAGCGAGAGTGAACCGGACACAGACACCGAGTCGGAATCTCTTTGAGGGGGCGTGTCATGCAACTGACACCTGAAGAAGTCCAGACGGGCAAGGACAATTTCAACGAGGCATTGTCGTCGACGCGTGGAGGCGACTCGGTCTTCGAGGACGCCGTGGCGTTGTCTCGCCGGAGTTTCATCAAGGGGGCTGCGGGGGCGACGGCCGGCTTGGGTTCGATCTATTTCGGCTACAACGCTTTGAAAGGCGACCCGGTCCGAGTCGGTTTCATTGGGACTGGAGACGAGGGCAACGTTTTGTTGACCGAGCATCCTCCGGCCTACATGGACATCGTGGCGATTGCCGACTTACGTCCGACGAACCGCGAGCGGGCCTTCACTGGCGACGGCAACTCACGTCGCACCGGGCTCGACCAGAAACTCGGCCGCCAGAAGGCGAGCAAGATCAAGGTTTACGAGGACCACAAGCAGTTGATTGCCGACCCGAATGTCGAAGCGGTCGTGATCGCCGTGCCGCTGTCGCATCACGCTTCGATCGCGATCGAAGCGATGAAGGCGGGCAAGCACGTGTTGACCGAAAAGCTGATGGCTCATTCGATCGGCGAGTGCAAGGAGATGATAGCGGTGGCTGGTCAGACGGGCCGTTTTCTGGCCGTCGGTCACCAGCGGCACTACAGCGTGCTATACGACAACGCCAATTTCCTGGTCAAGCAGGGTCTGCTGGGCGACATCCGTCACATTCGGGCTCAGTGGCACCGCAACAACAGTTTTCCGGGCCGCGACAGCTGGAGGAAGCCGATTCCGAAGGAGGACATGGCGGCACTGGACGGAAAGGTCACGGGTTTCGACTTCAAGTCGATGAACGAGCTGGTCAACTGGAGGTTGTACAACCGCACGGGTGGCGGTTTGATGGCCGAGTTGGGCAGTCACCAGATGGACGCCTGCAGTATTTTCCTGGGCAAGGTGCATCCATTGGCCGTACAGGGTTACGGCGGCAAGAACTTTTACGGAGTGAAGAATGTCGGGTCGACCGACAAGCAGTCCGACGACCGCGAGATCGACGACCATGTGTATGTGACGTTCGAGTTTCCCGGCAAGAACTACGACGTGCAGGACAATCCGGACGACGTGGTGGTAGTGACCTATTCGTCGTTGAACACGAATCGTCTCGAGAGTTTTGGCGAGACGTTGTTAGGCAGTCGGGGCACGATGGTTGTGAAGCAGGAGCAGGAGGCGTTGTTGTACAAGGAGGGGAGTCCTTCGACGGGGGCGGGTGGTCCGGAGCAGCGATTGCACGTGATCGGTGGCAAGGGTGGACCGGTGATGGACGCCAGTGCGAGTCTGGCTCCAAGTTCGGCCGCCGCGGTTGCTTCGAGTGCCCTAGGGACGGCAATCAGTCGGGGTTACACCGAAGAGATGGAGCATTTTTGCCACTGCGTCCGCACCGAAAAACCCAACGACAACACGTTGCGATGTGGCGGCGAGGTGGCGATGGCCGATGCGATCATGGCATTGACGGCCAACCTGGCGATGAAGCATCGGAAGCGGATCGTGTTCAAGGACGAGTGGTTCGATCCGGCCAATCCGGCGACTCCTGAAACCGACCCGGACATTGTGGGTTAGATCCCAATGGGTCGATGGCCCGATTCCCGCCGAAGCACCTGGACGACCGTTGTCATGATGTTCGTCCTGTTCCCGGCGTTGTGCTGGGCCTGCTGGTGGTTTGTGAATCGTTAATGCGAGCGGGATTCGCCTGTGGTTGTCAGGCACGGCCTGCCCTTCCGGGGGGTCGTGGGGGCGGTTATTCGTTGCCCGGGGTTGGCAGGCGGGCTGACAGGAGTAGTGGGGCGATCATCACCAGGGCGCTTCCGTAATACGGCCATTGTGAGCCGAGTTTCCAGAAGACCAGGCCGGCGATGATTGGGGCGATAGCTCGCGACAGGGCGCCCACCGAGCGGAAGACTCCCAGCACCTCGCCCTGACGGTCGCCGGGTGTGTAGAGTGAGACCAGTGCCGAGAGGCACGGAGAGACCAATGCGCTGCCGATGGCCAACAGGGCCAGACCAGCATAAAACGGCAATGCCCCAGGTGCCCAGCCGACGATCAACAGGCCGGGGATCAGCATCGACAGGCCCACGCGGACCAGTCGACGCTCACCCAGCTTCGGAGCCAGTCGCCGGACTACTCCACCCTGGACCAACGCAATCAGCAGCCCGACGAAGATGAAGATCCACATCATCTGGTGCGGCTTGTAGTGCAACCGCTCCTTGGCCACGAACACCAAGGTGAATTCCATGCCGGCGAACGCCGTCTGGTAGAGGAAGAACAGGAGATTGGTGCCCGAGACACCTGCGGGCAGGTTTTGGCCGGTGAACAATCGGAGCGGGTTCAGTGAGCGGGCATGTGACGGGCGGGTGCCACGTTGTTCGCTGGAAAGCGTTTCGGGCAAGCGGAACTTGACCCAGACCAGGTTCCAGACTGTCAGGCCCAAGGCAGCGAGTGCTGGAGCCGAGAAGCGATTGAGACCGGGCAGACCGGCGTCGGTCAGATCGACACTCGAGAGCATCCCGCCGATGGCCGGTCCGAGAATGAAGCCGAGCCCGAAGGCGGCTCCGATCATCCCCATCCCCTTGGCTCGATCCTTCTCGCCGGTGATGTCGGCCACCGCCGCGGTTGCGACGGAGATGTTGCCGCCCATGATCCCCGCCACCACCCGCGACAAGATCAGCAACTCGAAGCTGCCGGCAAACACCCAGACCAGGTAGGCCAGGGCCAGGCCGGTAATCGAGACCAGCAGGATCGGCCGGCGACCCGTGCGGTCCGAGAGCCGGCCCCAGAATGGGGCGAAGACGAACTGAAGGGCCGAGTAGATCGAGCCCAGGATACCGCCAAATAAAGCGGTCGTGTACAGCCTCTGACGCTCCGGGTCGGGATGACGCGTGAATTCGCTCAGCCAGCCCGCCAGGCTCCCAATCAGACTCTCGGGCCCGTCACTCTGGATGTAGTGATCCAGCATGTCGGGGAACAACGGGAAGATGATCGAGAACCCGACCAGGTCAACAAAGACTGTCAGGAACAACACTCCCATCGAAGCACGACGAGGGCCCTGGGAGGTGGCGAGCTGAGGCTCAGACTGTGGGGGGGAGGGTGACGTGTCGGTCATGAGTGGTTCGATGGAT
>CAVOEV010000173.1:0-10368 GCA_963694825.1 Planctomycetota bacterium
CAAGGAAGGGATGCGGCTGAATAAGTGCTATGTGACCAATTCGATTTGTACTCCCAGCCGCGCCGTCATCATGTCCGGCCAACATTCCAATGTGAATTCAGTGCGGACGTTAAATGATGCGTTTCCAGGTCCGAAGTCGGGAACGCCCAATGTCGCAGACATTTTACGTCGTTCGGGCTACGAAACTGCGTTGTTTGGCAAATGGCACTTACGGTCCGAGCCGTGGGGTTTCGACTATTGGAACGTGGGACCGGGCCAGGGTTTTTATCACAACCCGGTTTTCGTTTCCTCCACCGACGACATTGCGTACAGCCAGAAGTTGGCGAGAAAGAGTCCTCGCACGAACGGCTATTACACCGATCTTGTGACGGATTACGCACTCGATTGGTTGAAGAAGCGAGAGGATGGAGAGAAACCGTTCTTCATGATGCTGCACCACAAGGCGCCGCATGGAAAGTGGGAACCCCCAGCGCGTCACAAGAAGTACCTGGCGGACGTCAAGATTCCGGAGCCGGACAGTTTGTGGGAGGATTTTTCCCATCGCTCTGAGGCGACTCGCAAGATGGGCACGTCGATCACCAGTCGGCTGGCTCCGCGGCGGACGATGGTCGCCGATGTGCAAAAGGCCAATTGGCCCGCCGGTTCGGTCGACTTGTCTGGCCTGACGGACAAAGAGCAAGGCAAGGCCGCCTATCAAAAGTACCTTCACGATTACCTGGGCTGTGTGAAAGCCGTTGATGAAAACGTCGGCCGCGTTCTCGATTACCTCGACAAATCGGGCCTCGCGAAAAACACCATCGTGGTTTACACCTCCGACCAAGGCATGTTTCTCGGTGAACACGATTATTTTGACAAGCGGTGGATTTACGAAGAGTGTTTTAAAATGCCCTTCCTCATCCGCCTGCCGGGTACGGTTCCTGCTGGTTCGGTGAACGACACGCATCTTTGTTCCAACCTGGACTTCGCTCAAACGTTTCTCGATTTTGCCGACGTGTCCGAGGCTCCGGAGATCGCCAAGATGCAAGGCCGAAGTCTTCGGGAAATCGTCTCGGGTCAGGCGCCGAAAGACTGGCGGGACGCCGTTTACTACCGTTATTGGATGCACCTCGCCCACCATCACATTCCGGGCCATTACGGAGTGCGGGATGATCGCTACAAGCTCGCGTTCTTTTACGGATTGCCGTTGGATGCGAGTCTCGGCAGGGGAAAGTTCGGCCCGTCCACGCCGGGCTGGGAACTCTACGATCTCGAAGATGATCCACATGAGTTGAACAACGTCTACGAAGAACCGAGGTATGCGGCGGTCGTTGAACGATTGAAAAAGCGACTGACCCAACTCAAGAAGCAATACGGCGACACGGATGATCGCTATCCGGCGTTGATGAGGAGGCGAAGCGGCCTGTTCGACATGAGCGCGATTCGCGATCCGTCCACACTGAAAGTCGAGGTCCTTCAGGACTGGCATCACGTCGATGGCGAGGTTCCTACGCGGCAAAAATTGATTACGATTCACGTCGGTGACGTGTTTCCCGGCGAGCCGTATCGCATGCCGGTGCGGATGGTCGTTCCCGCAGATCGCAAAGCGAAGGGATTTCATCTGACCGGTGGCAATCGTCCCGATAACCTGAATCGGGATACTCGGCTGCAGCCCATCGACCGGGAGTTGATCCAAGGCGGAGTCGGTCTGGTTTACACGGTGGTTCAGGTTCTGAAGGCGTCGGGACTTGGCGAGCTGGGCCGCCGTTCGGAGGAACGGTTTTCCAAAACGCTGAATCCTCACGACAAGATTCAATACTGGGCCTGGCCAGCGACAATGATGCGAGCGGTCACAGCGGCGTATTCGGAGCAGGAGTACTTTGCAGTTGGCAAGGTGGCGATGTCCGGCGGGTCGAAGAACGGCGCAACGCCTTCGCTGGCGATCATTCACGACGAACGCATGACCGCAGTCTTTGCCAGCGTCTCGCCAATTTGGGATTCCCCGTTGCGTCTTTGTGAGCCTGAAGCGTGGGATGAATTACAACGTGTCGCCGGCCCGTTTCGGCACCCGTTTCTTGGCGGACATTACGGGCCGATTTTCAATCGTGCGGCGCTCGCGACTGGTCATCCATGGAAAGACTTACAGAAGTTGGCTCGGAACATTTCCGACAGCGTGTTTATCTCGCGAAACCTCGAACAGCTCCGCGCTCGCAACGTCGACATGCTATTTCACCCCGGCACGCATGATTTCGTTGCATTCGATATGGCTTGGGGCGGTCAGCATCACCCCACGATTCCAATCTACCTGCGAGCCAACAGCGGCCACGGCCAAAGAAAAGGCCACCCCGCTGCGGAACGCATGGAACAGAACAGGTCGGCCTTTCTCCTGGAACATTTTTTCGACGAAGTCGATCCGCTGCTTGAATCTCCCGAGGTGCAACATGCGCTGGATGAGGGAAAGTTGAATGTCACCGTTCGCTTCAAGAGGGGTTCGGGCGAAGAGACTGGTCGCATCTTTTGGATATATGATCGAGCATCAGACGGCAGCCCTGGCTATCTTCGAAAACTCATTCCCGACAATAACTGGGCCGAGATGCAACACGACAAGCAGCGAGGCGTTTGGACCGCCACTGTCACGCTTGAGCCGACCGCCAAACGCATCGACTTGTTTACCAATCACCGGAAGTCCGTGCGTTACGGGGACAAGCAATATTCCACATACATTTCCAGCCCCTACACGCGAGTCGGATTGACTGCCGGCAAGACCGTTGGCCGGGAGAATTAGAGTCGGAGTGTCTCACTGTGTGAGCTCCCGTGAACGACAACTGAAAGAGAGCAAGGCAAATGAGTTTGAATCGCATCATTCTCGCCTCGGCGGTCCTGCTCGGTTCCGCCGGTCAATCTGACGGAGAGACGGCCGCGTTGCCAACGAAGCCCAATGTCATCCTGATCATGGCTGATGATCTGGGCTACAGCGATTTGTCCTGCTATGGCAGTGAAGTGCTCAGGACTCCCATCTTGGACAAGATGGCGAGCGAGGGCATGCGGCTGACGAGCTTTTACGCGGGGTGTACCGTGTGTACGCCATCCCGCATGGCGCTGTTGACCGGGGCCTATCCGGCGCGGGTTGGTTGGCGTGGGGGGGTGGTTGGATACGGAGTCAGGACTGTCAACGGGCTTGCGCCCGAGGCATTGACGATTGCCGAGGTCTTCAAGTCGGCCGGTTATTCGACCGGCCTGTTCGGCAAGTGGCATCTGGGGGATGCGGCGTCGATGCTACCAATGGAACAGGGTTTCGAAACGGCTTTTTACATCAACAAGAGCAACAACCAGACCAAGAAGCTATTTCGAGGCGACGAGTTGATCGCGAATCCGTTCGACAACCGTCGGCTGACGGAGCAGTTCACCGTCGAGGCAATCCGGTTCATCCAGGCCGAACGCGATCAGCCGTTCTTTCTTTATCTGCCTCTCACTGCTCCACATTTTCCGGCACAGGCGCATCCGGATTGGCAGGGTAAGTCGAAGTTGGGCGCGTACGGCGATGTGGTCGAGGAGTTGGATAGCCGCCCCCCTTACCCCATTGGGGATGGAGTCCCTGGCTTATCCCGCGTTCGTCGCGATGGCGCCAGTTCCCGCTATTTCCTAGTTCGGTTATTCGAACGACCGTCGAGATAGTTCATAACCCATGGACACAATGTGATCGCGATGTGCAAGTTCTCAAAGCTGGAGATAACGTAATGCGACTCAGAGAATGGTGGATGCGAGGTGCCCGTTGGTCAGCATCAGCTTCACGAGCAAGGCGTCGCCAACGCTGGTGTGACATCCCGTCGGCAGTCGAACTTCTGGAGGACCGATTGGTCCTCTCCGGATTCCCGCAACCCGACTTCCATCTCACAGACGTCAACGAAACGTCCAACTCCACCGGCCAGGCCGTCTCACCCCGAGACTACCTCGAAGAGGTCTCGGCGTGGTACTTCGCCCACGCCACCTGACCGTACTGTCGAAGCCAGTTTGGCTTCCTCGACCAGATGCAGCAGGAGCTCGACTCCGAGAATCCTGAATTGGCGATCAGCATCCTGGGTGTCAACGAGTTAGGTCACGACTCGGACAACTCTCTGATGACAGCCGGCCGCGACCTGCCCTGGCTGCAGGACATCGATGACGGCGGCGACGGCAACTCCGACACGTGGAATTCCTGGGACGTCACCTTCCGCGACGTGATCATCACCGACTCAAACAATGTCCAGGTCACCGCTTACAACCTGACCAACAACGACCTGGCCAACGCCGACAACTTCGCCACACTGAAGCAGTTGCTGATCGACGCCGCCTCGGCCACGCCCGGGATCGCGACGATCGCTGACCAGACTCTGACCAGACTCTGACGGCCGGTTCTCCTCTGCACATCCCGCTCAACGGCTTCGACCCCGCCGGCGGCCAATTGACGTTTACCGTCGAGAGTTCCGACCCGCTGGTCTCCGCCGAGGTGCTCACCGGCAACCGCAGCCTAAGAATGCAGGTCGACGACTTTGGGGCGATGACATTCGAGTTGTTCGAAACGCGGACTCCGCGGGCAACGGCACAGATCATCGAGCTGGCCGAGAGCGGATTCTATGACGGCACGATCTTCCACCGGGTCATCGATAACTTTGTGATCCAGGGCGGTGACCCAACCGGCACCGGTGCCGGTGGCTCGACGCTCGGTGACTTCGACGACCAGTACCACGTCGACCTGCAATACAACCGAACCGGCCTGATAGGAATGGCCAAGACAACCGACGACACCAATGACAGCCAGTTCTTCATCACCGAGGGACCCATCCGGCACCTCGATTTCAACTACTCGATCTTCGGCGTGCTGACCGAGGGCGAGGATGTCCGTGCCGCGATCAGTGACGTGGCGACCGACGGTGGTGACCGTCCGCTGGACCCGGTGGTGCTGCACGAGGTCGAGATCTTCGATGACCTCGAAAACGGCGTCCTGATGCTCTCGGCCGCCGAGGGATCAAGCGGGTCCGCGACAATCACCGTCACCGTCAGCGATTCACTCGGCAACCAGGCCTCCCGGAGCTTCGAAGCCACAGTCGTCACCGACCTGGACCCCAGTGCCAACGGCAACCCGTTTCTGGACGACATCGCCCCGGTCCGCATGGAAGCCAACTCCACAACCAGCTTCACGCTCACAGCCCAGGATGCCGAGGGAGACGCGGTGGAGTTCCTCGGAGAAGACGAGCTGTCCGCCATCCTCTTTTCCAGTCAAATACCCACCCTCCCCACGGAACTGGTCTACTCGGTCGATGCGACGACGGGAGTGGTCATCGTGACGGCGAGTGACAACTTGATCGGCGAGCACCAGGTCCGCGTCGGCGTCCGCAAGCCGGGCACTGTTGGGAACGACTCGACCATCGATTCTCAACTCGTCTCGATCACTCTCGGCGTGATCACCGTCGACGCCAACGACCATTCCTCCGGCACACAGGCCTCCGACGGCACGCCCGATACGATCTCGCTGCGTCGAAACGGCACCGACTACAACGTCTCAGTCAACGGCGAAATCGTCCGCACTATCGACGAGTCGCTCGTGCACGCGATCGACCTGGTCGGATCCAGCGACGACGATCTCTTCGAAATCGACTGCAGCAACGGCCCACCGGTGATGCCCGGAGGAGTGGTGATCACCGGCGGCAGCCAGCAAACCGCCGACGGCGATTTGCTCTCACTACACACCGGCAGCTTCCTCTCCGTCACGCACCGCTTCACAGACGCCTCCTCGGGGACCATCACGCTCGAGACCAACGCCCCGATCAGCTACTCGGGCCTGGAACCGATCAGCGACACCCTGTTGGCCAATGACCGGGTCTTCGAGTTCGGTAACGGCGACGACCAGGTCACCGTGGGTGACGACTCGGACAACGCCAACGGGATCTCCAGGATCTCGAGTATCGCATCCAGCGGGACCGTCGACTTCCAGATGACCCCCGGCGGACGGATCGTCATCCGCGGTGGCAACGGCAATGACCAGATCACGGCCGGAGACCTTGATCCGACCGTGTCCACGTCTCTGACGGTCAGTGGCGACTCGGGCAACGACACGATCGATGCCTCGGCCATGACCGATCAGGTCACACTGCTTGGCGGAGGCGGTGCAGACAAGCTGGTTGGAGGCAGCAACAACGACAAACTCCGGGGTCAAGGAGGCAGCCTCGACACGCTGACCGGCGGCCCTGGGAACGACACACTGGATGGAGGTTCGGGTTACGACCAGGTTTCCGAATCCCAGGACAGCGACTTCACCGCCAGTAACACCGAGTTAGTCGGCGCGGGGACTGACACGCTAAACGACATCCAGGTCCTCAGTTTGACTGGCGGCGCAAGCAATAACACGTTTGACGGATCAGCATTCACCGGTCGGTTGTTCCTGAACGGTCGCGGTGGCCAGGACACACTGACGGGAGGTCCGGGTGCGGACCGTCTGTTTGGTGGAAGTGGCCGGGACCTGATCGTTGGTGGTAACGGTGGGGACGCTCTCTTCGGCCAGGGTGGCAACATGGACACGCTGATTGGAGGAGGGGGTAACGACAAGCTCAATGGCGGGATTGGCCACGACAGCCTGGTCGGCGGCGGTGGCGACGACGTTCTGACAGGCGAGAGCGGCAACGACACGATCGATGGCGGCGACGGGACCGACCGGTTGTACGAACGGTCCAACGTTGACATGACGCTGACCGATGCCAGCCTGAGCGGCGGGATGGGCAGCGACGTGCTGATGAGTATCGAGTCGGCCTACCTCAAGGGCGGCAACAGCAACAACCGCCTTGATGCCTCAGCCTTCTCGGGCCCCGTCACGCTGATCGGCGTGGGCGGTGCCGACACGTTACGCGGCGGAGCGGGCAACGACATGCTCAACGGTCGCTCGGGTAACGACTCGATCACCGGCGGTGACGGCGACGACACGCTGCAGGGCCTGCGTGACAACGACGTGCTGAACGGTGGTGCGGGCAACGACTGGCTCGACGGGGGAACACAGGATGACAAGCTAAGCGGCTGGACGGGTGACGACGAACTGTACGGCCGCAGCGGCAACGACACGATCGTTGGAGGCGAGGGGAACGACAGCCTCTACGGGGCCAGCGGGTATGACATCCTGCAGGGTGACGACGGCAAGACCGCCACGTTGCACAGCCGTGACGACGACCGGTTGGATGGGGGGGCCGGTGACGACACGGTCCGCGGTGGCGGCGGCAGCGACACGATGCTCGACGCCTCGGAGATCGACGAGAACTTCGCCTACTGGGCCGAGTGGGTCGACGCGGTGTAGCATGGCCGCAGTGTGTCGGGCTTGAGTCGTGGTCTCTGCCTGGGGATTCCTCACGGGTGCCCGCTCGTTTGAGGTTTGGACTTCCTCAATGGCACAATGCAGCTTGTGCAACGTTGATGTTCTTTCGGAGATAAAGCGATGCTGTTGAAGAACTGGCTGGCGGAATTGCTTCGAAAGCAACCTCTCTCCAGGCGGTCCATTCGTCGTAGGCGAAATGGCGATGTTGCTTCGGCAGCCGAGTTACTGGAAGACCGCACGTTGTTGTCGACGTTCACCGTCAACAGTACGGCCGACACGGTGGATGCGAACCCCGGTGACGGCGTGGCGGCGGATGCGTCGGGCAACACGACGCTGCGTGCGGCGATCATGGAAGCCAACAGCCTGTCGGGTGACGACACGATCAACCTGCCGGCGGGGACCTACACGCTTTCGATCGCAGGGACGGGAGAACAGGCCGCAGCCACTGGAGACCTGGATGTCACTGCTTCAGACGATGGCCTGACAATCATCGGTACCGGCTCGACGGTCTCGGTCATTTCCGCCGGCGACTCCTCACGAGTGTTCCAGGTCCTCGGTGGCGCCAGCCTGAGACTGGAGTCCCTTCAGATCACAGGCGGCAATCAACCGTCGTTGTTTGGAGACAACTACGGTGGTGGCATCTGGAACAACATCAACGGGACGCTGGAGATCGAAGACAGTTTGATCACGGACAACGACGCCAAGGGTGGCGGTGGCATCTACAACCAAGGCAGCGCCACGATCACGAATTCGACCCTATCGAACAACTCAACACCGTTTTCCGGCGGTGCGATTGACAATACGGGAACGCTGACCGTCGAGAGCAGCTTGTTCAGCGGCAATCTGGGCGCGAACCATGCCGCGATCCGCAACACCTCCGGATCGATCACGTTGCGGAATTCGACCCTCACGGACAATTCGGCGACGTTCACCGGTGGAGCAATCGGCAACGAGGACTTTGGGACCCCGGCCGAGTTGACCGTGATCAACTCGACCATCTTCGACAACACTGCCAACGGTGCCACCCGCATTGGCGGAATCGTCAATTATGGCACGGTGACCATCAGGAACTCGATCGTCGCCGGAAACACCGGCGACGCCGACATCGCCGGGGCGTTCGTTTCGGACGGCAACAACCTGATCGGCAATGTTGGATCGGCAAGCGGTCTCACCAACGGTGTCAATGGTGACATTGTCGGGACCACTGCTTCGCCCGTCGATGCGCGACTCGGCCCGCTGGCCGACAACGGCGGCCCCACGCTGACACACCTGCCCGCCCCCGACAGCCCGGTGATTGACGCGGGTTCCAACACGGATGCTCCCGCTGACGACCAGCGGGGAGTTGCTCGCCCTCAGAACAGCTCCGGGTTTGCCACGTTCGTCACCCAGCCGGCGATCAGCACGGCGGCAGACTATGCCCGAAGCGTGTTTGCGATTGATCTGGACGGTGATGGTGACACCGACGTCCTTTCCTCATCCGGTTCTGATAACAAGATCGCGTGGTACGAGAACGACGGCAGCGGGAGCTTCACGTCTCACACGATCACGACTACCGCAAATGGCGGCAACCACGTGATTGCCGTGGACGTGGACGGCGACGGTGACATCGATGTACTCAGCGCGTCTTACAGCGATAGCACGGTCGCCTGGTACGAGAATAACGGGAGCCAGGACTTCACAAAACGGACCATCACGTCTGGCGCGTCTGGAGCCGAGTGGGTCTTTGCCATAGACATGGACGGTGACGGCGACATCGACGTCATTTCCGCGTCGAGTCTTGACGACAAGATCGCGTGGTACCGAAACGACGGAAGTGAGAACTTCACCGCCCTGACGATCAGTACATCCGCGGACAGGGCTCGCAGCGTATTTGCGACCGACGTGGATGGTGACGGCGACATCGACGTGCTCTCCGCGTCGAACTGGGATGACACGGTTGCTTGGTACGAAAATGACGGCAGCGAGAACTTCACGACACATACGATAACGACGACGGCAGACGGTGCTTTAGAGGTCTTCGCAATCGACCTCGATGGCGATGGTGATATCGATGTCCTCTCGACGTCCGGGGGTGATGACACGGTTGCCTGGTATGAGAACGACGGAAGTCAGAACTTCTCGGCACATACCATCACGAGTTCCCTGGATCGTCCTGACGGATTGTATGTGGCGGATCTCGATGCGGACGGTGACCTTGATGTCCTCTCGGCATCGCAGAATGACGACACGGTCGCCTGGCACGAGAACGACGGCAGCCAGAACTTCACCTCGCATACAATCAGCACCTCCGCCGATGGGGCGGAGGGCGTGTTTGCGGCCGACCTTGATGGCGACGGGGACCTCGATGTTCTCTCGGCATCACAGAATGACGACAAGATCGCGTGGTATGAGAACACCGGGCTGGTCGACATCGGTGCGGTGGAAATCCAACCGACTACGATCTCGGGGGCCAAGTACCAGGACCTGGACCGCGACGGTCAGCGGGACGCCGGAGAACCCGGCCTGGCGGGTTGGACGGTCTTTCTGGACACCGATGGTGACGGGTTGTGGGATGTGGGAGAACGACAAACGGTGACCCTCGCCGATGATCCGGCGACGGCAGGGATCGACGAGACGGGGACATACACGTTCTCTGGCCTGACACCCACTTCGTACACGGTGATCGAGGTCCCACAGGCCGGTTGGCATCAGACCGGACCGCCGGGCATACAGTTTCACTACAGGGTCGACAGTTCCACCGGTGATAATCCCGAGAGTGTCGCGGCCCACGCCGATCTGGACGGTGACACCGACCTGGACCTGGTGGTGCTCAATCGCAACGACAGCAAGATCTCGGTCCGCACCAACGACGGCACGGGTGTCTTCAGCGAGCACGTCCTGATCGATACCGGGTTGCCGGTTCCTTACACGCTCGTCGTGACCACCGGCGATGTCGATGCCGACGGCGATGCCGATATCATCCTGGGGCTGAACACCGGTGGATCCGGCAGCGGAACGGTCCGGATCTATTTCAACGACGGTGAGGCCAATTTCCAGCAGGGTGGACAGTACGGACT
>CAVOEV010000174.1:0-10367 GCA_963694825.1 Planctomycetota bacterium
TCTCTCGTCTCGAGAAACATCCGGATCGGCGGTCCGAGGACAGACGCCTACTGAGCCAGTCCCTCGCCACGATGTAACTCTTCGTGCTGCTCGTCGTCGGTCGGTCGAGTGTCCCGGCCGCGGCCGGAGGTCAGCTCGATCCGGTCCACAAACTTCACATTCGCACAGTCGTCCAATTCGTCGGTGTGACACGCAGACGCGTCCCGGATCAGGAACCGGAACGGACCGCCCTGCTCCGATGTCATCGGCTCGCCCGCAACCGTATACACCAGGACCCCCTCACCGCGAATCGGCTCCAACGGCACACTCGCCGCAAAATCGTCGGCCGTAGCATGCAACGTCAGGTAACTCGCCTCCGATGTCGGCACGACCCGAGCCAACAACGACTCCAGCGTCACGCCATCGCCGCTTCGAGTGGGATAAAAACGACTCACGTCCCGGACGTGATCGGATTCGTCGAAAGCAGCCAAGTCCTGACAGGTCAGGACCAGGGGAGTTTCGACATGGCCGTCGATCGTCAACTGCGATGTGGTCATCGGTGAATGCCCCTGGATCGTGATCGCCCGTTCCTATAATTGGCCGGAACGAGAGTCCGCAAGAAGAAGGCGCCCCGATCGTCTCATTGATCGAGGTGCCCGTTCGTTGCAAGAGACTCGCCGGTCCTTCAGCTACATCCCATGCTGTTTCCGCAGTTGTGGCACAAGTAGCAGTTGCCGTTGCGAACCGTGATCGCTCCGCAACTGTCGCATGCAGGAGCATCGGCCTGGAACTGAACAAACTGCTGGCTACGGTTCTCAGAAGCCGAATCTGCAGCATGAGCCGCAACGATCTCGGCCACGGATTGCTCGATGTCGGCAATCGAAGCCACCGAGGTCGAAACAGCCGGAACGGGCGAGTCCGGCGAAGCAGCCGACTCGGTCGCAATCGGCACCGCTCCGTTCGGCTCGCCGTAACCCGGCTGGAAGTGAATTCCCAACCAACGGAAAATGTAATCCACCACGCTCTTGGCGTTGGGAATCTCGGGGTTGCCCGTCCAGCCGGATGGCTCGAATCGCATGTGGCTGAACTTGCTGGTCAATGCGTCCAGAGGAACCCCGTACTGCAACGACATGCTGGTCAACGTGCCGATCGTGTCCATCAGACCGCCAATCGTACTGCCCTCCTTGGCCATCGTGATGAACAACTCGCCCGGTACTCCGTCCTCGAACAGACCCACCGTGATGTAACCCTCGTGGCCGCCGACGGAAAACTTGTGAGTCAACGATTGGCGAGTGACAGGCAGGCGACGTCGAGCCGGGGACGGGGCCGCTTTGCCACCTCGATCGCCTTCCTTGCTCGTCGCCAATGGCTGACTCTTCTTCGAACCGTCGCGGTAGATCGCCAAGGCCTTCAAACCCAGATGCCACCCCTCCACGTACGCCTCCTGGATGTCCTCGACCGTCGAATCCTCGGGCATGTTGACCGTCTTCGAGATGGCTCCCGAAAGGAACGGCTGAGCCGCAGCCATCATCTCGACATGACCACGCCAAGAAATCGATCGCTCGCCGTTGGCCGGAGTGAAAGCACAGTCGAACACCGGCAGATGCTCGGCCTTCAAGTCCGACGCACCCTCGATCGTCTCGTGCTCGTCAATATGAGCCACGATCGCTGCGATCGACGTGCGGTCGTAACCCAACGCCTTCAAAGACTCGGGCACCGTGCGGTTGACGATCTTCATCATCCCGCCACCAGCCAACTGCTTGTACTTGACCAAGGCAATGTCCGGCTCGATGCCCGTCGTGTCGCAGTCCATCATGAAGGCGATCGTGCCCGTCGGAGCCAACACCGTGGCCTGAGCGTTTCGGTAACCGTGCTCGCGACCTGCCGCCAAACACTCGTCCCAACACTCGCGAGCCGCATCCTTCAAATACGCCGGACACGCCTCGTCGATCGAATCGACCGCGTCACGATGCATCTGCATCACCCCGAGCATCGATTCCGAGTTTTCCTCGTAACCGGCAAACGGCCCGACGTTCGACGCGATGTGACTCGACGTGCGGTACGCCTCGCCATTCAACAACGCCGTCATCGCTCCGCAAATGCCCCGACCCTCGGCACTGTCGTAGGGGATCCCCATCGACATCAACAAACTGCCCAGGTTCGCAAAACCCAACCCCAAGGGACGGAACAAATGACTGTTCTCGGCGATCGATGGAGTCGGATAACTGGCACGGTCGACCAGGATCTCCTGGGCCGTGATGAAGACTCGAGCCGCCTGCCGGAACCGAGCCACGTCGAACACTCCATCCGCACCCACAAACTTTCGCAGGTTGATGCTCGAAAGATTGCACGCCGTGTCGTCTAAAAACATGTACTCCGAACACGGGTTCGATGCGTTGATCGGACCCGTCGCCGGACACGTGTGCCAACGGTTGATCGTCGTCTCGTACTGCAATCCCGGATCGCCGCAGTACCAGGTGCCATGAGCAATCTCGTGCATCATCGCGGCCGCCTGGTAACTGGGCCCGTCGTCGGAACGGTCTGTCACGTAACGAGTCGTCCAGGTGCCGTCGGATTCGACCGACTCCATAAACTCGTCGCTGACACGAACCGAAAGATTCGCGTTCTGGAACATGATCGAACTGTAGGCCTCGCCGTTGAAGTTCGCCTCGTACTCGCCACTCTCGATCAACGTCCGAGCCTTCTTCTCCTCCTTCGCCTTCGCCTGGATGAAATCCATCACGTCGGGATGCCAGTCCTTCAGACTCTGCATCTTCGCCGCTCGACGAGTCTTGCCACCCGACTTGACCACCGCCGCGATCTGGTCATAAACACGCATGAACGACAAGGGGCCCGATGGAGTCCCCCCGCCAGACAACCGCTCGCGCGAACTGCGGATCGTCGACAGGTCCGTACCAGTGCCCGAACCAAACTTGAACAACATCGCCTCGCTCATCGCAAGACGCATGATGTCCTCCATGTTGTCCTCGACCGACTGGATGAAGCAGGCCGATGCCTGAGGATACTCGTAGGAGGTCTCGGGACGACGGATCGACTTCGTCTCGGTGTCGAATCGGTAGTTGCCCCGCGAACCACCCACTCCGTACTGATGGTACAGGCCGACGTTGAACCAGACCGGCGAATTGAACGCCCCGTGCTGGTGCACGCACAACCAAGCCAACTCGCGGTAGAAACTCTCGCCATCCTCTTCGCTGGCAAAATAACCGTCCGCCTGGCCCCAGTCGGCTATCGTCCGAGCCACACGGTAGATCAACTGACGGACACTCGTCTCACGCTCGCTCGTTCCAGGCTCGCCGTAAAAATACTTGCTCACCACCACGTTCGTCGCCAACGGACTCCAGTCGACCGGGATCTCGCAGTCCAACTGCTCGAACAAAACGTCGCCGTGCTCGTCCTTGATCGACGCCGTCCGCAACTCCCACTCAACCGTCTCGAATGGATCCGCGTCCGCCGGACAAAACTCCGAACCGAAAGACAACGCCTTGCCCGACAACCGCTCGAGTTCACTCAAGCCGTGACCGTTGCCGTTGCCACTGCTCTCGGCCAACACCCCCGGCTCGACAACCGTCTCCACCTCAGGCAAAGTCTCGCCCAGACCCCGGCTCACTCCGACTCGCCCCTGAGCCAACTCGCTCGAACGTCCCTGTTCCTCAATACCCTTCGCTTCGTGCATCATGCACCCCTTCCTAAAGTTACGTCTGTACTCCAGTTGTCGGACTCGAGAATCTCGCCAATCACACCCGCTAACAGACCATAAACCGCAGAATACTGGTCCGATAGGGGTCGGCCAACCGACGAAAAATCACGAAATTTGACTTGGATTGTATGGGAATAAACAGCATTTGAACCATTTTTCATGACTCAAATACCACAAGGTGTAGGGGACAGAAGTCCAAGAACACCTACATCTTGTGACCTGACAAGATGCGTCACTATAAATCGGCATCCTGTTTTGTCAAGATGTGGTTTTTCAGTTTGTTTTCAAACATCTTTAGTAAATCGTCGTAGCACCCCATCGCTGCACGACTTATCGAATTCAGAAAAAAACGTTACAACCCCCAACTCCCTCACAGCCCGATCCCCCAATGCCAAGCACGACCGCTTCGAAGCCAAACCGTCCCGACCCCCGTGCCACTCGCGGCTCCGACGACCCGACCGCTCTGGCCGAATACGGTCGGCTGGATCTGGTGGCCCGCCTGGTGGTCGAGGGTGCGATGTTGGGGCAGCACAAGAGTCCTTTGAAGGGGACGAGTGTCGAGTTCACCGAGCATCGTCAGTACCACCCGGGCGATGAAATCCGGCACATCGACTGGCGAGCCTACGGCAAGACGGGGAAGTACTTCGTGAAGGAGTACGAGGACGAGACGAACCTGAGATGCCAGTTGCTGGTCGATTCCTCGGGCAGCATGGCCTACGGCGACAGCACGTTATCGAAATTCGACTACGCCCGCCAGCTGGCCGCCTCGCTCGCCTACCTGCTGCTGGCTCAACGCGACGCCGTCGGCCTGACCGTTTTCGACGACCACGTCCGTAGCCGCCTGGCCCCATCGACCCAACACGCCCTCTTCACCTCTGTCACCGACACGCTCGAGAGCTTGGAACCGACCGACGAGTCGTCATCTGCGTTCGCCGGCGGAGTCGCTGAATCGCTCGGCGAAGTCCTGCCAACTCTCTCACGCCGCAGCCTGGTCGTGGTGATCAGCGACTTTCTGGACGAGCCCGACGAGCTGATCCAGGCCCTGGCCCAGTTCCGTCATGCTCGTCACGAGTTGATCCTGTTCCACGTGGTGGCTCCCGAAGAGGTCGACTTCCCCTTCTCGCGACCCACCCAGTTCCACGACCTCGAACACTCCTCGCGTCGCATGCTCGTCGATCCGCACCGCGTCCGCGAACGATACCTGCATCACTTCAACCGCTTCTGCAGCCGTCTGGAACAGGGAGCCGTCGGCCAGGAAGTGGACTACCAACGAGTCACCACCAGCCAACCCTACGCCACCGCCCTGGGCCACTATCTCACCTCACGCTCAAGACGACGACGTTGACGCTGAAACCCTTCACGACAGCGTCGCTCGTTCTGAGATCCGCTCAGCAAACTCCACTCCTGCGGCCAACCCCAGCTGAACCTCCAGTCGAGTCGTCTCAATACCCAGCATCCGCCGCAGACAACGGTACGCCTCGGCAGACTCCAACCGCCGACGCTCGTCCGCTTCGCCCGGCTCGCGACGTACCGCTCGCAACAACACGTTCTTCGCCGTGTGCTCCATGTCGATGAACTCGATCACCTCGCTCCGATACCCGCACACCTCCAACGCCTCGGCACGCAACGCATCAGTCACCAGCGACGCCATACGCTCGTGTAAAATCCCATGCCGGTGCACCGACGACAACGCCTCGATCGCCAATCCGCTCGAATACTCGTGCTGGCAACACGGCACAGCCAGAACCACGCCCGCCTGCCATCCCACCGCCTTCGCCAACGCATCGTCTGTCGCCGTGTCGCAAGCGTGCAGTGACACCGCCAGATCGACTCGACTCTCAATGCCACCACCCGAATCCGCGTCGGGCACCGGGAACTCGAAGCCCGAAATATCGGCCTGGTGAAACTCGATGTCACTCAAACCCAATCGCTTAGCCACACCCACACAGTCGGCCACCACCTCCGGCTCTCGCTCAACACCCACAATCCGTACCTCACGTCCTCGCAATCGCGTCAACAAATGATGCAAGGCAAATGTCAGGTAGCTCTTCCCACACCCAAAATCCACAACCTGAAGTCGTCCCGAGGACGGCAACGACTCCACGCAGTCGTCGACCAGTTCCATGAACCGGTTGATCTGACGAAACTTCGACTGCCGCGACGACTTCACCCGCCCCGATGACGTCATCACACCGATCGCCTCAAGGAACTCACACCTCACACCGTCGGGCAACAGGTGACGCTTCTCGCGGTCGTGAGAAATCGAATCCGGAGCCCGCGTGGTGGCAGGCTTGCGATTCACCGTCAACCGACCGCCACGACCCACTCGAGCCGACAAGTCCTCCTCGACACCAAACAAGTGCAGGTCGCCGTAACATGCAGGAAACCACTCACCAATCCGCACCACCGCGGCAGCCGGTTCGAGATTCTCATGAGTCTGCTGGCGATCGGTCTCTGAAGTGAACTGGTAACAGGGCCCCGAAGCCAACTGCACCGGTCGCACCACCACCCGCCCAGCCAACCCAGCCCCAGACCCCCGATCGCGGCCGCCTCGAGGTCGACTCAACACCAGGCGATGACAACGCGAACCCAGCATCGCCTTGCCAACTGCCTCGACAATCTCGCTCACCACCTCAGACACTGCTAGACTGCTCCCCGGGTTCCTTGCCAGACACTTGGATCCACCAGCACCAAGCCTCTCACTCTACAGCCCCACACACCTCACCGACAACGATTCACAGCAGACTGGAGACTCGCGATGGCCCTGGACCGCAAGCAAAAGAAACAACTCGCCGTCGCTCGCAAGAAACTCGATAGCCTCAGGCAACAACTCGTCGGAGCCCGAGACCAACCCGACGACCCCGCTGATGTGCCACGCCTGGAACAGGCCATCGAACTGGCTCTCGAAACCATCCGGGCACTGCGGCCGACCAAAAGTGGCGGAGGCACCCGGTGACCGACACTGCGGCAAGCACCCGTCCGACACATCCCTCGACCATCCTCGTCGTGCACCCCAAAGAACGACGTAGCAAGTGTTCGCTCGAACCACTGCGAAACCGCCCGGGGTTCGTCTTCTGGACGTTTCCCGATCAGCACGACCAACCGCTCGACCAATACGTTCGCCTGGGAATGGGTGGACCACCGATCGGACCCGACGACGCCCATCAGGGCCTGCTGGTCCTCGACGGCACCTGGCGACTCGTCGCCAAGATGGAACCCGACTACACCAAACTGCCCATCCGCAGCCTGCCACCACTACAAACAGCCTACCCACGCCGCTCAAAAACCTTAGACGACCCCGACAACGGCCTCGCCTCAGTCGAAGCCCTCTTCGCCGCCTACCACCTGATGGGACGCCCCACCGACGGCCTGCTCGATCACTATCGCTGGGCCAATCAGTTCCTGGCCGCCAACTCCAGTTGCCTCAACAATCATCAAACACCGCCCGTGCCAGGACCTGCCCCCTTTGGTCAAACCAGCCGATCACAACCGCCCGAAAAACCAGATGACGTTAGGAAGGTGATCAGACGCCGCCCGTGACGGGGACTGATCACCAGTACACACATCACCCCAACCCAGTTGCTCACCCTTCACAACCGGTGATATCATTCAGTTCTCAGCCTACCCACCACCCCACCACCCCCAACTTCACCACACACCACGACAGCAGCCCCCCATGCCACGTCGATCCACCCCGCCCCCCGTGCTCACCCTGCTACTCGCCCTGGTAGCCGGACTCTCCACCGCACGGACCACCTTCGCCGCACCACCGGTCGACTACCAGAAACAGATCAAGCCGCTGCTGGCCAAGCACTGCAACCGCTGCCACGGCCCGACCAAGACACTCTCGGGAATGCGAACCGACGCCGGCCGGTTGGCCACTCGTGGAGGCGATCGCGGTGTGGGTGTCGTGCCGGGAGAACCCGACAAGAGCCTGCTGTTTCAGGCCCTCTCCGGCAACGATGACCTCGAACGGATGCCCTACGAAAAACCCAAACTCGCGGACTCCGAAATCGCCTTGATCCGAGAATGGATCATCCAGGGTGGTCAGTCACCCGCCAACGAGACCGTCGTCGACACACGACGCAGCAGCGATCACTGGTCGTTTCAGCCAATCGTTCGCTCCAAACTGCCCGACGTCAGCAACCCGGCATGGGTTCGCAACGCCATCGACACCTTCGTACTCGCACGACTCGACCACGAACAACTGGCCCCCTCGGGCGAAGCCGACCGAGTCACCCTGATCCGACGACTCAGCCTCGACCTGCTCGGACTGCCCCCCTCGATCCAACAGGTCGACGCATTCCTGGCCGACAGCAGCCCGCAAGCCTACTCGCAACTCGTCGACCGACTGCTCGCCTCGCCTCGCTACGGCGAACGCTGGGGCCGACACTGGCTCGACCTCGCTCGCTACGCCGACTCGGATGGCTTCACCATCGATGCAGCACGATCGATCTGGAAATACCGCGATTGGGTCATCGATGCCATCAATGCCGATATGCCCTTCGATCGCTTCTCGACCGAACAACTCGCCGGTGACCTGATGCCCGGCAGACGACTCGATCAACTGGTCGCCACCGGCTTCCACCGCAATACACTGATCAATCAGGAAGGTGGGACCGACGACGAGCAGTTTCGGATCGATGCGGTGGTCGATCGAGTCAACACGACCGGCGCCGCGTTTCTGGGCCTGACCGTCGGATGTGCTCGGTGTCACGAACACAAGTTCGACCCGATCTCGCAACGCGACTTCTACCAGCTGTTTGCCGTGTTCAACAGCTGCGAAGACAACAACGATGCCAACGCCAAGGGGCCCAGCATCTCGGTCCCCTCGACCCTCCAGGCCAACCGACAAACCGAACTGGCAGCCGCCATCGCCGCCGCCACAAAACCGCTCACACAACACGACCGCTCGTTCGCCGACGGCATGCCCGCCTGGGAAAAACAACTCGCCGAACTCGACGCGGGGGCCTTCCTCACTCTCAGACCCGACAGCTGGAGTACCGCCAAGGGAGCCGTGCTGACACGGCTCGACGACAACTCGCTCGTCGTCGACTTCAGCGTACCGGCCAACGACACCTACACCGTCCATCTCGACACGACACTCAATCCCCCACTCACAACCATCACCGCTCTCCGGATCGAAACGCTCACACACAGCAGCCTGCCCAAGAACGGACCCGGTCGAGCCGACAATGGCAACTTCATTCTCAGCGAAGTCACTCTGCGAATCGCACCCACCGGCGACACCGCCAAATCGGTCCCCATCCCCCTCGCCAGCGCCGTCGCCGACCACTCGCAGGAAGGCCATCCGATCTCCAACACGATCGACGGCAAGCCCCAGACCGGCTGGGCCATCAACACCACCACCGGATCGCTCAACGTCAACCGCCAGGCAATCTTCTTCCCCGCCAAACCCATCACCATCAAGCCCGGCGCGAAACTCGTTCTCGGAATGGCCCACCACGGCCAATCCGCCAACTATCTCGTCGGCCGCTTTCGCGTCTCGATCAGCAACGCCAACCCGGCCGCTCTGAAGATCCCCGCACCACTGATCGCCATCGCCCGCACCCCTCGCGACAAACGCTCCAAGGCCCAGCAGGCCCAACTCGTCGATGCCTACCGCCAAACCGACACCACTCGCAAACAACTCGCCGACACACTCATCGGCCTCAAGAAACAACTCGCCGATCTCAACAAAGCCATCCCCACCACCATGGTGCTACGTGAACTGAAACAGCCTCGCACGACGCACATTCACATCCGAGGCGACTTTCTCCGCAAAGGAGCCGCCGTTCGACCGGGGGCACCCGAGGTCCTGCCGGAAATGAAGACCGCCGGAACACTCGGCAACCGACTCGACCTGGCCAACTGGATCTTCGAACCCAAGCATCCGCTGACCGCCCGAGTCACCGTCAACCGCTACTGGCAACGACTCTTCGGATTGGGACTGGTCGAAACCGAAAACGACTTCGGCCTGCAGGGCGATCTCCCCTCGCACCCCAAACTGCTCGATTGGCTCGCCAGCGAATTCATCCGCCGCGACTGGGCCGTCAAGGACCTGCACCGGCTGATTGTCACCAGTGCAACCTATCGCCAAAGTTCCGCGACACGCCCGATGTTGCTCGAACGAGACCCCCGGAATCGGCTGCTGGCTCGGCAGACGCGAATGAGAATGGCGGCCGAAACGATCCGAGATACGGCACTGGCAGCCTCCGGACTGATCTCCGACAAGATCGGCGGCCCCGGAGTCTACCCGCCTCAGCCCAAGGGCATTTACATCCTGACTCAGCAAAAGAAGTCCTGGCCCGAAGCCCGGGGAGAAGACCGCTTCCGTCGCTGCATGTACACCTACTTCTGGCGATCCAGCCCCTATCCGTTCCTGCCCACATTCGACGCACCCGACGCCACCACCACCTGCACCCGCCGCAGCCGCTCGAACACGCCCCTGCAGGCCCTGACGCTCGCCAACGACAAGGCCTTCTTCGAAATGGCACAAGGCGTCGCTCTCAGGATTCTCACCCGGGGCCCCTCGCCCGATCAGGATCGGTTGCGATTCGGATTCCGCACCTGCCTCGCACGAGAACCCTCGACCGAAGAACTCGCCACGCTCGCCAACTTCCTGGCAAGCCAGCGGATGCGGTTTCGAGACTCCGACCAAGACGCAAAG
>CAVOEV010000175.1:0-10360 GCA_963694825.1 Planctomycetota bacterium
CGCTGGCGGACTGAGCCTTGAGGACTCGGTTGAGCGACGCGGCGGAGTTCTGAGCGATGAACAGGCCGGCGGGGAGACTGCCGTCATTGGCCAGGACAATGTTCAGTCGATCCTCGTGCAACACCTGCACGGGGATGCGGTTGAACAGGTCGCCGTTCTGCAGAAAGACGTAGGCTTCGGGGCCCTCGCGGACAACGGCCGCAGTGGGGAGCACCAGTACGTTTTTCATTTGCTCGACCGGTACGTGCAATCGCACACGCTGTCCAGGCCGGAATCGCCAGACGATGAAGGTCAGATCCTGTTGTTGGTAGGTCCGTGATTGGTTGGTCAGGGGGATGAAGAAGTCGAAAGTGCGACTCGCCGTGTCGATCGAGTTGGCGAGGTGGCGGATCTGAAACGTCTGCTCCAACGCCGGCCAGTGCCGTGGATCGTCTTCGGCAAACTCGACTGTGATCTCCCACCCGTTCTGAGCCACCGTTTCCAGTGCCGGAGCCTCGCGTTTGAAGGCGTGCCCTTCGATGTACAACGCCATGTGGTTGGCCAGGGTCGAGAGCAACTCCCCGGCTCGGACCTGGTGGCCCAACTCGGCAGACAAATCTTGCACCTCATAGACCAGAAGCGATGCACGGGAGGCGGGTTGTTTGTCGGGTTGTTTGTCGGGTTGAGACTTCGGCGTGGTGCGAGTCGTGCGGTCGGGTTGGCCAGCGGGAGGTGGTGGTGCGACGACGTCGATGGATGTGACGAACTGGCCTCGGGACACGGTGTCGAGTTGGCTTGGATTGAGGCCTCGAGTCGAGAGGTCCTGCCGATGGGCCTTGATCAGAGCCGCCTGACGCCTGAGGTTGTTTTCCAACTCGATGATCCGCGACTTGGCTATGCCACCGGTGCGGGCCAGGGGCCGCAGGCGATCGAGTTGTTCTCGGATCAGTTGAGTTTCCGCCGTGGCTGCGAACAGGTCCTTTTGCGTTTTCTGAAGGTATTCGCTGAAGAGACTGATGGTGAACAGTCGGTCACCGGGATGGACCGTGTCGCCGGGATAGGCGTGGATTCGAGCCACGACGCCGGCGACTGGTGAGGTGATACCACGGTCCGAGCGGCCTGGTTGATCGACAATCACTCCGGGGATCTGGATCTTCTTGGAATAGTTCTCGAGACGGACTGGTTTGGAGATCAAGCCAAGGTTCTTTCTTGCCTGCGGGCTGATCGTCAAGACCAGGAGTTCCTGGTTAGGTTCAGGCGTGTCCTGAAGCGGTGCCGATTCGGTCGTGGTGCGTGTCACAAGGGGCAACCAGCGGTCCCGAGTCCCGAACGCGGTCGAGCCGAGAAGTGCGATGATGGCAAGAAATCCCCAGATCCGCGGTCGAAAGAGGATCTGCATGAAGTCACCTATGACGTTACGAGGGAAGACGAATCGAGACGACGTTGGAGCTGAAAGGGCACACGCGTGACGGTCGAGCGCGGGTGTCGTGCCACGCGGAACCGGACGAAGGTCCGCGGTCCTGGCGGCTCGAAGACGACTCGTAACGGCGTTGGGACGCGAGGAGCCGGTCGCCGGAGGAAACGGCGATCTAGATCAGCAGCACACCACAACGCTGGCAGCGCGCAGTGTCAGACAGAAGGCACTGGTGCGGTGCGTGGATGCCATGGCCTCTGGCGGACGATCTCGAGTGGGTAGGAGTGGCCGAGTTGGCAAGGGGCATGGTTTCGGGGCGCCGGACTTCAATCGACGAACATCCCATGGCGTCAGTGCCAAAGGCGATGACATCGTGCGGAATCAGATTGTTGTCGTGTGGGTTTGAGGTGTCGGAATTGTCCCCGGTCGGAACGACCAGGGAGAGAACGATTTCGACCAGCGACAGATGCACGTGAGCCGTCAGGTGGGAATGGGAGTGCGACGTCCCCGAATGGGCCGCCGGCGGATGCGAGTGCGGCCGGTCGCTGTCAGCGTGAGCGTGGCAGACTGCCGGAGGCAGCAACGAACCGGTCAGGAGCGTTGCTGTAAGCAGCAGAATCAGCGAGTGATGAAGGTGGCGTGTCATTGTCGGACGATTGTGATCGCGGGAGATTGGCGGAACAGGTGCATGCCAGCATGGCCCTGCCGCAGCATTCACTATGCCATGTGCTGCCATCCGATGCCAAGAATAAACTGAACCAGGGAATTGGTGTGGTCGTGTCGCCAGCTTCATTCCAGGCTGCCGCTCAGCAGAAGGCCCTGGATTTCGACGGTCGCGGTCCAGAGTTGTTCCAGGGAGTCCAGCCATGCGAGGCGGGTTTCGGAGTAGGAACGTTGAGCGGTGAGCACGGCCAGGTAGCTGGATTCGCCGCTCTCGTAGCTCTGGCGGTTCAGGTCAAGGTTCTGCTTGGCCTTTTCCAGGATGACACCGCTGTAACGAGCAGCCTGTTGCCGAGCCTGTTCGTATTTCAGAAAGACAGCAGCCAGTCGCTGCTGCAGGTGAAGTTCGATCCGTTCGACGACCTGTCGAGCTGCAATTGCGTCGGCTTGGGCCTGGGCGATACCGCCCTGGTTGCGGTCGTGTACGGGGATGGGCATCGACAACTGGATTGTTGCAAAGGTGTCTTTGGACGCATCGTCGTAGTAGGTTCCGGTCTGCATGGTCCAATTGGGCGTCGCTTCGGCAGTCGCTCGCAGCAGCGCCGCACGAGTTCGTTCGACTTCGGCCACCGCTGCGGACAGTTCGGGGCTGTCGCGGAGAATTGTTTCGAGAGTCTGGTTCCATACCAGTTCGGGGGATTCGGCGGCCAGACTTCCGGCGACATCCTGTAATGGCAACCCGGGTTGACCGACGACGGTCACGAGGCCACGCCAGCGAGCCGTGTGTTGAGTTCGAGTGTTTTCGAGTTTCAGGGTGGCGACTTCGAGTTCGATTTCAGCCTGAGTGAGTACGGTGCGAGGTTCCTGGTTCTTGATCAGTTCCCTCGCCTTGAGGACGGCCTGGTTGGCGATTGCGTGAAGTTCCTTGGCAACTGCCACTCGTTGCTGGGCGACTCGGGACAGGTGGAATGCGCGACGTACATCGGTAAGGACACGTAGCCTTTGGGACGCCAGTTCGCGTTCCGCTCGGGCGACATCCCAGCCGGCCTCGTTGCGATTCAATTCCAGCTTGTTAGTGGTGATGATCGGCTGCGAGAGAAACGCTCCGTATTGCCCAGCCGATCCGTCGTTGCCAATCTCCTGGACAGACAGGCCGATGACCGGATTGGGGCTCAGGCCGACCTGGACCCGCCGTCCCTCGGCCGACTCGATCCGTGCCCGGAATTCGGCAAGCGTCGGATTCGAGGCCAGTGCCAGTTCTTCGAACGCCTCGAGAGTTGTCGGTGACTCTGGTATTGGGTCTGCCGCGGCGATGTCCGTGCCGGGGAGACTGGTTGCCGATGCTGTGCGAATCCGGGTTGGCTGCCAGCCGACTGATGCGGAAGACGGTTCGGGCGTGGTGGGTGCGGAAGCCGGTTGCCTGCGTTCCACGTGCGCGCAACCGTTCGTCAGAGCGACGAGCAGCAATGATGTGACGAGGCGTTTCAACGTCTTGGAGTCCGTTCCCCTACATATCAAATATCGGCGATAGACTGGGGTGAACTCCAACTGAGTGTGTCTATTGCAAGCGTCGTGACTCTGTGTGTTTGCCTGCGAGGCGTAGCGACAAGACGCTTTTCAAGGAGAACAGGAACCGGATTGCGGGACGTTCGAGACCTTGCAAGGGACTCTGGTGGGTGTGTTTGCCAAGAAGTCAGTCGGTAAGATCACTCAGTCCGGTAGTTCGACTCACATACAAGACGAGAGCACTGATGGAGACACGCATCCGGATTGTCGTCCTGTTGTCGATTGTCCTGCCGGTATCGGTGTCGGCCGAGGCACGTGACAGGATCGTGATTGCTCATCGCGGTGCGAGCGGTTACCTGCCCGAGCACACCCTGGCCGCCAAGGCGATGGCTTACGCCCTGGGGTCCGACTTCATTGAGCAGGATCTGGTGATGACCCGTGACGACCGGCTTGTCGTCCTGCATGATCTGTATCTCGACCGAATCAGCGACGTCCAGACCGTGTTCCCCGGTCGGCAGCGTGCCAATGGCCGTTTCTACGCCATCGATTTCACGTTGAAGGAAATCCGCATGCTGGCGGTCTCGGAACGGTATCGAATCGCGGGTGGCAAGAAGGTGGCTGTCTATCCCGGACGGTTCCCTTTGGGGCAGTCCCGGTTTCGGGTTCATACGTTCGAGGAGGAAGTCGAGCTGATCCAGGGCTTGAATCATTCAACAGGCAAGCAGGTGGGCCTTTACCCGGAGCTGAAACAGTCGAAGTTCCATCGTAACGAGGGCAAGGACCTCGCCCGTGCGGTGCTGAAGGTGCTCAAGCAGTACGGCTACACGGCCAAGCGAGACAAGGTGTTTGTTCAGTCGTTCGAATTCGACGAGGTCCGCCGACTGCATGACACGTTGCTGCCGTCGATGGGCATGGACCTTCGGATCGTGTTCCTGGTCAGCGGTGGCAAGTCCTTCAGTTGGGTCTCACTCCCTGGCGGCATGGAGACGATTGCCAAGCACGCAGATGGGATTGGCCCGAGTGTGTCGATGCTTGTGGACAAGGCGTCGAAGCCTGGCGATGTGCGACTGACTGGCCTGGTCCGTGCGGCTCATCGTGCAGGACTGGTGGTTCATCCCTACACGTTCCGGTTGGAACAGGCGGCTCTGCCGTCTTTTGCGGCGAGCCCGGACCAGTTGCTGGAAATCCTGTGGAATCGAGCCCACATCGACGGACTGTTTACTGATTTCCCGGATCGAGTCGACCTGTTCCTGAAAAACAGCGAGTCAAAGGCCCCTCACGGACCGTGAGTCCGGGTTCCGGCGAGATACGAGCGTTGAGGATTCTCTTGTCGCGTCGATTCGTCTGGCCTGAGGCATTCCGCCTGATGGCTTAGGACGAGGAAACCGTTACGTTACCGTCTTCAACACACGCAGACACGGCGTCCGAATACTCGTGATCGGCACCTGAGAGCGACTGACCTTGCAGCGGCCAATCCTCTTGCCGGTTCACGGCACCGATGCCAGGTGTGAGCTGGCCAACTTCAAGGAGCACTCAGATGAGTTCGAAGAGCAACATGGAGAAGGCGAAACATTTTGAGACGAGCTTCTGGATCCTTTGTGGGTGCGTGTTGGCGATTCTTGCGTTTTCCTCGCTCTCAAACCAGAAATCGCGGACCTGAAATTCGGCAACGCCGGTGATTCGACCGCCCCCCAGAACAGTGGATAGGACGCGGCTGCAAGCCGCCTGACCTACCTGGTGAAGGTCGCAATGGCCGTGGTTTCGGCCCAGTATGGGCAGCAGTAGAGCGGCGACTAGTCACTTACTGTGTCCTTGCGGCAAGCCTGCATGAACGAGTTTTCTGGAATCGGTACCGTGGTTTGTTTCACTCAGACCTGGCCGCTTTCCTCTTTCGTTGGATGCCGGCGAACCGGCAAACTATGAAACCAGGTCGTGAGCGACATTGCCGTAGACGTCTGTCAGTCGAAAGTCGCGGCTCGCGTAGTGCCACGTCAGGCGGGTGTGGTCGAGGCCGAGCAGGTGCAGGATCGTCGCGTGCAGGTCGTGCAGCGTCATTCGGTCTTTGATCGTGTAGTACCCGAACTCGTCTGTCTCACCGTACCGAAATCCGCCCTTTACGCCGCCGCCGGCCATCCAGATCGTGAATCCGTCGGTGTGGTGATCTCGTCCGACGTTTTTACCATCACCCGCCTGCGAGGTGGGCGTCCGCCCAAATTCACCGGCCCAGACGACGAGCGTTTCATCGAGTAGTCCGCGTGCCTTCAGATCCTGCAGGAATCCTGTGATCGGAAGATCGATTTGGGCCGCGTTGAGGGCGTGACCTTTTTCTAGATAGCCGTGCTGGTCCCACTGTTCGTTCGAGGGGATTCCCTGGCTACTGAGCGAGCCGGCATGATTCACCTGGATGAACCGGACGCCTCGCTCGACCATTCGTCTGGCCATCAGACACTGTCGACCGAAGTCTTCAGTCGGTTTCTGATCCATCCCGTAGAGGTTCCGCGTTTCCTTTGTCTCCGCCGAGAGGTCGAAGGCTTCCGGAGCGGCCATTTGCATTCGGAAGGCCAGTTCGAAAGTCTGCAGTCGAGCATCCATTTCGGCGTCGCGGAATTCGTCCTGCGCCGCAAGGTCCCGCATCAGTTGAAGCTGCATTCGCTCCAGTCGACCGACCTTGGACGTGTTCATGTATTTGAATCGGGCCGTCGCTGCTGGAGAGTTCGGATATCCCGGAGTTCCCAGCGGCACTCCCTGATGATTCGACGGAAGAAACGCGGCTCCCCAGTTGTTGACGCCGCCGTGAATGCTGGACGGGCAGATGTTGATATAGCTCGGCAGGTCGGCGTTTTCAGTGCCCAGTCCGTAGCTGATCCATGAACCCAGACTCGGGCGAACACTCAGGTCGCTGCCCGTGAACAGTTTCATTGTCGCGCCGCCGTGAGCCACATTCGTGTCACAGACCGAGTGGACCATGCACAACTCGTCGGCAACTTTCGGGAGATGCTGCCACAGTGAACTCATCGGAATTCCGCTTTCGCCTGTCGGACGAAATTTCCAGGGGGACTTCAGCAGGTTGCCACGCTTGGCAAATTTGATGCGGGTTCGGTTGAACGGCGGTTCCTGACCGTCGTACTTGTCGAGGGCTGGCTTCGGATCGAACGTGTCGACGTGCGAGACGCCACCCTGCATAAACAGGAACACGACGCTCTTGGCATGAGCGGCGAAGTGCGGGGACCGTGGCGCGAGTGGCGGTAAACTGTTGGAGTCCGTCGATTCGCCCTTCACCGCCTGCTCGCCCAGCATGGCATTCAGCGCAAGGCTACCGAAGCCGAGAGCGGTGCGGCTCAGCATGGCGCGGCGAGAAGTTGAGTCGTCGGCAATCATCCTCACCTCAGGTAAATGAACTCGCCGCCAGCGAGCAGCGCGTGGCACAGCTTGCTCCAGGCGGTCGGAACTGCCTCAGCATCGAGCAGTTCGCTGTAGTCGGCGATGAACTTTTTGGCGATCGCTGCTTCAGACTCGGTTTGTGGTCGAGAGTACAGAACTCGATAGATGCGTCGAATTCTCGCCGAGTCGGATTGCAGAGTCGGATCATTCAGCACGTTGGCGGCAACGCGAGCGGCTGCATCTTTCACAAGCGAGCTGTTCATCATGAGCATCGCCTGAGTCGGTACCGTCGTCGTGACACGATTTCCGGTTGGCAGGTCGGGGTTGGCGAAGTCGAACAGCGTCAGGAAGTCGTACACGTTGGTTCTGAGTACGGGCAAGTAAATCGTGCGACGATTTGACTCGTCATAGTGTTTCTGCTGTTGCTCAAGAGTTTTCGGTGAAAGACCGATCGTCTTGAGTTTCAGCGGTGCTCCGCCCGTTTGACGATCGAGTCGGCCGGACACTTCGAGTAAGGAGTCTCGAATGACCTCGGCTTCCAGCCGCCGGCGTGGATATTCCCAGTAAATAACGTTTTCGGGATCGATGTTCTCTGCATCGGTTTCCAATTTGGTCGCCGGCATCGCCGATCCCATCTGCCAGGTCTGGCTGTTGAGAATCTCGCGGTGCATCGCCTTGATCGACCAGTTTTGTTCGACGAACCGGCGAGCGAGATAGTCGAGCAATTCCGGATGGCTGGGGCGAGCTCCCTTTGTTCCGAAGTTGTCAGGCGTGGCGACAATGCCGCGTCCGAAATGCCAGCGCCACAGTCGGTTGACCATGACTCGGCTGGTGAGTGGATGGTCAGGCCGAGACATCCATTCGGCCAGTTGAAGTCGCCCACTTTCGTCATTGGGTAACGGCTTGTGAGCTGTCGATGCAACCTGAAGGAATCCTCTCGGAACCTGGTCGGACGGCTTGTTGGCGTTGCCGCGGACAAGAATGTGAGCATCGGCGATGTCCCCCTCCCGCACGGCCATAACCTGGAGTGCCGGTTTGATGCGGTGTTCCAGTTCGATGATCTCGGCTGTCAGAGCGGTTTGTCGATCGACCAACCCTGCGAGTCCGGATCCCGGTTCAATCCTCAGCAGCCGCAACTTGTCGATGTGCGACATCAACGGTTCCGACTCCAGGCGGAACGTATTGAGACCTGACTTCAGCGGATGGATTCCCTCGAAACACCATTTCTGATTGGCGGGGTGCCAGTCGCCCGTCGTTTGTGTGATGGCCGGTTCGCGAACCACTTTGCCACCGAGCAGAATTCGTCCCGGCCGGGCTGTCTTCGCGGCGTAACGCAATTGCAGCACGTAGTTCCCGTCGGTTGGGATTTTGATATCGAACTCGGCGAAGTTCTTCTGCGATCCCTTGTCCCCGATGATGCCAATGCCCTTGCCATAATTCTCCGTGTCGATCACCACGTTTCCGCGGGCGAATGATTCGGCTTCGAGTTCGATAGTTGTCGCGCTGGCAAGCGACCGCTCCACTTCATCGGTGATGCTCTTCAGTTCGCTTTGCAACGGAGCGAGTTTCGGCCCCAGACGCTGCAATGCCATCCACGACTGGCGAGTGTGAGCCGGTCGTTCAACCCATTTCCCGTAGCTGACCAGGGTCGTCGTGCTGCGGAGAATTCCCGCGAGGGCGTAGTAGTCGGCCGTTGGAATCGGGTCGAACTTATGGTCGTGACACCGGGCACAGGCAATCGTCATACCGAGGAATGTTCGGCTGAAGACATCGATCTGTTCGTCTACGAGATCGGCGATTCGTTTCTTCGCATCGAGTTGGGTCAGAATCTTCGTGCCGAGTGCCAGGAAGCCGGTCCCGACGACCGGGTGGTATTCTCCGGAATCATCAAAGTCGAGCAGATCGCCAGCGAGATGTTCAGCGATCATGCGATCGTACGGGAGGTCGCGATTGAACGATTCGATGATGTAATTGCGAAAGTGCCAGGCGTTCGGGAAAGCGCGACTTTCGTCCGCGCCGTTGCAGTCGCCATAACGCACGACGTCCAGCCAGTGCCGTCCCCATCGCTCACCGTAATCGGGAGACGCGAGCAATCTGTCGACCAGCGTTGCAAACGCATCGGGTGCAGAGTCCGCGACGAAGTCGTCGACCGCTTGCGGGGTTGGAGGAACGCCAAGCAGCACGAGCGTCGCGCGGCGGATCAAGGTCCGGCGATCCGCCCGTGGAGCAGGACTCAGCTTGGCGGATGTTAGCTTCTTCAGGACGAACGCATCGATGGGCGATCGAACCCAGTCGTCGTCAAGGTCCGGCGGCGGGAGACGGCGTACCGGTCGAAACGACCAGAAGTCGCGTCCCGCTTCGAGGTTTATCGTACTGCCGGAGCCGACGGAAGTTGCGTCAGGTTTCCTTCTCGGATCCACAGCACCGTTGCTGACCCACGTTTCGAAGTCCGCGATTACGTCAGGAGGCATGCGTCCGGACGGCGGCATTTGAAGATCAGAACTTTTGTACCGAATGGCTTCAATCAGCAAACTCTCGTTCGGCTTGCCAGGCACGATCAGCGAATCGTCATCCGTCAGTTTTCGATTCAGCAGCAAATCAGTTTCAGGGTTCGGACTCTTCGCACTGTGGCACTCGAAGCAGTGCTTGACCAAAGCCGGACGAATCTTCGTCTCGAAGAACGTGACATCTGCATCATCGTCGGCGGACACCGGCCTAGCTGTTTCACCGAACATCGCCAGCATGGCGAGCACGAAGACAAATGCCCGAGCATCGGTTGATTGCTGGCTTGTCATGTCTCGGTGAGTCCTCGTGATCCTTGCCGTTCCCGTGATTGACAAAACGAATGGTACTGTAACGGATGGTCCCCGACTGGAGCATTCCACACCGCCGATGATCGTGTGCCATTTTGCGGCACCGATACCAAACGTATCAAGCAAGAGACTGCGGACCTGAAATCCGGTGAAGCTGAAGAGTCATCCAACACCAGGGACAGCGAGTAGGACGCGGCTGGAAGCCGCCTGACCTACCTGGCGAAGGTCGAAATGGCGATGATTACGGCCAAGTATGGGCAGCAGTAGGCGGCGGATCCACGTCCATAAATGGATTGAGCCGCGCCACTCAGGCCGGCGAGAGCAGCACTTTAGCAACTCCTTTTCTGTATTGTCTGTGACCGTATGATGTGTTGCGGAATTCCTCGAAACCTCGTAAAAGGAGGCCCTTCGAGTCTGTTTTCCCCGATAGCTCAATTGGTAGAGCGAGCGGCTGTTAACCGCCTACCACATACGGTCACAGACACATTACCGTTACGCTACCGTCCTCAACACACGCAGACACTGCATCCGAATACTCGTGATTCGGATCTGAGGGCGACTGACCCAGCAGCGGCCAATCCTCTTGCCGTTTCGCGGCACCGACGCC
>CAVOEV010000176.1:2500-10357 GCA_963694825.1 Planctomycetota bacterium
CGAGACGTAGTGGCTTGAGGCTAGCCCTAAAGCTATTTCGGAGAGAACGAGCTATCTCCTGGTTTGATTAGACTTTTACTCCTCCCCACAGGTCATCCCCCCAGTTTTCAACCTAGGTGGGTTCGGTCCTCCACGCAGTCTTACCCGCACTTCAACCTGCCCATGGGTAGATCACTCAGGTTTCGCGTCTACCACCGCTGACTATATTTCGCCCTATTCAGACTCGGTTTCCCTTTGGCTCCAATCCGGAGGATCTTAACCAGCCAACGACGGTAACTCGCCGGGTCATTATGCAAAAGGCACGCCGTCACTCCCCTCCGAAGAGGATTGCTCCGACCGCTTGTAGGCATGTGGTTTCAGGTTCTGTCTCTCTCCCCTGGAAGGGGTGCTTTCCATCTTTCGCTCACGCTACTGGTCCACTATCGGTCGTCAAGGAGTACTTAGCCTTAGGAGATGGGCCTCCTAGATTCAGTCCGGGTTCCACGTGACCGGACCTACTCGGGGTACCACTGGCGAGGATTCCACTTTCGACTACGGGGCTGTCACCCGCTCTGGCCGACCGTTCCAGGTCAGTTCGTCTAGCTTCCACCTTCACACTATTGTGGCCCCACAACCCCACCCGACCGGAGCCGGATGGTTTGGGCTGATTCCGTTTCGCTCGCCGCTACTCGGGAAGTCGCATTTGCTTTCCTTTCCTACGGTTACTGAGATGTTTCAGTTCACCGCGTTGGCCCCGTACGCCTATAGATTCAACGTACGGTAATTCGGGAATCCCGGGATCAAATGCTTGTTTGACAGCTTCCCCGGGCTTTTCGCAGCCTTCCACGCCCTTCATCGCCTCTTGACGCCTAGACATCCCCCACATGCCCTTTGTCGCTTGACCACAATGATCTCTGGCTCGAACACGTCACTCACAGATATCCCAAGAAACAGTCCCCTGGGAACTCCGATCGTGTCGCCTCGAACCGGAAATCGGTCAACCCTGTTTGCTGGTGCCATGCCTAGCCAAACCGAATCAATCTCTGTACCAACTGTAATTCCAAACGGTCACTGCGACCGCGGAACCAAGTCAGGCAGATCTTGTCGCGTCTGAAGCGATTTGCTTCAGGCCCGAGATCTGGTTTCGACTCCAACACCAGCGTTGCCAAAAACACTTCTCTGACACGCAGGAAAACGACGGCTCTTTAGAACACCCTCCCCACATCGCCGGCCCGATCGTTTCGAATCCAACGCTCGCGACTCGTTCCGAAAATCGAAATGAGACGTTTGCGATTGAGTGCGATTTGATCGAGTGATCCGACAGGGAGTGCATCCCCGAGACGCCGTTTCCAACGACATCGAGGTTTTTTTCAAGATGCCACTCGAAGATCTACCAAATTGTCAAAGAGCTGCCTCACTCGTATTGTTCCCAGTTGGAACAGAGCGTAGGCCCGGCCATAATAGGTGATCGGCCGCAGACCGTCAAGCGAGCGGTTTGAGAATCCTCAGGGGGCGGATCCGCGGTCGCAGGCGGGGTAGGCGCTCGAGAAGTGGGACAGGCACGTCATCTGATTCGCCTGTAGCGGCTCCCAGGTGGAGCCGGTCCCTAGTGGCGTGAGTGGAGACGACCGGGCTCGAACCGGCAACCTCCGGCTTGCAAAGCCGGCGCTCTCCCAGTTGAGCTACGTCCCCCGTTTGGAGTCCTGATCGCTTGTCAGTGTGGTACCGGTTTGCCGATCTGGGCAGCAAGCCGGGTCGCAGGCCGGGTCCGGGGGGGAGGCACGGTGTTTGGAACGCCGTGCCTCCCCGGCCGGCTCCAGTGGGCACACGTGGATTCGAACCACGGACCTCAGCTTTATCAGAGCTGCGCTCTAACCAACTGAGCTATGCGCCCGTCCACACTGGAGCGGGTATTCTGGCGCATCCCTGAGTCTCTGTCCACCCTGCCTCGACAGGCCGCTCGAACACTCCCTTTCCGACTCGCAACACAACTCACCCTCCTGACGATTCTCCAGAAAATCGCCAATCGGCTTGTTGTGTAGGCACAGCTGACTGGTGTCTGAGCATGATGGGGTTGGGTGCTGTGTGTTGTCGGGAATGTGGCGATTACGGTCGCGGGTGAGTCTTTCGCGGAACGTGGGGAATGCTTAGAATGTCGGCAGGTTGGCGAGCGGCTGTTGGGATTGACGGCGTTCGTGGGTCGAGGGGCTTGATCGGGAGGAGTTGGAGCAACTGGAGCGTTTTGAAACGAGTGGTTTGGCAGGAGGCTGAGAGCGGTGACAAGTGGTCGAGGCGACGGAGTGAGTTTGGACGGAGTGATCGGCAGCAGCGATTCGATGCTCGAGGTTTACCGTCTGACGCGACGTGTGGCGAGTCGATTGACGACGGTGCTGTTGACCGGTGAGACGGGGACGGGCAAGGAACTGATTGCTCGGGCGATCCACCGTTTGAGTCCACGAGCGAGCGGTCCATTCGTGCGTGTCAATTGCGGAGCGTTGAGTGAGAATCTGTTGGAGAGCGAGTTGTTCGGGCATGTGAAGGGGGCCTTCACGAGTGCTCACGAGAACCGCACGGGTCGATTCGAGGCGGCTCATGGCGGCACCGTGTTTCTCGACGAAATCGACTCGGTCAGCTACACGCTGCAGGTGAAGTTGTTGCGAGTGTTGCAGGAGCAGGAGTTCGAGCGGGTTGGCGACACGCGGACGATTCGTGTGGATTGCCGCATTGTGGCGGCGACGAACCGCGATTTGATCGAGGAGATCGACGAGGGGCGATTTCGTGAGGACCTGTATTACCGTCTGAACGTGATCGAGATCCTGTTGCCTGCGTTGCGGGAGCGTCGATCGGACATCCCCCTGCTGGTCGACCATTTCCTGGCTCGGCTGGCGGATCCCGAGTCCGAGTCCGAGTCCGAGTTGCCAGTGGTTTCCGAGGCGACGCTCGATTTGTTGGCCGGGTATTCGTGGCCGGGCAACGTTCGAGAGTTGGAGAACTATGTCGAACGAGCGTTGGTGCTCGGGGACGGCAAGACGCTCGAGCCGGCCGATTTCCCGTCGCATCTCCGCGGCCTGGCTCCCCAGAGAATCGGCCGACCTGCCGACGGGGCTCTCGATCGGCTTTGCAGCCAGTTGGTGTCACTGGGGCTGCGTGAGGATGCGTACGAAACGGATGAGCCGGGCGGGCCAAGCGGGGCGAGCGACATGGGCGATACCGTGGGGGTGCATTCGCGGATCATGTCGCTGGTCGAACGCCAGGTGATTCGTGAAGTGCTTCATGTTTGTGGCGGGGTACAGACCAAGGCGGCGGCTCGGTTGGGGATCAATCGCAATACGTTGCACAAGAAGATTGCCGAGTTTGGGTTGGATGCGGATGTTCGGTGAGGTTGGTGTGGGGACAGGCGCCTTTGGCCCCGAGGGAGCCAGATGAGCCAGTCCCTGCGCTGGGGGGGGTGGGGTGATCGGTACAGGTGTGGCAATCGACACAGCGGTGTGAGTCGTAGCGGGTGTTGTTGGTCGTTACGACGGGTATGACCCGAGGACCGAACGCAACGATTGGTCGGAGACGGAGGGTGTTGGGCGGGGGGAGACGGGGGATTTGGGCGAAAGGCGGGAAGTGTTGCGGATTTTTCTTCTCGTCATTCCGAGAAACGAGTTACAATGGTTGGTGAGAATCCGGCTTTCGCCTTTCGGCAAAGAGGGTCGAGTTTTCCCACGGGCCATCCCGTCCGACAGACCTATCTGAGACATCTTGGCTGAGTAGTTTTGACGAGTTGTCGATCCGGAGACGTGATCCGGACCGAGCAGTTTACAGAACGTTCCAACGAGCGAGATCGTTTCGCCTTTGAACTCGGGAGTTACGGCATGCGGTTGAGAAGCACAGCGTCCTTGTGGTCCATCCTGGCAACTCTTGTCCTGGTGACCTCTTCAACGGTGACACGGGCAGCGTCGGTCCGAACCGTCGATGTCGTGCGTTACACGGCCCCGGACGGCGAGACGTATTTCGCTTTGCCGTTGTTGGCGCCCGAGTCAACTGGCGAGTCTCGGTCGGTGTCGGGTCACGACGTGGTGATCCTGATCGACACGTCGGCCAGCCAGACCGGTTCGCACCGTGTCCAATCGTTGTCGGTCCTGGCGGGCGTACTCGGTTCGCTTGAGAGCGTCGACCGGGTTCGATTGTTTGCCGTCGACGTACAGACGACCTCATTGAATTCGACCTTCAGTGCCATCGATTCGGATGCCGTGCGTGATGCGGTCACGCGTCTTGGCCGTCGTGCCCCATTGGGAGCGACTCGTCTGGTGCCGGCCCTAGAAACTGCGGCATCGGCCTTGACCACAAATTCCGCCAAGCGACCTGGCAGCGTGCTTTACATCGGCGACGGCATGAGCAGTGCCGACTTGGTTGATGTGGCGGACATGAAGACGTTGTTGACTCGTTTCCGCAACCGTCATGTGCCGATCCACAGTTACGGAGTCGGTCCGCGTCTGGACCTGCAGGTGTTGGGCGTGATGGCTCAGCAGACCGGCGGCACAGTGCTGGTCGATCGCGGTCGCAAGTCGGACGACGCCGGCATTGGCCGTCGCATTTCCACCTCGATTCACGCTCGCGTGACCTACCCGTCGAAGCTGAGTGCACCTGAGGGGATCACGTTGTTGCCGGCTGAAGCGTTGCCGTTGCGGACCGATCGCCGGACGATCTACGTCGGCCGCGGTCAGTTGCAGGCCGGAACAATCGTCTCGGGCTGGATGTCTCATTCCGAAGGCACGGCCGATGTGCAGTGGCGAGTTGGCACATTGTCGGCCGAGGCGGGGAACGCATTTCTGGCGATGTTGTACCGTGGTGCTGAGTCGACCGACGGATTCACCGTGGCGTTGGCTGGTCGCGAGATGTTGAAGACGGCCCGTCACGAGTTCGATTCGCATCTTGACGGCTTGCTTCGCCAGGGCGAAAACGCTCTGCGGATTCGTAATTTCCATGAAGCCGAGCGGATTGGCCTGTCTGTTCGCGGTCTGGACCCGGACAACGTCCGAGCTGCTGTGCTGTTGGGGGCCAGCGAGTCGGTGCAGGCCGAATCGGCCGGTCGAATCGGCGACACCACGTTGGCAGTCGTTCAGCCGGCCCCGGCCGCTCAACCGGCCGCGGGCACGGCCGAGACAAGCGATCCGATCCAGCAGGCTCAGGAAGCGATCCTGATCCGCACTCAGAAGCTGCAATTGCAGGTCGAGCGATTGCTCGAGGAATCTCGAGCCCGCGCGGCGACCGAGCCTCAAGCGGCCTTGACTCAGATCAAGCGTGGCCTGGGCACGGTTCGTGGCACGACGGACATCGATCCAGCCGTCCGCACCGAGCTGTTGCGTCGGCTGTCGAACCTGAAGCGGTTTGTCGAGATATCGGAAGAGCATTTCGAGAATCAGAGGCAGGAGCGTCAGCAGTCTGTGGCGGCCCGTGAGAGTCAGATGCGGATCGAGACGGACCTGGAGCGGGACGACGAACGGATGAAGCGTCTGCTCAAGCAGGTGGCTCATCTGCTCTACGTCGAAGCGCCTCGAGGCAACCGCGACGCGTTTGCCGAAGCCGAGGACGTGGCCCAGGGTGCGTTGGAGTTGCGGCCTGGTAATGGAGCAGCGACGGCCGCACGGTTTTCCGCCGAGGCGGCTAGCCAGTTGGACATGGCCTATCATCTCCGTAACCTTCGCGCCGACCGGTTCTTGGGTGTACTCGAGCAGGTCGAGTTCTCCCATGTCCCCTTCCCCGACGAGCCTCCGATCCGCTACCCCGACGCAGCTGTCTGGCGTCGGCTGACCGAGGAACGCAAGAAGTGGGCCAGTGTCGACCTGCACAACTACAGCAAGGTCGAGGAACGGATCGTCCGGGCATTGGACGACGAGACCGAGTTTGAATTCGTCGACCTGCCGTTGACCGATGTCGTCGACTACCTCAAGCAGCAACACAACATCCAGATCATTCTCGATGACCAGGCGTTGTTGGACGAGGGGATCCAGCCGGATGAACCGATCAACATGTCGCTGTCGGGCATCTCGCTCCGCAGCGCCCTGAAGATCATCCTCGAACCTATGGCCTTGACCTACGTCATCCAGGACGAAGTGATGCGAATCACGACCGAGACGAGGGCTGAGGAGATGATGAGCACTCGAGTCTACCCGGTCGCAGACTTGGTCATCCCTGTGCAAACGCCTCAGGGCGGAGGCTCGGGCGGCATGGGTGGCGGCGGCGGCGGCGGCGGCATGGGTGGCGGTGGCGGCGGCATGGGTGGCGGCGGCATGGGTGGTGGTGGAATGGGCGGCGGTGGCGGCATGGGCATGATGAGCATCCCGCCGCAGTCTCGATCGCCTTTGACTCGGCCGATCGTCGGTAAAAAAAAACGGGTCCTCCGCTAGAGCGGTCGCCCCAGCCATCGCAGCCTGCCCAAGTTCTCGCCCAGGCTCGTAATCAGCCTGTCATCAAGCTAGGTAACCAGCCTCGCAAACAGCCGGTTCGGTCGCAGCCAGCGGCCCGGCCGGCGGCGAAGCCTTCGGTCAAGCCAGTTACAAAGACGGCAACCGGTGGTCTGTTCGATCGTCGCAGTGGTCTTCGAGTGGATCTCGAGTCGGGAACTCCGGAAGAGGTGTGGCGGGCATTTTTTGCGACCGAGCGTCCGTCGCCGACGGCCTTGACGACGTTGGTGTTGCGTCTGCATCGAGAGCGGAAGCATGAGCACGTGCTGGCGGCGATCAACGAGGCGTTGATTGCGGGCCAGTCGCAGCCTTGGATGTACGACGTGCTGGCGATGTCGATGCAGATCTCGGGTCGGCCTCAGGCTGAGATCGAGCGAGTCCTGTTGTCGCGAGTCGATTTCACGGCGTCGGATGTGCCGAACATGTTGTTGTCGGCAGCCTACCTGGTCCGATTCGGATCCACCGACAGTGCTCTGACCTTGTATCGGCAGGCGTCACGGTTGTCGCCAAGCCGTCCGGAACCGTACGCATTGGGTTTGAAGTTGGCCGAGCGGATGCGGGATCACGATGCGATCCAGTGGGCAGCGACGGGCATTTTGACGTACACGTGGGGATCGAATTACCGTCGTCGTCACATCGCGGCGGTTGCTGCGGCGAGTGACGCGGTGTTGGGTCTTCGCAAGGCGGGCGACGAGTCACGTGCTGTGGAGATGGAGCAGGCTGTTGCGGCGGCTCGCCAGCGAGATCTCGTCGTCACACTTTCGTGGAACGGACCTGGCGAGCTGGATCTGCAGGTCGACGAGCCATTGGGCACCGTCTGCCATTTCGATCTCCGGCAGACTCGATCCGGAGGCGTCTTGGTTCACGACGGATTTGGTCCGGTGCAGCGGAACTGTTACGAGGAGTATGTGTGTGCATTTGCGGCGGCGGGCGAGTACCGGATGACGATCAGTCATGTCGACGGCGACATTGTTGGCAAGCGGGCTCAGTTGATTGTCCGTCGTTACGTGGGGACTGACCATGAGCAGGTTCACACTCACCCGGTCGTCTTCGACAGTCGCAAGAAGGTGGTGCGTCTGAGTCTTCAGCGGGGCCGTCGCGAGAAGTTGTCGGACCCCCTGCCCCGTTCGAGCGACGACTTTGCTGCGGCCCGGAGTGGCCGACGTCGCGGTCGTCCGTTCCGTTTCGGGCCATCGACCGGGCGTGATGCGGGATCAGGTCGACGCGGAGTGGTCCCCGGCGTGGGATACACTCCGGTGGTGTCGATGTTGTCTGAGGGAGTGGCGAGCACGGCGTTGGCGGTGGTGTCGGGTGACCGGCGTTACGTTCGCGTGAGTGTGAACGCGGTCTTCAGCAGCATCGTCGGCATGGCGACATTCAGTTTCCGCCGCTAAGGGCCAGGCATTTTCGACTGGCGGCAAGAGAG
>CAVOEV010000177.1:0-10294 GCA_963694825.1 Planctomycetota bacterium
TCCAGCACCAGTTCCAGCACCAGTTCCAGCACCAGTTCCAGCACCAGTTCCAGCACCAGCACCAGCACCAGTTCCAGTTCCAGTTCCAGTTCCAGTTCCAGTTCCAGTTCCAGTTCCAGTTCCAGTTCCAGTCCGGCGACCACCGCCAGCACCGTCCCCATTCACTCCTCTATCCCCGGCACGACGACTCGTCCCTGAACTCCCGTCCAAAACCGCCACAGGGCTTCCCGATCCGTCCCCCCCAAATCCTCTCTCCACCACACCCGATCCTCTCCGCACCCTCCGCACCCTCCGCACCCTCCGCACCTCGGCCCGTTCGATCGCCTCGCGGCACACCGCAGTCGCCTCAATGTCCTCCTGGGGCCACGCCAATGGCATCGCTTCGGGAACCAGCTCGTAACCGATCGGAGCCTCGAGTCGACTCAACAACTTCCGTGCCAGGTAATACGCATGAATCCCACCAGGCCGGACCACCATCAATACGTACGGTGGCTGAGAGTCCAGGCCGGCCGCGCGGTCGGTTTGCGACCAATGGTCCACCAGTGCCTGCACTCCAGCCAGTAACGGATTGTCATGGCGGCCGGCTCCGGCCAGGTTCTCGGCCGTCAAGTTGATCTTCTCGGACGCAAACTGGATCCGGTCGGGATGGCATTCGATGAAGATCGGACGGCGGCGAGTTCCCGTTCTGCTGTCAAAGGGAAGGAACACATACTGACTCTCGGCCAATTCGCTCGCGGCCGCCAACTCACTCGCCGCCAATCGCTTCTGCCGAAGCCGCACAAACAACTCATCAGCACGCCCACGCAATCGACTCAAACTCGACTCCAACTCCTCTCGCCGTCCAACAGATTCCGCCTCCGCCTCACGCAATACAACACGTTCCGTCTGCACCGCCCGCAGACGACTCTCCGCCATCGCAACCGCCTCGCGGGCTCGAACCAACTCGAGTTCGCCAACTCCCAGACGGGCCGACAACCGATCCAGCATCCCGCCCCAATCGACCGCCACCGCCGCCACCGCGTCAAACACCGGCCGCAATGGATCAACCAGACGAAACTCCTCCGTCGTCCTCTCCTCAGCCACAATCACCGCAGCTGGACTCGACTCGACTCTCACCGGCCGTGCCACCTCGGCACGAGCCTCGGCACGGATTTGCCGAGTGACGATCAACAACAGAAAGATCAAAGCCCCCATCGCGCAGACCAACACCGCCAGAAACGGGAACAGCGATACCGAGTTTCCAATCCGTCGTGTGGTCATCGTCCCCCCACCCCCACCCCTACCCCTACCCCTACCCCTGCCCTCAACCGCACGCTCTTCGCCGCCCAACTGGCTCAGGCAGCCTTCGTGCCCACTCGAGCCGACAACAGGTTGGCCGCGGCCGTCAGGCTGATCAACGCCTGCTCGAAGACCTCGGCCGTCCGAACCGCTTCGAGGTTATCGGCCAACCGTTTCTCAAGACCCACCAACTCCTCTTCACGACCGATCACCCGCAACAACAACTCACCCTGGTGCTCGAGCTGCCCAAGCTGCCCTTGGACCGCTTCGGTCGATCGGTTGACCGCCGCCACACAGTCACTGATTCCGCCAACCAGTGACTCGGCAAAACCATTGGATGTGCTGACCAACGCGTCGGTGACCTCCCGACACGACTCCAGCCACTCGACACGAAGCCCTTCGAGCTTCTGATCGTGTGCGGACAACCCCCGTTCCAGGCCCTGCTGCAAACTCAGGCCCAGCTTCGCTTCAAATTCGGACGTCTGACGCTCGAGCGTTTCCACCCAGCGTTGGCGGAGATCTTCAAGCGACTGGTCCCAGAGTTGAGACTGCCGGCGAATCGACGCTTCCGACTCGGCAAGCAACTCCCGAGCCGCCTGCTGCTCGGCGTCACGCAACACAACACCCAGTCCCTCCGAACGCTCAGCACCCGCCAGACGAGGTGCCACCTCACGTAAACTCCACGACTCGATCGCCGCCAGCCGCGATTGCTCGATCCGCTGAGTGGCGTTCGAGACAAAGACGAGCACCAGCGAGAGGGTCAAAGCCAGGGCGGTTGTGTCAAATGCGACGGCCAAACCGTCGGTGACTTCACTGAGCGACGTGTCCAATTGTTCGGGCGTCACGTTGGCAATCGCCATCGTGATCCCCACCACCGTCCCCAGAAAACCTAAAATCGGCACCGCCCAGGTGATGGTCCGAACCAACGAATAACTCTCGTGAAGCTGCTCGGCGGCCTGGTCGGCCAGGAAACGGCCGTGATCAGAGACCCCGTCGCCGCCGCCGCCTCGGCGAGTGACAAATGTGCACAACTCGAGCAACCGGCGACGACGCTGAGATGCAGGCCACCCGGCGGCATGCTCTCCGAGACCGACAGCTCGTGATACACAACCAGCCAATCTGTCCCCACCCGCATCCGATGTCTCCGGCAGCACCAAGCCTCGCTCGGCTCGAGCATCACGCCACGAACCGCCGAATCGCATCACCAGCACCGCCATCCCAACGAAAAACAACGTCGCCGTGGCGTACTCCAGTGGATGAGCACAAAAATACCGCTGTAGCAACTCGGCTGCGAATGGCGAATAGGGAATGGCCTGGTAGAAGGCCCAGGTGGCCAGAACACCCCAGAGAATCGGAGAACGGATCAGTCGCCCGAATGGGGTTCGGCCAGACGACAATCCATTCACTGCTAACGGCATCGGTGCCGCTCGGTCATCACCCGCAACGGGACCATCCAGAATTGTGGTGGCTCGGTCGGCTTTGTCTTTGGTCATCGTATCCCCGGTCGCTCGCCTTGACTGTGAATCGATGCGAAGCCATTCGGCGCAGACCACCCCGCGACGGGCGGCTGTGGCCGTTCGCATATTCGATAGAGTCGGCGCAACCGGAGCACGCGATTGAGCCTTTTCGGGCCAACCCGAGACAGCGTCAACACGACGCCTCGCCCCTCAGACGGCCAAAACCCGTCGAGACCGCTGACTCGAAGACCAATTCACCCGGTGATCATGTCGAGCAAACCGGTGGTCTTGAGCACGGCGAGAGTGCCTAGCATGAAGAAATAAACGCCCGAAAGAATCATCAGGCCACGGATCACCAAGTGAGGCCGCAATGGACGCGGCAACAGCTTGCTGTTGATCGCCACCGTGTGCCAGCAACTGACACCCAATGCCACGTTGAAGAACATCGTGGCGTACTTGATCAGCATGCCGGGATCCAGCGACAAGGAAAAACAGCCGAAGATGGCATAACACATCAGCACTCTCAGGTAGACCACCCGGATGTGCTTCGGATCCATCTCTCGCAACTTCGCACTCGACGTCCAGAACGCATCGACCCAGCGACGGATGATCCCGTCGGCCGATGACGACATGGTCGGAGCCAGAACCAGGAAACCGCAAAAGATCGTCATGAACCAGCAGAACGTTCCCAGCCCCTCGCCCGATTCGCTCGAAACAACCTTCTGAACTCCCTCGGCGGTCAAGACCGCCATCGCCCAGCTTTCACCCTTGTCGGCGTCGGCATAGCTCAGGAATTGGATCGAAAGCATGGCTGGCAATGCGATGCCGATGAAACAGGCCGGCAGCCAGATCGCCAGTTGATCTCGAGCCACGTGCTTGTACCAGCCGCGCCAACGAGGCAACGACTCCTCGGTCACTTCAAACACCGTGCCGGTATGAGACAACTCGATGTCGTGACCTCCAAAAGCACTCGGAATCGCACCGACGTGGTGACCCATCCCCCAGCCCTGGTCACGGGTGTAGTTGCTGACAGGAGTGTTGGAGAGTCCACCCGATCCGGCAATCGCAGCCAGTGCGGCAATGAACCCGACCATCGTGAAGTCGATGTCCTTGAAACTGCTGCTGCCCGAAAACATCGACCACAGGCTGTCGACATTCCGGCCGTCCCGGTATCCATCGCCGTCCTCGTCGACAAAACCGTCCGTCTCTCCATCCCCATCACTGTCGGTCTGCTGCTCGATCACATCCAGCCGGCCGTCACCGTCCCAGTCCTCTCCAGCGTCCAGCTCGCCATTGCCGTTGGTGTCCTCACCCCGAAGCACCGGGACAGTGCCGAAACTGACAAACCCTTGGCCGATTTCGCTCCAGGTCGACAGCTTCGAGTACCCAAAGGCCAAGAACAACAGAAAGCCGAAGACGACGATCAGCTTGAAGGTCATCACCACCTTCAGCGATCGGTAAATCTTGCCGCCAAACAGCAACGGCACCAACGCCCCAAGAAAAATGGCATAGGCCAGCCCCTTCATCAGGTACCAGTCGAAGTTGTGAGACATCAACTCGTAGAACGGCAACTTGTCCGGCTGCGGTATGTTCCCACCCAGAATCAGAGTGGCTACCGGAGTCGCTGCGTTGGCGGCCAGATAGGGGAAAATGCTGCCGAAATCGAACAGCAGATACGCAACCACCCAGAAGCGGGGGCCGGGCATCATGCGGAACTTGCCCGTGAAGATCGGTTCACCGGTGTAGAGCGTGTAGCGGCTGATCTCGATGTTGTAGAGCACCTGGCCAAGAATGCTCAAAGTGGCCAACCACAGCAGGCCGCCACCGTACACTCCCGTGACTTTCGGACCCAACAACCACTCGCCACCACCGATCGCCGAACCACCCATGATCAGACCCGGCCCCAACAACGCGAACCAGTTTCGCGACGTGAACACCGGTGCCTCGATCAACTCGCCCGTGTTCCACTCGGGCATCTCCCGAGAACCCAGCCTCGGAGCCTCGAACTGACGGTCGGACGTGTCCTCGGCAGCAGCACCCGCTTCAATCGTGCTGTCTGAGTTCTGAGTCTCTTCGGCCATCAGGCGGATTCCGGATCCCAAGGCAAACGGAACGCCGTAGCAACAGGCCTGGGCGCTAGAAATGTCGTGAGGAGAGTCGCATACGCGTCGGTCGATTGCAACCCGTCTCACTCAGGCCAGCTCACACTTTCGACAAGCACTCAGATCGCTATAGTCGAATCGACCCGGTCGACCACGCAGTCTCCTGCGACTCCCGGCCCGACATTCATGACCGCATCCCGCTCCGCCCATCCTGATGAGTTACCCGAGTTGATCGCCGAGATCCTCGGTTACATCAACCTCTCGGGCGGAACCAACGACCCGGCCTTCGCCGGAAACCTCAATCGACTCTGCCAACACTTCGGCAGCGTTGGCTGCTGGCACGAGGTCGGTCAGCAACTCAACGAATCTCTCCAGACACTCTCGAACACCTCCCCGGCCCTGGCCGACAGCCAACAGGCCGCCGCCGTCATCGAACTCGTCTTCGACCGACTGGCACCGCTCTATCAACACCATCACCAGGACCTGCTGCACCACCTGGACCAGCTCGACTTCGAACAACCCTTCCTGCTGGTGAAGATGTTCGAAGCGGTTCTCGCCCAGGGACCCGATTGGGACGACGTCGAACCCCTCCTCGAATCGGCCCTCGATCAACTCAACGATTTCCTCGGCTACCGTCCCGTAGCCGTCCTCGAAAACGACCAGTTCTGCGAACCGTACCCGCACGAACGGTATCGCCCCGCCCCGTTGTTCCTCGCCGGAGCCGGAGCCGCCGTCGGACCCTACCACGACCTGATCGCCCGCTCGATCGAAGTGCTCGACGAGACGCCCGCCGAACTGCTGCTCATCGCTCACTTTGACCCCTCACACCTCGACGAATTGGCCGTCGACCTCAGGGCTCACGACCACCTGCACCCGGTCAACAAGCGGACCACCTACATGTTCGGTGAGTGGGACCCGCACCAGATCGATACCAAGGGCTTCTACCGACGCTTTATTCTCAGACAAATTATCCTCGATGCACTCGTCGACTGGACCCAAGCCATGGTCGCCGATGGTGCCGATCCCGCCGCCGTGCTCGAAGACACCGCGATCGTGCTGGCCGGCACCGTGCTGATGGCCTCGGCAATCAGCGGAGCCGGCCCCGATACTCACGACTCCAATGTCTCGCTGACCACCCTGCTGCCGGTCGTCGCACGGCTCAGAGATGCCTTCTACGAATCCCACATCGTGCGGGCCGAAGGAGACCGAGCCGAACTGCTCGGGGAACTGGCCAGCCGCACTCAACAACCCTTCGGACACGTCCGACAACAACTCAACCTCTACCTCGCGAGCTACGGAGCCCGGCAGATTCAGCACCGCCAACTGGCCATGCTCTACGCTCGCATGGGTTTCCCCATCGCCGCTTTGCAACAGGCCGAATCGATCCCGGCCGCCTCGATTCGATTCGGCTGCGAAATCCAATGCGCCTTGACGGCATCCGAAATGAGTGCCGAACGAGGCGACCTGCTCAAGGCTCGTAAGCTTCTCTCCGAAGCACGAGAACTGCTCGATCGAGGCATCGATTGCGGAGCACTGCCGGACCCCTGGAACTACCTCGGCTTTCAAGCCCAATTCCCGCTGTTTCATTCCCGAGAAGACGTGATCCCCGACGTGCGACTCGAGGATCTGCTGACACTGATGGAAGGACTGTTTTCCGCCTACGGCACCGCACTCTCGGAAGCCGCCGCGCGAGGACACAAGAAACTTGTCGATCAACTCAACAACGACTTCCAAAGCCTCGCACTGAACTGGGATGGCTACGGAGCCTCGATCGTCGTCGACCTCGATGCCGAATCCGGAGTCCGCCGCTGGTGGTCCGCTTCGCAAGCCGCCCGAGTGCTGGCGACGTGGCAGTCGGCCGGAGCGGCTCGAGGCGACCTGGCGTTCTGGGCGCAGCAGGTCGAAGACTTCTCGAGATTCCAGGCCGGACCGGCCTACGCTCAGATCGTCGACGCACTGCTCGAACGACGAGACCTGCCAGCCACGCTCGGACTGCTCATGCAATGGCTCAACCACGCACCGCCCGGTGACCTCGCCGGACAGCACACCAGCATCGCCAGCCTGCTCCAACGATGGCTCGAACTCGCCACCAACCCCGATCACGTCCGACCCTCCGATCCACACACCCGGATGGTCGAACGCTTCTTCGCCGTGCTCGAAGCCAACGCCGAATCCTACTGGAACGTCCCTCGACTCGACGACCAACTCGTCGGTCTCGCCTCGCCCACACAACACACTCCACTCGAAGAACTCCTCGACTCGATCGGACTGAATTCGGACGGACAGGAGGACGGACAGAAGGACGGACAGAAGGACGGAGAGGAGGACGGAGAGAGTCCGGTCGAGGAGCCATCCGGGTGGCAGGCCGAATCGGATGGCCCGCTGCTGGACTACGACAACGAATTCGAGAACGAGTTGATCGACGACGACGACGGTCTCGATGACGACGATTCCGAAACCCTGTTCTCGGCCGCCTACGACGATGTCACCTTCCGCGACAGCGCCGACGACGGATTCGAAAGCGAACTGCTCGACGAAGGCTTCCTGCCGGGTTCGACCGAATTCGAAAGCCTGTACCGAGAACTGGTGCCTCGTTTGAAATTCCTCGAATCGATCGCCCGGCTCTGGCAACAGGTTGTCGCCGGAGCACCCCAGTTGCCCGGTCTCGATCCCGACAAGGCCAGGAACTGGACCCGCCAGGCCCACACCATGCAGAAGGAACTGCTCGCGTTGCTCGACGGCATCTGGCAACAACAGATCCCAACCCCCTCGGGATACAGCGACTCGGGCGTCGAATTCGATGTGCAGATGCAGACCAAGTACGAATTGCTGCAGGTCGTGATGAGCGTCCACGTGCAGGCACGCCGTGCCGAGTTGATGCTCAGAGGACTCGCACCGTCTCAAGCACGCGACGGCGATCGCCGAATCGATCGGCTCTGGAGACTACTCGCCGGAGCCGTCATCCACGGCGATACGGCCACCATCCGAACCGCCCTGCCCGTTGTACTCAGACGCCTCGCACGCCAACCCCTGCTCTATGTCCCACTCGATGCCGGTGGCGACCCGCACCAAATGCTCGCCGCTCGCACTCGACATGCCGACTTGCAGTTCCTCGTCGAACACCTGCCCAGGCTGGGCCTGCTTCGAGAAACCTCACAGGTGCTCAGAACCGCCTTCCACATGGAACGCACGTCACGACCCGACGGCGCCGCCGTCACCGAATCCGACCGACTGTTTCGACAGGCACTGCGACATACCCTCGAGGCCGTCTGCCAGGCTGCACCCGCCTGGCCCCAAACGCAACGCTCGCACTCACGCACCGAACTGCCCGCAAATACACCGCGGATTCGACCTCGACAAATAAGAAACCCCCACCCGGCTCAACTGCCGCGACGCCCGCGACGACCCGATCAACGCTCCTCCCGCTCGGGTCTCGATCGAGACGAACGACTGCTCGATGCCGTCCGACAAATTGTCGATCGCTTTCAGATCCCCTGGCTCAGACACAGCAGCCGCACGCGACTGGCAGCCGCCGAAGCCATCGATTCCGATGACACCTGGCAGGATGTCAAAAACTTCATCACCGCCTACGGCAGCCAACTGTTCGCCGCTCCCAAACTCACTCTCGGGCACGTCCGCACCATCCTCCACCAGGGAACCGACTGGTTGCTCGAACACCTCGAAACCGAAGTCGCCGAGGATCCCCTGGCTCACAGCCAACTCGTCGACGACCTCCAAGACGGAACACTCGATCGAGAACACGCGGCTCACATCCTGCAACTCATCTACCAGACCATCATCGATCGCTACTCCCGATTCATCGAATACAACACCACCACCACACAATCCGACTACGGAGAAAAGATCCACTGCCTGCTCGACTTCCTCAGACTCGAAGCCAACTACGACCGCGATGCCTGGAATTTCACGCCGTCGGAAATCGCTCACGAAGTTCTCTCTCAAGGACCACTCCCTTGGCTGGCGACCGTCTGGGAAGATATCTGCAGCCAGGGTGTCCGACGCAGTGCCGACTTGCACCTCGAACGACTCGCACAACTCGAAACACTGTGGGGCATGAGACTCCCGGCGTTGGCCGACCGGTTGGCCGAACGGTTTCTGAGACCGCTGGCGGTCAACCGCATGAGATCGTTGGTCGAGACCGCTCGAGATGATGCCCGAGCACGACGTGACTCGTCGACAGCCTTCAACAAACTGCAGGACGAAGTCGACCAATACCTCGACCTGACTCACGGCTCGGGAATCGATGTCCCACCCTGGCTGCAACGACTCGAAGACGAAATCGGCGGCCGACGCCCCAACATCACGCCGCGGCGAGACATCGTCGGACTCACTCCACGTGCCATCTCGCACCAACTCGAGACCTGGCAACGGTCGATCCTGAGACGCCGACGACGGTAATCAGCCCGACTCGCCGCCGTCGTCGTCAGACCGCTTGGCGGCAGCAGCCACGATCTTGGACTGCTCCTGAGGCGGCACCTGCTCGTAATGGCTGAACTCGTAGCTGTAGGACCCCTCGCCGCCGGTCATGCTCGAAAGCGACCGCGAATACGTGGTCACTTCGGCCAACGGAACCTTCGCCAACACCACCTGGAAACCGCCTCCGGCATTGTCCATCCCCTCCATCCGACCGCGACGAGTGTTCAGGTCGCTGGTGATGTCGCCGAGGAAGGCATCCGGAACGGTGATCTCCAACTTGACGATCGGCTCGAGCAAAACCGGGCTTGCCTGCAGGAACACCTCGCGAAAACATCGGTTGGCCGCAGTCTTGAACGCCGTCTCGTTGCTGTCGACCGGGTGATCCTTGCCGAAATACAACTCGCACGTGCAGTCCTGGACCTGGAACCCCGCAATCACCCCCTGCTCCATCCTCTCGCGGACCCCCTTCTCCACCGCCGGAATGAAGTTGTTGGGCACCGAACCGCCAGTCACTCGGTCGATGAAACTGTAGTTCAGATCGTCGTCGTAATGAAATGACCTCAGGTTCTCGAAATTCGCCTTGATGAAAAACTCGTCCGGCTCACCAAGATCCCGAGTGAGACTCTGGACCTTGAAATGCACCTCGGCAAACTGGCCGGCTCCACCCGTCTGCTTCTTGTGACGATAACTCCCCTCGGCCGAACCACTCACCGTCTCGCGATAGGGAATCTTCGGAGCCCGCGTTACCACCTCGACCCGGTCCCGACTGGCCATCCGGTTCTCGATCACCTGCAAATGCAATTCACTCATCCCCATCATCACCATTTCCTTGGTCTGAGCCTGCCGCTCGACCCGGAATGTCGAATCCTCGTCCTCGATCTTCTGCAATGCCCCGGAAATCTTCGTCTGGTCCGCCTGGCTCTTGGGTTCGACGGCCAGGCCGACCATCGGTCGAGGAAACTCGATCACGGGCAACTCGGTACCGGCATTCGCCGTCAGAGTGTCCGACACCCTCAAATC
>CAVOEV010000178.1:0-10207 GCA_963694825.1 Planctomycetota bacterium
ACTTTCACACACTGACAACGGACCCATCATGACACACCCACTTCAATGCCTCACCACCCTGGTCCTGTTTCTGTGCCTGTCAGCCACCGCAGCCACCGCAGCCACCGCAGCCACCGCAGCCACCGCCCCCCGTCCGCTACACGAACGGGTGAAGCACGCCGAGGCCGACAGCAACGGGGTGAAGATCCACTACGTCACGATCGGCAAGGGTCCCCTGGTGGTGATGATCCACGGCTTCCCCGACTTCTGGTACACGTGGCGTCACCAGATGGAGGCCCTGGCAAAGGACTACCAGGTCGTGGCTCTCGACATGCGCGGCTACAACCGCAGCGACAAGCCAAAGGGAGTCGAGCAGTACAGTATCAATTTGCTGGTTGGCGACGTGGCAGCGGTCATCAAGCACGCCGGTGCCAAACAGGCCACCATCGTCGGTCACGACTGGGGTGGCATGGTCGCGTGGCAGTTCGCCATGGCACTGCCCGGGCAATGCAGCCGCCTGATCATCCTCAACCTGCCGCACCCCCGAGGCCTCTCGCGAGAACTGGCCAACAACCCCCAGCAACAAAAGAACAGTGCCTACGCCCGGGCCTTCCAACTGGCCGGAGCCCACAGGATGCTTTCCGCCGAGGGACTCTCGAGATGGGTCCGGGACAAGGCGGCCCGGGCCAGGTACGTCGAAGCGTTCAAGCGATCCGACTTCGAAGCGATGCTCAACTACTACAAGCGGAACTACCCGCGGCTGCCATACAAGGAAGACACGTCGCCGGTCGTGAAGGTCAAGGCCCCCGTGCTGATGTTCCACGGGCTCAACGATCGAGCCCTGCTGCCAGGGGCACTCAACGACACCTGGCAATGGGTCGAGAAGGACCTGACGCTGGTTACGGTTCCCGGCTCGGGCCACTTCGTGCAACAGGATGCCGCCGAACTCGTCTCGCGAACAATGAAAATGTGGCTCGACCTGAAGAACCGCCCCGAGTCGACGCCCGCTCGCTAGACCGTGCCCAAGCCCATTCAAGAGCCGGAACAGATCATGGCATCAATCGCCCGCACCACGCTCGTCACTCGAACCGCACTGGCACTCCTGGCCGGGTGCGTAGCGGCCAACGCTTTGGCAGCCGAAGAGACTCGCTACTTCGAAATCCACGTCATCGACCAGGCGACAGGGCGAGGCGTGCCGCTGGTCCAACTGAAGACCGTCAACAACATCAGCTACTACACCGACTCGGCCGGCCGCGTCGCCTTTCACGAACCGGGACTGATGAACCAGCGCGTGTTCTTCCATGTCAGCAGCCACGGCTACGAATTCGCCAAGGACGGATTCGGCTACCGGGGTACCCGACTGCAGGTCACCCCCGGTGGCAAGGCCACGCTGAAGATCCGGCGGCTGAACATCGCCGAACGCATCTACCGGGTGACCGGGGCCGGGATCTATGGCGACAGCCAACTGCTGGGGCACCGAACCCCAACCCGCCAACCGGTACTCAACGGCCAGGTCTTCGGATCCGACAGCGTGGTCACGGCACTCTACCGGAACCGCATCTACTGGTTCTGGGGCGATACGAACCGACCGTCGTATCCACTGGGCAATTTTCATGTCCCCGGCGCCATCTCGAAACGACCCGGCGACGGTGGTCTCGATCCCGAGAAGGGCGTCGATCTTGAATACTTCCTGGGCCCGGGCGGCTTTGCCAAGCCCACCGCCAAGCTGCCGGGCAAGGGACCGACCTGGATCAACGGGCTCGTCACGCTCACTGACAACCGCGGCCACGAACGGCTCTTCGGGATGTACATCAAAATCAAACCCCCGCTGACCGTCTATCAGCGCGGCCTGATCGAATTTGACGACAGCAAGCAGGAATGGGTCAAGGTCGTCGAATTCGATCTCCAGGCACCCCTGTTTCCCTTTGGACACCCGCTGAAACGAACCGAGAACGGCGTCGAATACGTCTATTTCGGCGACCCGTTTCCGCTGGTCCGGGTCGAAGCCACCGCTAAGAAACTGGCCGATCTCTCGAATTACCAGTCGTACACCTGCCTGGCAAAAGGCAGCCACAAGATGTCCCTCGACGTTGTACGCACCGGAGAAACACTGGAATGGAGTTGGAAGCCCGACACGGTCCCATTCACGCCACAACTGCAGGCACGACTGATCAAGCAGGAGCGAATCAAGCCGCGCGAAGGCTTATTCCAATTGCACGACGACGATGGAAAGCCGATCCTCATCCACCGAGGCTCGGTCTGTTGGAACGAATTCCGCCGCAAGTGGATCATGATCGGGAACCAGCAGTTCGGATCATCGTTCCTGGGAGAAGTCTGGTACGCCGAGTCCGAAACACCAACCGGGCCATGGACCCATGCCCGGAGAATCGTCACCCACCAGAAGTACAGCTTCTACAACCCCAGGCAGCACTCGTACTTCGACAAGCACGGCGGACGGATCATCTTCTTCGAAGGCACCTACACCACCCTGTTCTCGGGCAATGACCAGAAGACACCCCGCTACGACTACAACCAGGTCATGTACAAGCTCGACCTTGGCCACCCCGACCTGCAGCTGACTCATCGCAGCACATCACCCAGCAACAAGTAGACCTCACCAAACCTCCAAGGAACACCATCTGATGAGCAAGTTTCTCTTCGACAAGGACGTCAGCATCACGCCTATTCGCCGCAAGACGATCGGCGTGCTCGGCTACGGCAACCAGGGTCGGGCACAGGCACTGAACCTCCGCGACAGCGGCTGCAACGTGATCATCGGCAACCGAAAGGACCGTTACCACAAGACCGCCGTCGCCGATGGCTTCGACGTCGCGCCGATTCGCGAGGTCGTCCCGCGGGCTGACATCCTGATCATCGCGATCCCCGATGAAATCCAGCAGCAGGTGTACGAGAAGCACATCCGGGATCACTTGCTGCCCGGGCAGGTGATGGACTTTGCCAGCAGCTACGGGATCCGCTTCGAGTGCATCGTACCGCCGGAGGACATCGACGTGATCATGATGTCGCCTCGAGCCATGGGCGTGACGGTCCGTGAAGCGTACGAGGCAGGAAAGGGCGTGCCGGGGTTCGTCGCAGTCTGGCAGGACGTCTCGGGAAAGGCCCGACAGATCGCGTTGGCCCTGGCCAAGGCCGTGGGATGCACGCGGGCCGGAGTGTTCCAGTGCCGGTTCGAAGACGAATCGGACGTCAACCTGCTCGGCGAACAGGGACTGTGGCCGCTGCTGACCCAGGCCTTGCTGCTGACCTACGAAGTGGCCGTGGAAGCGGGGATCCCGCCGGAAGTGGCCCTGATCGAGTACTGCGGGTCGGGTGAAGCCTCGGAGATCTTTCGACAAATGGCGATGGATGGCATCGTTCGACAGGCCCGGTTCCATTCGCCTACCTCTCGCTATGGGTCGTTGACCCGAGCCGAAAAACTGCCCAACAAAGCGATGAAGGACCGCATCCGGAAGGCGATGGACGACATCCGTAGTGGCCGGTTCGCCCGCGAATGGGCCAACGAACAGGCCGCGGGATACCCCAACATGATCAGGCTGGCCAAGGACGCCGAAAACCACCCGATCACCAAAACCGAACGCAAGGTGCACGCCATCACCAAGTGCCCGAAAAACTACTCGGTCGATCCCTCATGATTGACGTTGCCTACTATTCCCTGGCGACACTGGCCGTGATCGGCTCGATCTTCCTCTGGCTGACCAACCTGCTGTCACTGCCAGGCAACTGGGGAATCCCCCTGTTGGCTCTCGGGCTGGCCTGGTTCTTTCCCGTCGATCCGGAAACCTCTAGCCCCGGGATCGGCTGGACCGTGGTCGGTGTCCTGGTCGCATTGGCCGTCGCCGGGGAAGTGTTGGAATTCACAGCTGGGGCCGCCGGAGCAGCCAAACAGGGCGCCAGCCGACGAGCCATCCTGCTCGCACTCGTCGGCTCGTTCGCCATCAGCCTCATCGGTGCAGTCCTGCTCACCGGAGTCATTCCACTGATTGGAACACTCGTCGGAGCCGTGCTCGGCGGAGCCGCCGGAGCATGGGGTGGAGCCTACCTTGGCGAAATGTGGAAAGGACGAAGCCAACCCGAACGTCTCGCAGCCAGCCAAGGAGCCGTCATCGGACGAGTCCTCGGTACCGTCTCAAAACTGCTCGCCGGAGCCGTTATGGTCGCGGTCTTCTCGGTTGCAGCCTTCCTTTAACAGCATCTTCTTACCAGTTGTTGCATTATGCAACACGTGGTCTATCGCCGGTCACGACTCAATTGGCCAGGCGACACCGAATCCTACAGGTCTTAAACCACCCACAAACAAGGGGTTACGACAACAGTCCTCGGAAACAGCGACTTTGGCACGGCGGTTGCTTCTTATCAAAGTCACCGATCGGGTGCTCCGATTCACTGGAGCACACCCAACTCTCTCTCCCTTCTTCCGCTGTTCTAAAGGACGACGACAATGCGAAAACGTAACCTGCTGCTGCTGGGTGTTTCGATTCTGTCACTCGGGTTTGCACTCCCGACCGAGGCCCGGGCCGACCACTGCTCCGACCCGTTCTCGATCTACGCCCGGTACGCCCGAGAGGTGGTCCGGGTAACCTTCAAGGGCACCGATGCCATGGAGGCGGTGGTCGAGTCTGCTGTGCCTTCGATCCGGCGTCTTCAAAATGCTGGTGAACATGCCCGGGCTCGAGCGATGGCAGCTCGAGCGATCCGTGCCATCGGGTCGCTTGGCGACCGGACCCATCAGGCGATCCGCAGTGTGGTCAGCGAAGGAGTCGAGGTGCTGATCAACTGCTCGGGCCATGTGCCTCCAGACGTGCTCCGCGAGCTTATCTCGAGCCTGCAGAACCTCGGCCGCCGTGCTGCCGGGTACGCGGCCGACGTCGAGGACGACTCGGTCGACGCCATCAAACGGCTCTTCCCTCAGATCTCAGACGTTCCGTAGCAAACCGCTGAGATCCCAACCCATGACCCGGGGAGGGGCAGGTATCCGAATCCAACGGATGCCCGCCCCTCCTTTTCTTCTGCGCACCCAACCGCGTACCATGCAGGCAGTTGTCCCCGCCACCCCCGCTCAGCCCCCATGCCACACCCCCTTCACTCAACCCTCCGCACGACAATCACCGTCCTGCTGGCCACAACACTCGCCCCCGCCGTCGCGCTCGCAAAAGCACCCAACACCCCCTCACCGCGTCCCAACATTCTCTGGCTCTCGGCCGAGGACATCAGCCCGCACCTGGCCTGTTACGGCGACCCTCACGCCATCACCCCTCACCTCGACCGCCTCGCCACCGAGGGCATCCGCTACTCTCACGCCTTCACCACCGCCGGAGTCTGCTCGCCCTGCCGAAGCGGCATCATCACCGGCATGTACCAGACCACGCTGGGCACTCATCACATGAGATGCACGGCGGTGCTGCCGGACTTCATCAAGCCATTCCCGGTCTACCTCCGCCGGACCGGTTACTTTTGCACGAACCAGTCAAAGACCGACTACCAGTTCAAACATCCTCGCGAGACCTGGGACGCTGCCAGGGGAAAGAACGCACACTGGCGAAAGCGGCCGAACAAGGACCAGCCGTTCTTCGCTGTGTTCAATTTCACCGGCTGCCACGAAAGCGGGATCGCCGGATCGGCCAAGTACCAGGCGGTGACCAGCAACCTGAAACCCGCCCAGCGCCAGGATGCGGCTGCCCTGTCGACCCTGCCGCCGTATTACCCCGACACGAAAGTGGTCCGCGAGGACTGGAAGCGGAACTACGAGTTGATCACGGCCATGGATGCGTGGGCCGGTGACCTGCTTCAGCAGCTCAAGGACGACGGGCTCTACGAGAACACGATCATCTTCTTCTGGTCCGATCACGGAGTTGGGCTGCCCCGGGCCAAGCGGTGGCTCTACGACTCGGGCACGCACATCCCGCTGATCGTCAGGATCCCCGAGCAGTACCGCGCGGCCGACGGAGTGGCGCCGAACCAGGGCCGGCCCGGCACCGTCACCGATCAACTGGTCAGCTCGATCGACCTCGGACCCACCGTCCTGAACCTGGCCGGACTGAAAGTGCCCGGCCACGTCCAGGGCGAGGCCTTCCTCGGCCGTGACCTCGGGCGGCCCAGGCGGTATGTCTACGGAGCCCGCGACCGGATGGATGAGCGGTACGACATCATCCGCATGGTCCGAAACAAGCAGTACAAGTACATCCGAAACTACGAACCGCTGAAGACCTTCTACCAGTACATGAACACCCCCGAGAAGGGGGCCACGATGCGCGAGCTGCGGCGGTTGCACGAGGCCGGGAAGTTGAGCGTGCAGGCCGAGAGATACTTCGCGGACAAGAAACCGGTCGAGGAACTCTACGACTGCACCGCCGATCCGCACGAACTCAATAACCTGGCAGACGATAAGTCGTACCACTGCCGGTTGGTCAGCATGCGAGCCGCACACCGAATATGGGTCCGGGATACCGGTGACCTGGGACTGGTTCCCGAGGGAATCATCACCGAGCGGACCCGGAAGCTGGGCAACAGCTATTCGATCATGAGGCAGGGTGATGCCAAGCAGACGAACCTGCTGCTGTTCGGCATGGCCGCCAAAGCCTCACGAGGACACAAGGGGTTTGAGGAGCTGATCGAAGGACTCTCGGCCTCCGACGCCGCGGTCCGTTACTGGGCCGCTACCGGAGTCGGCAATGTGGCAGCCGGGAAATCTGCCGCCGTTTCAGAGACTCTGAAGATCAAGGCTCGAGAAGCCGTCACGCGGAGCTTGGCAGACAAGTCGGCCGCGGTGCGAATCGCCTCGGCCCGAGCACTCTGCCATCTCGAGCGTCCCCACAAAGCCCTGCCCGTTCTGATTGACGAATTGAAGACCGGAAACCAGTGGGAAAGGTTGCAGGCAGCCATCGTTTTGGATGAAATCGACGAACAGGCTCGCCCGGTTCTCGAACAAATGCGAGCCGGACTGCAATTTCAGCAGGGCTTCAACTCAGAAGGCAAGTACCGCGTCCGGGTCACCAACCGGGCACTCAACGAACTGCTGGGTACCAGCAACACCGTCAAGTAACCCCGGGGACCCGCACCTGCCCGCCTGCGGCGGACCAGTGCCAGTCCTCAAACCTCAACGGGCACATCAATGAAACTCTCGGCCAAACGAACCACGCTGACCGTCTTTCTCTCACTCCTCTCGCTCCTCTCGCTCACGGCCGCCACCACCCAGGCCGCCAAGCCGAAACCGCTGAAGGTCTTCATCCTCGCCGGCCAGTCCAACATGGTCGGCCATGCCAATTTCATCACGATCCCAACGCTCATCACGGCCAAGGAACCCGAGGTGCGGGGACTGGCGAAGCTGGTCTTCAAGGACGGCGCCAGCGTGACCCGGGCGATGGTCGACGATCAGATCGCTACGATGATCGCCCGCAACGACCTGAACCAGAAGATCCGCAAGAAAGAAATCACCGGTGACGATGAAATCGCGGCGGCCAAGGCGAAGATCAAGACGCTCCAGGCCGAATTCGACGCGAAGTCGCAGAAGATCAAGCAGGCCTTTGCGGTCTCGAAACGGGTCTACATCACCTCGATCGCCGACCGCAACCGTCGGTCCGGTCCACTGACCGTCGGTTTCGGCGGCAGCCCCGACAAGATCGGCCCCGAGTTCGGCTTCGGGCTTACGCTTGCCGAAGGACTCGACGCTCCGATCCTGCTGATCAAGACTTCCTGGGGCGGCAAGTCGTTGAACTACAACTTCCGTCCGCCCTCGGCTGGCCCTTACGAGTTGAGCGAGAAGGAGCAGGAGGGTGACAAGGTCGAGGAGATCAAGAAGAACGTCGGCCTGAACTACCGGATGATGAACGAGGCGGTGCACGCGGTGCTGGGTGACCTGGGCAAGCACCATCCCGAGTACGACGCTGACGCCGGTTTCGAGATGGCGGGGTTTGTCTGGTTCCAGGGCTTCAACGACCAGTTTTCACCGGCCTTCCGCGACAACTACAAGGACAACATGATCGCCTTCATCAAGGACGTGCGCAAGGAGTACAAGACTCCAAAAATGCCCTTTGTGATCGGCGTGCTGGGGACGAACAGGACCGCAGAGGACGTCGGCAAGAACGCCGTCTCCGTCGCCCAACGTGCCGCGGCCAAGGCCCCGGGATTCCAGGGCAACGTCGCCTCGGTCGAGAGCTACGAGGTCTATTCACACGACGCCTACAAAGTCTACAAGGGCTGGCAGCAGCATTTTGCCGAGTGGTGTGTCGTGGGCAGCGACCGGCCATATCACTACCTGGGCAGCGGCAAGTTCTTCGTCCGCTTCGGCAACTCGCTGGGACAGCAGATGCTCAAGTTGACGGCCGACTGACCGCCGCTTCCCGCCACCTCGCCTAACGCAATGCCTCGGTCTGAGGGTACCGCTTGCGCAGATGGCTCTTGATCACGCTGTTGTTTCGCAACCGCCACCACTCGCCCGCTCGCTTGACGTCGTGTCCGACATTGGGAAACGGCACGCGAGCCAACACCGACTGACGCCACTGGCCCAGCTTCCGCTTCAAATCGGCCGCTCGACCTGACTTCTCCTTCGACAAGTCACGTAACTCGCCAATGTCACTCGCCAGGTGGAACAGCCTGATGTCGCCCGAACCGTCCAGGTACTCGATCAACTTCCAGTCCCGCTCGCGTATGCTGCTCGCCGGACGATCGTGGTGGTAATGAGGATAGTGCCAGTACAACGCACTGCGGTCCAACTTCGACTTCGGATCCACCAGCAACCGCTTCAAACTGTGACCGTCGATCGGCTGGTTGCTGGGCAACTGGCCACCTGCCAACTCGACAAACGTCGGGTAGAAATCGTGGCTGATCGCCGGCTCGTGACTCACCGTTCCCGCCCTGGTCATCGGCGGATACTTGATGATCAGCGGCACACGCACTCCACCCTCGAACAGCGTCCCCTTCTCTCCTCGAAGCGGAGACTGGGTGGCAACCAGGTCGTCAGCCGACGCCTGGTAATCGTACCGCTTGTAAAGGCCTCCGTTGTCGGATGTGAAGACGATCATCGTGCTGTCGGTCAAACCCTCCGATTCAATCGCAGCCACGATCCGACCCACCATGTCGTCGGTGTGCTCGATCATCGCAGCGTAGATCGGGTGAGGCAGTTTGCGTTTCATCGCCGCCGCCTTCCGACGATACTTCTCGGCCTTGTCCGACATCGCGCCCAGCGGAATGTGGACGGCATACGGCGACAGCATCAGGAAGAACGGTTTCTTGGCCGCAGCATCGCCGCGATTGCCTCGCTTGATGAAATCGATGCTCAGGTCTGCTTCGAACTCGGTGCGATACTGACCCGCACCCGGCTTCAAATCCGGACGACCGGCCACCCGATAATGACCCGGCAAATGAGGGCCATTGATGACGGCCGAAAAGTCGTAGCCCTGCCGGTCGGGCTGGTAGTTTCGGCCGGTGCCCAGGTGCCACTTGCCCACGTAACCTGTCCTGTACCCCGCCGCCTTCAACGACTCGGCCACCGTCACCGTCCTCAGTGGTAACGACATCGTCGGTCGAGGTGTGATCACCGGAGCAAATGGCCGCCAGTGACCAGGAATGAAATCGGTGATGCCGATCCGTGCCTGGTTCTGACCAGACTGCAAAGCGCATCGAGACGGAGAACAGACCGGGCCGGATGCATAGAAATCGGTGAACCGGATCCCGGCAGCCGCCAAACGGTCGATGTGCGGCGTGTCGACAAAGTCGTTGCCGTAACAACCAACATCCTTCCAACCCAAATCGTCGACAAAGATCAGCACGATATTCGGGCGAGCGGCCGGACTGGGCGCTTCGGCAGATCGGGCTTCGCTGGCGAGGAGCGTGACAGACAGCGTGACAGACAGCGTGGTGGACAGGGTGGTGAGGATGACCGAGGCACGAGACGGGGGGGACATTAGAGGGCTCCTGAGTCATGCACAGCATGACCTACTTCTTGATGCAGTAAACGTGAGCAGCCGTGCGGATCAACAGGCGGGTGCCGGCGATGGATGGTGTGGCAAGACACAGTTCGCCGAGTGGATTGGTGCGGTCCTCTCGGAACTTGCCGTCGGCGGGGATCACATGAGTCGTCCCGCGCTCGTCCAGGCAGAAGATCTTGCCGTTGTAGGCCCACGGAGACGATGTGAACGAAGCCCCCTTGGGAAACCTCACACGGTTGTGAATCAACTTGCCCGTCTCTGAATCGTGACACGTCGCCATGCCC
>CAVOEV010000179.1:0-10156 GCA_963694825.1 Planctomycetota bacterium
GCCTGGAAGCGACCCTTCTCGGTGTAGGACTCGGATGTCGCCTTCACCAACGCCATCTCACCCTTCTCACCCAATACGAACAAATGACCCATGGCCGAAATGACCGCGCCTTTGCCAACCGTGCGGTTGGTCCAGAGAATCTTGCCGGTCGACAGCTCCTGGCAACGCATCACGTTGTTGTCGAAACCGTAAAGGAACCCGTCGAGCAACACGCAACTGTTGTAATGGTTCTTCATCGACTTGTTGGTGTAGATCTCATCGCAACGCACCGTCCCCTCGGACGCCGTCAACTTGTACGCCGTGCAACGGCCCGTGTTGCGCGACGCCGACACGTACAACGTCCGCGTCGATGGCTCGAAGATCGGAGTGGCAATGTTCATGTCGTCGGTCGTCAACCAATCCTGGGACCACTGCACGCTGCCATCCGATGGCTGTAATCCCACCAGCGTCTTGCCGCACCAGACGACCAACTGAGCCACCGGACCGTCGCCGCCGTCGCCGCTGGGTATGTCGATTCGCACTGGCGAGGAATATCCCGCCACGTCGTCGTGAGTCTTCCAGATCAACTTGCCGGTCAACTTGTCCAGAGCCACGATCGATGCCTGCTCGGAACCGACGTGCACGATCAGCTTCTTGCCGTCGATCAATGGCGTCGTCGAAACGCCCCAGATGATGTTCTTGGCTCCGAACTGCTTCAAAATGTTCACCTGCCAAACGACCGCACCAGATCCCCGCGACAGACACAACAGGTCGCCGTTGGCACCCAACGCGTACACCCGGTCCCCCTCAACAATCGGTGTGCCACGCGGGCCGTTGCCGTACGAGTTCTTGAACGTCGTCCCGGAATGCACCTTCCACAACGTCGAACCGTCACCAGCGTCCAGGCAATACACGTACTCGGCCGACTCCTCAGACCCCATCGTGAACAACCGGTCGCCAACAACACTCATCGATGAATACCCAATCCCCAGTTCCCTCTGCCAAATCCGCTTGGGCTTGCTCGTGGTCCAATCGAGCGACAAACCGGTCTGACGCGAAATGCCGTCGCGCCGAGGACCACGCCAGTCGGGCCAGTCCTCCTGCACAGGCTTCGACTTCGTATCTGCCGCGTCCGTCGCCGAAGTCGGCCACAACGCGGCAGCTGACAGAATCACAAGAGCCAACAGGCCGGCTGGGACGAGAGTCTTCATCAAAGCAATTCCGGAATCACCTCGCCGCGGTCCAACAATGGCCGCGTGCGGGTGGCTCCTGCAATCGGAGTGAAACGGGGATCGATACCCAGGTGATGGTACATCGTGGCCACCACGTCGTAGGGCCAAAGCGGTCGTTCCTGAGGCACCTCGCCCTTGGAGTTGGAACTGCCAATCACCTGGCCGTGCCGGTAACTGCCTCCGGCCAACAATACGCTCTGCACGTTCGCCCAGTGGTCACGGCCACCGTTGGCGTTGATCTTCGGAGTGCGACCGAACTCGCCCCACACCACAACCAGCACACGCTTGGCCAAACCCCGCTCGTGCAAGTCGTTGATCAATGTGGTCACTGCCAGGTCCATCGGCGGACTGGCCGTGTTGGTATGAGCCTCGAGTGTCTTGTGGAAATCCCAGCCTGAACTCGACAACCCCACGCCCGGATCGATCAACGTCACAAACGTCACACCTCGCTCGACCAATCGCCGTGCCAACAACGCCGACTGGCCCGCACGATGGTAACCGTAACGCCGCCGAGTCGACTCGGCCTCCTGCTCGAGATCAAACGCCGAACCCCTCTCTTCGCCAGCCACCAGGTTGAACGCGCTCTCATGAAATGCCGACCACGATGCCGTTGCCACCGGGTCAGGCTCGCCACGGATCTGCTCGAAACGAGCCAACAAGCTGCGCCGCTTTTCCAGGCTCGCTCGCGACAGGCCTTCCGCCGGAGACAAACTGCGGACGACGAAGTCCTTGTCCTCGGCCGGTAACTTCCCGTCTCCGGTTCGCTTGATCAGGATCTCCATCGGGTTGAATCGAGCCGGAAGATAGGCGCCCCGGTGAGGATACATCCGGTGAGGGCCCTGGTTGTCCAACGGATAACCCATGAACACATACGGCGGCATGCCCGTGTGGTTCGCGCCGCGGACCATCGACACCAGGCAACCACTGCTCGCGTGACTCGACTTCTTGAACGGGTTCACTCCCGTAGCCTTCGCGTCATGACCGGTCTGACACCAGTGCATGCCGTGCTGATGATCGCTGTTGTCGTGATGCACGCTGCGAATCAATGTCACCTTGTCCATCAACTTGGCATGCAAAGGCAACGACTCACACACGAACGTGCCAGGGACGTTGGTCGAAATCGGATGGAACGGACTGCGGATGCCAAGAGGTGCATCCGGCTTGGGATCGTACGTCTCGAAATGACTGGCGGCTCCGTTGAGCCAGTACTGGATCACCGCCGTATCACGCGGCACATCCCCCAACTCGACAACCCCGTCGCTGGCAACACCCAGACTGCCTAGCGAAAGACCGGCACCCAAGCCACTGCCCAGCACAGCACGACGCCCCATGCTGCTGCGGTAGTCCCGACAGCCACTTCCGCTCATCACACGGCCTCCCGACACCCGTCCTTGATCTCCCCACTCTTCCTCGGCCCAGCGCCCCTCATGCTACCACGCCGCATCGCTCGCACCGAAACCCAACCCAACTCAACCCAACTCAACCCAACTCAACCCAACTCAACCCAACTCAACCCAACACCTCCCTAATCACCTCCCGCGGCTGCACACCGGTCAGCCGCTGCTGAAGTCCTTCATGCAGGAACGTCAGGCGGTGGTGATCGAGACCGAGCAGGTGCAGGATCGTGGCGTGGAGATCCGAAACATGCAAACGCCGCTCGACCGCCTCGAAACCCGTCTCGTCAGTCGCCCCGATCCGCTGACCACCCTTCACTCCACCACCAGCCAACCACATCGTGAACCCGAAATGGTTGTGATCCCGGCCCGGCTTGCCCACTCCCTCGCTCGTCGGCGTCCGCCCGAACTCGCCACCCCAGATCAACAGCGTCTCGTCCCACATCCCCTGCCGCTTCAAATCGGCCATCAACGCCGCGATCGGTCGGTCGATCTCGTAGGCATGCCGACCATGATTGTCGGGGACGTCATCGTGAGCGTCCCAGGAATCGGCACCGCCACCGGAATACAACTGCACGAAACGGACGCCGCGTTCGAGCAACCGCCGAGTCAACAAGCACTGCCGACCAAAGTACTCGGTCCGCTTGTCCCCCAGACCGTACATCCTCTGAGTCGCCGACGTCTCGGACCCAATGTCCACAGCCTCTGTCGCGTCGGTCTGCATCCGGTAGGCCAGTTCGTACGACGCAATCCGAGCCGCCAACTCGGAATGGCCGCCGCGGAGTTCGAGATTGCGGCGGTTCAACTGGTCGAGAAGATCGAGACTGCGACGCTGGGTGCCCGGTGCGATGCCTTCGGGCCGCTTGAGATTCAAGATCGGCGCACCCCGGCTGCGGAACATCGTGCCCTGGAATCGAGCCGGCATGTATCCGCTGCTCCACGCTGCAGCTCCGCCCCGAGGACCACCCCGGTGGTCGGTCATCACCACGTAACTGGGCAGGTTGTCGTTGAGATTGCCCAGGCCGTATCCCAACCAACTGCCCAAACTCGGTCGACCCACCACGATGCTGCCCGAATTCATCTGCAGGATGCCGGGGCTGTGTGTCGGCGTCTCGGCGTACATCGAGTTGATCACGCACAGGTCGTCGGCGAACTGGCCAACCTGGGGAAACAGGCTGCTGACCATCAGGCCGCTGTCGCCGTGAGGACGAAATGGAAAGACCGATGGGGCCAACTTGCCGATCGCTCGACCGTTGGAACCAATCTGCAATCCGCCGTCAAACGTCTTGCCCCGGTACTTCTCCAACGCCGGCTTGTGATCGAATGTGTCAACCTGGCTGGGACCGCCATTGAGAAAGAAAAAGACGACCTGCTTGACGGTCGACGGGAAATGAGACGACCGCTGACTCGACTCGGACTCGCGACTCATCAAGTCGACCAGCGGCAACGCCGCAAAACCACCACCCCACTGCCACAAATGCTCCCGACGCGTGTTGCCACACGGAGGCTGATTGAGAACAAAATCGGTGAGCGGCACTGGCATGGCTAATCAGGGTATACGAATTCGTTGAGATTGAAGACCACTCGGCAGACCTGCACCAAGGCAGCACGCCGCATCTCGCTCGATGCCGACTTCAGATGACGCGTCTCGGATTCCAGAAACACTAGCAGACTGTCTCGCTCGTCATCCGTCGGCTCGCGACACAATGCCAGACGGAAGATCCGACGAACCTGGGCCTCGCTCCGATGCCCCACCTCGGCAATCACTCGATCGGCAAAATGACGCGACTGACGATTCACAAATTCGCCGTTGAAGAGTTCCAATGCCTGAGGAGCCACGGTAGTGACCTCGCGTCGATCTGTACTGCGAGCCGTGTCGCAGAAATCGAGCGTCTCGAGAAACGGGATCACCAGGCTCCGCTTCAAAAACGAATACACCGTTCGACGCGATGCCTCGATCTCGTCAAACGGCTTCCAGACCCCCGCAGGATCGTACCCGCTGCGAAGAGCATCCTTGGGAATGAACGGGTACATCGGCTCGCCGTAAAGCCGATCGTTCAGACGTCCGCTGACGAACAACATCGAATCGCGGATCGCCTCGACTTCCAATCGACGCAACGGAAAATGCGACAGGTACAGATTGTCGATGTCTCGGTCCCGATCCTGGTCCAAGTTGGCCGGATGCGTGCGGCTGCTGGTGGCGTAGGTGCGACTGGTCATGATCAGACGATGCAGTTTCTTCAGCGAATACTCGGCCTGGTCCGAAAACCACGTGGCCAGCCAATCGAGGAGTTCGGGATGAGTCGGCAGGCGGCCGCGGACGCCGAAGTCGTTGGGAGTCCGGACCAGGCCCGCTCCGAAATGGTACTGCCAAACCCGGTTGACGATCACGCGGCGCGACAGAGAGTTGTCGCTGGACATGATCCAACGCGCCATTGAAATCCGCCGGCGACTGGTCCAATTGTCGGCCGCCTCGAAGATCGGCTGCTTGGCAACAAGGGCCGCCGGCACCGCGGCCGACACCAGCACACCCGGTTGGTTCGGATTGCCTCGATTCAACAAATGAGTAGCCGGTGGCGTCGGGGTCGGTTCGAAGAAGAAGTAGCCCTGAGGCTGCTGCCCGAGATCCTTGCCGGGCAATTGTGCGGGAGGCAACGCCGCACGTGCCAACTCCATCCGCCCCTTGTGCTCACGCTTCAGACCTCGAAAGACGGCCACGAACGAGTAATAGTCCCGAGCCGTCAGTGGATCAAACTTGTGGTCGTGACACCGGGCACAGCCTATTGTCAGTCCCAGGAAGACCTGTGAGGTCGTACTGACCATGTCGTCGAGCGCGTTGTAGAGCTCCGCAATCACCTCGCTCTGCTGAACACTCGCACCCCGCTCGGCATCCCACGGACCCACCCGATGAAAACCGGTGCCCAACACCGTCTCGGTCGTCGCATCGGACATCTCGTCACCGGCCAGTTGCTCGGTCACGAACCGGTCGTACGGCTTGTCGGCATTCAGCGAACCAATCACCCAGTCCCGGTACTTCCAGGCCAACGGCTTCACACCATCGACCTCGTACCCGTTCGTATCCGCATACCGCACCAGGTCCAGCCAGTGACGCCCCCAACGTTCGCCGTGGTGCGGATTGGCCAGCAAACGATCCACCACCCGAGCAAACGACTCGGGCGACGCCTTGGCCACAAACCGATCCAATTCTGCCGGAGTCGGTGGCAGACCGAGCAGATCCAGAGAGGCCCGCCGCAATAGGTGTCGGGGTTCGGCCCGTGCAGAGACTCGCAACTGCCGAGCTTCCAGTTGGGCCTGGACGAAGTGGTCGATCGGGTTCTGCAATCCGCTCGCGTCTTGCACATGCGGAATCGCCGGTCGGCGAATCGGACGCAGCGACCAAAGGCTCAGGCGATCCGCATCATCGTCAATCCCGTTCGGCCACGTTGCTCCTCGAGCAATCCAATCGCTGATCACCCGAATCTCATCCTCACGCAACGCCCGACCTTCACCCTCGGGCGGCATTCTCGAATCACCATCACCACCGATCAACCGCACCAGCAAACTGGCTGCCGAATTCCCGGCCACGATCGCCGAACCGCTTGCGCCACCCTTCATCGCCAACAGCTTGCGATCCAGCCGAAACTCGCCCTCACTTTGGCCCGCACCATGGCAGCGGAAACAGTGAGCCTTGAAGATCGGCCGCACCTCGCGAAGGAAGTCGGGACCGTCGGCGGCCTGCAATCCACCACCGACCGCTGGCAACAACAGCGCCAGCAACGAAAGACGAACCCAAGTCCAGAGGCACTTCCGATCCATCACCGTCATCCTCACAGTCAATACCTGACCGACTCCGATCACGCCGTCATCCTACCACTCCGAGTCTTTAGAGACAGTATCGCACAGGTCATCCGTCATGCAGCCCCATCGAACTGCTCGGTTCGGAAGACTCCCTCCTGCCGAGCCAGGTAATCGTCGCGAGTCATCTGCGGAGTGAACTGTTCGAGCACCCGGCGGCCGGTCTCTGCGTCGTCGGCCAGCAGGTCGACCGCCATCATCGCCAGGGCCTTGGCCGGCGAGACATACCCGTTCTCCTTGTCGGCAATGTGCCAGTCGATGCTGTGGGCCTCGCCATCAGCACCGGCCATCACCGGGTGCAGCACCGGCATCAACTGGCTCAGGTCGCCCGCGTCGGTCGAACCGCCGCCGTGAGGATAATCGCGGTAGCCGGATTCGTCGAAAATTGTCGCCGCGTTCTTGCGAAACAGATCGGCCAGGTTCGGATCGTTGCACAGCGGCAAGTTGCCCGGCACCGTGTCGATCTCGACCCGACACCGCATCGCCATCGCTGCCCCCTTCAGGCAGGCATCCACCCGAGCCGCCGCATCGGCAATCGCCTCGGCCGTCTTGGCACGCACGTAGGTCTCCATGCGAACTTCCGACGGAATCACGTTCACCAGATCGCCACCCTTGGTGATGATCGGATGCACTCGCACGCAGTCCTCGTCGCGGAACGTCTCGCGGTGCGAGTTGATCCCGGCCAATGCCAATTGGGCCGCGTACAACGCATTGACACCCTGCTCGGGAGCACCTCCGGCATGAGCCGCCACGCCGCGAAACGTGACCGTCTTGGCCAGGAACCCGTTGGACGACAGGCCGACGCCGTGAGTGCCGTCGGATCGAGCCGGACTCTTGGTGTGGATCATCACCGCCATGTCGATGTCGTCAAAATGACCCAGCTTGATCAGCTCCTGCTTCCCGCAAAGAAACGAGGTCTTCCCCTCGCGAACCAGCCCCAGCCGGTAGTCGATCTCGACGTACTCCTCGGCCGGCACGGCCAAAAAGACAATGTTCCCGGCCAGTTCCCTGGCGATCCCCGAAGCCTCTAAACCCACTGCAGCACCCATCAGACCGGCGATCTGAGCGTTGTGGCCACAGGCATGAGCGGCCTGAGTCTCGGGGTTGCCCCGAGGGTGACCGGGGACCTGCAGAGCGTCCAATTCGCCCATCAGTGCGACCGTCGGACCCGGCCGGCCGCCGCGCAACACAGCCTTCACGCCAGTCACACCCAGCCCACTCTCAAATTCCCAACCCAACTCGTCGAAGACCTCTTGCACCTTCGCCGCTGTCCGATGCTCCTTGAACCCCAATTCGGGGTCATCCATGATCGCCTCACCCACACCAATGATCCGCTCACGGTGCTCTTCAATCGACCGACACACGGTCTCTTTCAACGCCAGAGTAGTCATCACGTTCACACTCCTTGTCATGGCGGGCATTCGGGGGGCAACTCTTTAAACTTGACACTTTGGGGTGTTCCGTCCGAAACGACGCAACGTATCCATTGTAAAGAGTTGTCCCCGGTGTTGCAGACACACGTAGCAGACGGTCGATCAGAAGAGTAGTATGGATTGAAACGGCCGCAGCCATGCCTCATGTCTGACCCCGCCCTTCCCTGCCCTGCCCTGCGTCACACCATGATCACTCTCCAGGACAACCCGGCAGCGGCCCACGGCAACTGGACCCGCCGCAACCTGCTGCAGGCAGGCCTGATCGGGATCGGTGGCCTGACACTCGCAAATGCACTTCAACTCGAATCGGTTCGCCGCGCCGCCGCGGCTCGAGTCCAACGGCCAGCCAAGAACTGTATCTTCATGTTCCTCAACGGGGGCCAGTCCCAGATCGACACGTTCGACCTGAAGCCCGACGCTCCGACCGGTATTCGTGGCCCCTACCAGCCGATCGCCACCAGCGTCCCGGGTACCCATATTTCCAACATGCTGCCCCGACTCGCTCGCCTGACCGATCGCACCACCATCCTCCGCTCGGCCTCTCACCCGCTCTCTGGACACAACAGCTCCGCCGCCTACGTGCTCAGCGGACACACACCCGGAAACGATTCCAGTATCCAACCCACCGCGATGGACCACCCGACCTACGGTTCGGTCGTCTCACGCATCCAGCCCGCACCCACCCACCTGCCCAGCAGCGTGCTCACACCCCGGCTACTCTTCGACATGGGATTCCCCACTCCCAGTGCCGGTGGCGGCTGGCTCGGACGACAGTACGATCCGTTCCCCGTCACCCGGAATCGCATGATGTCCAAGGCCCCGGCCTGGGACGGCAAACTGCCAGGACCTCGCTCGCTCGCTCTCCCGCCCGACGTCTCGCACAACCGACTCAACTCGCGACGTAACCTGCTCGGATCCCTCGACCACGCCTTCGCCACCGCCCGCGACGATGCCTCGACCCGCACCCTGCAGGCTCACCAGGACAAGGCACTCGACCTCATCCTCTCGCCACAATGCCAGGCCGCCTTTGACCTCTCACGTGAATCCGCCACCACGCACGATCGCTACGGCCGATTCGAAATGGGACAGGTGCTGCTGCTGGCCCGCAGACTGGTCGAATCCGGAGTCCGATTTGTCACTGCCAATGCCGTCTCGAACCCCAAGAATACCAAACTCTCGTCGTTCCAGATCTGGGACACCCACTTCGACCACTTCCGACTCTACAACGACACCCTGCTCCCGGAATTCGACCAGGCACTCTCCGCACTGCTCGAAGATCTCGACACCCGTGGCCTGCTCGAAGACACAGTGGTGATCGTGATGGGCGAGATGGGACGCACGCCCACCATCAACAAGAACAAGGACGGCGGGCGGGATCACTGGGGCCGAGCCTACTCGGTACTGTGGGCCGGTGGCGGGATCCGCTCGGGTGCCGTGATCGGTGCCACCGACAAGAACGCCGGCGAAGTGATCGACGCCAAGGCCTCGCCTGACGACATCGCCGCGACACTCTACGAAGCACTCGGGATCCCACACGATACCGTGCTGACCGATATCGCCGGGCGACCACGACGCATCGCCGAAGGCCACCCGATTGATGAGCTACTGGCGTAGCCAGTACCGACCTACGGCCAAACGTGATTCTCGGGATCCAACAGACGACTCGGAGCAAAGTACGACTCGGGATAATCGTCCGGCTCGTCGTCCAGACCCAGGATCCGGTTGACGATGCAACGGGCCCCGTTGAACGACACGCCGCTGCCCGATCCGCACATCCCCGCCACGATCCAGCGACCGCTGCCGACGCCCGGGCCGTCGATCAAACCCACGATCGGGTACTCGTCCGGAGTGTACCCCACCGTGCCGCTCCACTCGTTGTCGAGATCCAGTTCGTAGGGTCCGAAATGCTTGCGCATTTCTGCCGCGGCAAAACGCGTCAGGAACCGCGACGGCTTGTTGCGGCCGGCCTGGTGATCGGGCACACGTGACCCACCCGAACCCCACAACACCTCGTTGCCATACCGACCGGTAAAGTACCACGTGCCGCTGATCCCGATCGAAGGCATCATCGAAACCGGACCACCCTCGCCCGAAGCCGCCTGCTCCTGCATCGGAACGATCGCGTCGTGAAACGATGGGTCGAGCATCGGAGTGTACGACTCGGTGGCGTAGAACACGTGCCTGCACGAAATCGCACCACGAGTTGTCTCGACCACGTAACCGCCAGCGGTCGACACCACCCGCTCGACTTTCGTCCGAGTGT
>CAVOEV010000180.1:0-10106 GCA_963694825.1 Planctomycetota bacterium
GTTACTTGGCAGTGACAATCAGGTGACAGCCCGTGACAGAAAAACAGGGGACATCTTGTGGCATCAAGGTAGGCTTGACGGTTACGTGCAGTCAGTCGCAGTGGCCGACGAAAAACTGCTCGTCGCTACCGACGCCGGCAGTATTTATTGCTTCAGGACCGCCTCGGACTCAAGAGCGACCGATGAGGAAACAGCACCATTAATACCGGTCGAGCCGGGCAGTCGGCCTGCCGAAACAGGTGACCTCACATTACGAAAGCTGTTGAAAGAAGAGGGGAACAGGCGAGGATTTGCCCTGGTGCTCGGCCACAGCGACACGACTGTCGCTTCGCAAATAGCCGTGGAAACGCAGCTCCAGGTCGTGCTTTTGCTGGACGACAACGACGCGACTATAGAGGCACGAAACGGTTTGTTGAAAACTCGCCAGCCGACGGGCGGACGCGTATCCGTGCAAGTCCATGACCGTAACAAACCTTTGCCATTCGCTGATTATGCATTCAACCTCATTATAGCCACCAGCGACGTAACCGTTGACCGGACGGAAGAAATGCATCGGGTTCTGCGGCCTGCTGGTGGTGTTCTGTTTGTCGATCAGGCGACGGCCGAAGTCAAACAGGTTCTAAGTTCGTTCGCACCTCATAAAGGTCCAAACTCTTCGTCGACCGCTGTTGGTTCAGGTCGCCTTACCACACGTGACGACGCTTCACTGACCTACTGTCGCGGCAAACTCGCTGGTGCACTTGACTGGAATTCCGAAACGAAAACCGACCAGCGTGTTAAATGGCCACTGGAACTATTGTGGTTTGGCGGCCCGGGTTCAAAGCGAACCGGACAGGGCAGCCGCCCACCGATTGCGGCTGGTGGAAGAAATTTGGTGATCGGCAAAAACCACCTCATGGCTCTCGATGCCTACAACGGAACCGAGTTATGGGCTCGTACCCTACCCTATCTTTACCGGAACATCGGGCGGCTGCGTAATGCACCGGGCCCGATCAATCCCTGGCTGACGCAGAGTGTCAGCGCGGATGACGATCACGTCTATCTGAACCTGGGGCAAATGGTCTACACGCTGGACGCGAACAGCGGCCAGCAACAGGCCGTGCACGGGAAATTTGCGACAGCAACACCGTTTGTGCTTGAAGAAGAACCGCTGTTTTCCCTGCGGCACTTTCAAAAACCCGGTGCGCGCGGTGTATCTTCCACGACCACCCGGTCGGCGAACCCGGCAGGTTCGATCCAACTCCGCGAAGACCCGCTCAATGCAACGCTGCAGCTGACACTGCAGTTGGCAGATGATGTCGAAATCACCGACAAGGTCTACTGGGAGTTGTTCTTCGACGTTCGCCAACCGCAACAACGTGTGAATCTCTTTGAAAAAGGTGTGTTCCACTTGCTGGTGAGGCCATCCACCGGAAGCGTTGAAACTGGCATCGGCGCTGTACACCCCAACGTAACAGTCCTTACACAGAAGAACGGGCGCCGCATGCGCGTCACCTTCCAGATGGACGAATTAGCCAAAATTGGCAACCGTTCCCTTAACGATTTTTGCTTTGCTGCCGCCTTGAATCATCCACCCCGTGATGAGCAACAAACCATGGCCGTGGGCCGTGCTTATCTCAGGTGGGAAGTGCATTGCGACTCACTCGCCTACGCGGTGAACAACGGCTGGGCACAGATCGTGCGTAACAAGAACCTGGCCGCTGGATCGGTTGCACTCCCCCCCAAGAGCGAACTGCCTGCGCACGCACTGCGAGCTGCACGGCTGGGTGGTGTTCAAAATAGGAATGCGTCGCTGATCGGGTCTGGCCAAGAGCGGGAAAATCCACTCAGTCTCGAGATGGGTGTTCTCCAATATGCCCGTGGCAAGGGATGTGGCAATCCGATTTCCACTGGAAACCTGCATGTCATGCGATCCGGCACGTTGGCATTTTACGACCTGGATGAAGACAGCGGTATGCATTACTTTGGCGGCGTACGGCCGAGTTGCACCATTAGCGCCGTTCCCGCACAGGGTCTTGTGTTCGCAGTTGAGGGCAGTTCGAGTTGCAGTTGCAACTACAACTTTAAAACAACCCTTGCGCTTGCCCCCGCTAAAAAGCGACGTCATGAAGACTGGGCCATGTTCACCGCTTCACTCAGTCCCGGTGCCTTATTGAGAAGTGGAAGACTCAACCTGGCAGCACCCGGTGATCGGCGTGACGACAACGGTGAACTCTGGCTTCAATACCCACGTGCTCCCACCTATTCCAAACAAACGATTCCCGTACCAGTGCAATTGCTCGGCAAAATACTACGGCCATATCGCCTGAACGCAGACCACCTGCCGATTGCTAACACGGATCGACCTTGGCTGTACGCCTCAGGATTCGAGGGCCTCGGCGGACTTCGACTGCAACTGTATATGAGCGACCAGGAGGGCATCGCGGTCTTTCCCAGTAAGCCGCCAAAGCTGGACGCCGTGTTGACGGAAAATGGTTGGGATCGACGCTATGCGGTCACCGCTGGCAAAGGCAGCTCCATGTTTCTCTCCCATGACAACAACTCCCTGTACTTAGGGTACGAGATCGAGCTCCCAGTCGATCGACGGGGCCAGCGTCGACGATGGACCAAGAAAGGAACGCTGCCGTACTTTGCCCAGTTCCATCAAGACCAACCAGCCGATGACACTTCGGTGTGGGAAGAGGACTCGATCGAATTTCTGATCAGCGACACCTCCTTGAAGACAATTCTTCACTGCGGTGTAGGAATCACGGGTGGGCGATACGATGGTCGTTGGACCACTATCGCGAAAAAAGAAGATCCCGCTTACTCCGGTACGTGGTCTGGAACGGTCCGGGTGACGCCTGACAAAGCTGCTGCCGAGTTTTCTTTCCCCTGGAAGACATTGACCGCTGCTGGCCTCGATCTTGACAATCTTGTCATCCGGCCACGATCCAAACAGCCCATCACTCGGCAACCACATATTAGCCACGGGTTCCGTCCCATTCTCTTACAGGGCCAACCCACCGCAAAACGTTATCGTGTCGCTTTACACTTTGCTGAACTGCGGCAGGTGGCAGCTGGCGAATGCGTTTTCGACATTCAGATTCAAGGCCAGACAGTCTTGAAAGACTTCGACCCGGTCGCAGCAGCCGGTGGAGTGAACCGCGCGGTCATACGCGAGTTCGCTGAGATCCAAGCTGACCGCGCGCTGGACATTCGTTTTATCAGTCGTGCAAACCCCACGACGAAACCGCCCATTCTCTCCGCGGTAGAGGTGATGCTGGACAATTAAGCACGCTGGCTTGCTGACGGTCTCAGCATCGGCCAACGCTCCAGGAGCAGCTGTGGGTAGGTCAGTCACCCACAGCCCCGCGAGATCACATGTTGATCTCGTACCCTTTGCGGTTTTCCCTTGATAGGAATGAGTTCGCTTCCGAATCACCCACGATCTCGCGATTGTCCGGATCCCAGGTGAGCTCGCGGTTCAGTCGCATGGCAATATTCGCCAGGTGGCAGATTTCCAGCATCCGGTTGTGAGACCAAACATCGGAAATCGGTTGTTTCCGGGATCTGATGGCGTCGATGAAATTCGCCGAGTGGTTCTCGGCCACAGGCCCACCATAAACTTCTTCGATGGCGTTTTCCGGGAGCGGATTGTCCTTGAGATCGTCGACCGGCTTTCCGACGATCTTGCCGCGATTCACGAAGAAGCGTCCCTTTGTTCCCTCAAACAAGATTCCGTTATCCCCTTCGTTGGTAATCAGCATCTCCACATCGCCAGGCATGTCAGCCCGAACATTGAACTTGGTTGCGATGTTGTATTGATCGTCCACCAGCGGATGACCGTCCTTGTACTCGACGGCCATTTCGAAATTGACCGGGGTCACTTTGCTTGGCCCGGTATCGCTGGCACCGATCGCCCAGCAGGCAATATCAACGTGATGCGCGCCCCAGTCGGTCAGTTTGCCACCCGAGTATTCGTGCCAGTTGCGGAATGCGTAATGGCAATTGCTGTAGAGTGGCACGCCTCCCCCATAACCTTTCCGAACTTCGGGCAAGGCTCGATAGGGAACCTTGGGAGCCGGGCCGAGCCAGAGGTCCCAGTCGAGAGCTTCGGGAACCGGTATTGTGGGGATCTTCGGCGAGGGACCGAAGCCACCGATCCCGCAGGTGATTTTCTTCACCGTTCCGATGCGGCCGGCACGGACCAAGGCAATAGCTTTCAGGAAGCGTTGTCCCGATTCTGTCCGCTGCATCGTGCCAACCTGGAAAACGCGTCCGGTCTGCTTGACCACTTGTTCAATGAGCTTTCCTTCCGCGATAGTTAACGTGAGCGGCTTTTCGCAGTAGACGTCTTTCCCGGCGAGCATCGCCTCGACAGCGATCTTGGTATGCCAGTGATCGGGAGTGGCAATCATCACGGCATCGATGTCTTTGCGGTCGAGGACTTTGCGGTAGTCCTTGTAGGAATCCGGTTTCTTACCTTGTCGGCTCTGCACTTTCTTGACGTTGGCTTCCAGGACGTTCGCATCCACGTCTGCGAGCGCCGCAAAACTTGCAAACTTGGTGGATTTTTTGGTAATCGCCCAACCCTGGTTTCGTAGACCGATGGTGGCGAAAACGGGACGTTCGCCGGGTGATTGATAGGCGGATACTCGGTTGCCCGATGAGAGCAGCAGGCTGGCGGAACCGGCAGCCATGCCTCCGAGAAACTGGCGGCGTGAGGGTTGAGAGTTGGTAGTCATGAAGTGAAATCCTTGAAGGTGGTGCACCGATCCATTGACCCGCCACAACGCCTCCAGTTTCCCCGCTCCAGCTCCGGCATTCAACCCGACAGGTCCTCCGAATCACGTCCCCCGGCATCGGGCGGCGGGGCCGCCCCAGAACTCTGTTCGAGAGGCTGTTTCGCCGACACTATCCGGCGGACGTGAGAGGTCACAACCGGTCCAGTGTATCAGTATGGAGGTGGGAGGATAAAACGGCACGGAAAACGAGTTCACAGCGGCATCAACGGGAAGCCGGCTTTTCGATCAAAACAAGTGCCACGCCACCGAGAATTACCACCGAAGCAATCACAAGACGTACCGAGATGGCTTCACCGAGAAAGACAATGCCTCCGGCCGCCGCAATCACCGGCACGCTCAATTGGACCGTTGCCGCATGGGTCGCCCTAAGTCCCCGGATCGCCGAATACCAGATCGCGTATCCGATTCCGGATGTTATCGCTCCCGACGCCACAGCGCACGCGATGCCGAGAGTTGCTGGCTGGCTCGCTGGGAGTATTGCCAGGTTCAGGCCGACCGCCAACGGAGCCGCCCGCAGGAAGTTTCCGGCCGTCGTACAGGTTGCATCGCCTGCTGCCTTGCCACGAATGGAGTAGATACCCCAGGCAATTCCAGCTCCCAGCATCAATGCTGCACCGCCAGGAGGCGGTGCAGACAGGCCGGGCAGCAGCAGGCCCATCAGGCCGCCGAATGCCAGGACCAGCCCGGTCGACTGTCGAAGGACCAGCCGCTCTCCTGTCGAGAGCCCGTAGCCGATCATCGTGACTTGCACCGCTCCAAAAAGGAGCAGGGCACCGATCGCCGCGGGCAAATCGACATAGGCATACGAAAAGCCTGCGGCGTAGGCAAAGAGTGCCAGTGCCGACCGCCAATCGCCAGAACCAGTCGCTGCCGACGTTCCGCGACGCACCCGGGCGATCACCCACAGCACCAGCGCACCGGAGATGATCCGAATCGACGTGAAACTCGCTGCGTCGATCTGAGCGTCCTTGAGTGCCAAACGGCACAGCAACGAATTTCCCGCGAAGGCAACCATCGCGAGCGATGTCAAAACGAGCATCCGCGTCATCGACATCCCGGTCCCACCTCTGAGCAGTTCTTTCGATCGCCCTCAAGGAGGACGTTTTCGCAGCCCACATCATGGAACTTCCAGAGGCGGCACAACAGCATGCCCAAGTCGAAAGCATTCGACAACCAACGCGTCGTCACGACCACGTGATAATGCCACTCGCGATTCGGGCGCAGGTGGCATGATGTCGGATTCTCTCGCAATCGCATTGCGAGTGTGCCGCCGCGTACAGTCTGGTCGTCTCACCAAGAGGTCGATTGGACCCAGGCACGAGGAAAACCAACGGTCTGGACTGGGCAACCAGGTAACTCCTACACGTTGACCACTCACTCTGGACAACCGAAAGCTACTCTCGACGATGTCGACGCACTCCGCGACCACGTCCGAAAACAGGCTGCCACCGAGCAGGGCGGAATCGTCCAGGCCGACATCATCCAGGTTGATGATCACACCGCGGCCTACTTCATCACGAAAGACACGATCCCCAATTCCATGGGCTACCGGTATGTCGGCCGCTGCGTGATTCGATTTGACGGCGGCTGGTACGAGTTCCGCATGGATGTCACCCCCGTGGGTCGTACGGGGAAACGCGAAGCATTTCTCGGCGTGCAACTCAACCTGTATGCCAACGCCAATATGGAAGAGATCCCCCCCGAGGCTCCCCCGATTCCGGGAAGCCCACCGGAAAACGCATCAAGGGTCTGAGCAAAGATCCCTACGACGCCAGGTTCGACGCTTCATCGAATTACTGGGTCACCGACGACGCGAAGTTCGACTCGCAGTTTCCTCAACACGAATTGAGTCGGGTGCGAGCGAGATTCCCGAAGATCATCGACTCGATCAAAATCCGCTGAGCCACGCGGAGGCGGATGGAATGCCAGGGCGGGGTGAGAACCCCTGGAACCGTCCTAGCCCAGGAACTGCTTGATGGGACCTGACTGGTCGATATTGTACCTAGCCAGGCCGGTATCCAAGTCCCCGTAATGTGGGATGGCATTCCCGTGGGCGTTAAGGATCGTGGTGTACCAGTTGCCCAGGGTCTTGTGGCCTTCCTGGCCATAGTTGGGCAGCCGGATGTAGCGACGGCGAAGATCGACACGAGCGTTGTCGCCAGCCACGACGATGAATGGAAACTCGGTGCCATGAGAGTGGTGAGTTTCACCACCATCGGGGAAGTAGAAGAGCATGGTGTTGTCGAACATGGTGCCACCCGCCTCGGGCACACTCTTGAGGCGTTTGACGATGCGGTCGATCAGCGTCATGTGGTGACGCCGGCACCGTGCACGAACTTCGTCGGCCTTGAGGCCGCCGATCGTCTTTCCGTGCCCGACATCGTGCATGTTCACTTTTTCGTTCTCGATGCCGGGAATCCCCGTGTAACGGTGTCCGAGTTCATCGACAGTGAAGGCCACGACGTTGGTCAGCCCTGAGATCAGCGAACCCAGCAACACCTCCGCATGGCCGACCTGCCTGTCGAAGGTATTCACGTCACCGTCCATGTACTTCGGATCAAGCTGGGGCACATGACGACCGATTTTGTCGGCCATGGCGTCGATCTTGCGGTTCCGCTCGCGGATGGCTTCGACCGATTCCGCGTAATTCTGGACCTTACCCCGTTCGATGCCGGCCAGTTCACTGGCGGTCGCGCCCTCGTTGCGGGCGACAAACTCGAGCACCTTGCGATCAAGCTGGTACTGGATCCGTGCGGTCTTCTCGGTCGACACGGACTTGAACAACTCTTTCAGCGCGACGCGGGGCGAGCCGAAGGCGTAGTTCGGCTGCTGAGGACCACGGGCCGAGAACCCCGTCAAGATGCCGTCGAGGTTGCCGCGGGCGTTGCCGCCGCCAAGCGGGAAACACGCCAACTCGATGTGTTCGACCGGCGACGGGAAGAGCTTGGCCAGTTCGAAATCGACCGTGGCCCATTTGATCGAGCTGAGCCGTTCGTTGGCCTTGAACACGCCGAGCGAAGAGCACCAAGAGTGGTGCCCCGTCGTGCACATCTTGCCCGACAGGCCCTGGAGGATCGTCATGTTGTCGACATGATCGGCAAGCGGGCTCATCCAACCGGGAAGTTCGTGCCCATCCAGGTCGACCTCATAGGCCTCCTTCCGTTTCTCTTTCCGCATCAGTGTCTCGTCGAAGCTCGGCGGGACCATCACCCGCGGCCACAGCCCGTTGCCACGGTGCATGAAGATGAAACGCATCGGCGGGCTGGTCGGAGCGGCCAAGAGACGCGACGGATTCAACAACGCCATCGCGCCGGCGCTGAACAAGCCAGTCTTGAGAAAATCGCGTCGTGTCGGGGTCATGGAAAGTCCTTTGAGGTGCGATCGCCAGAAGTGTGCGGTCTTGTTTGCGTTTTCGTAATCCGAATTGTCGAAGAGGTCCTGGATCAGACGTCGGCTTACGGGCTGGCCGTGGCGCGGAGCCGGTTCTGGGTCTTTGTGTCCTTGCGGTACATGAACGAGTCGGATGTCAGGAGCGAGACGATCACGGCCTTGAAACTGCCGCCAGTTTTGACGTACGAACGGTCGGCATCGATCAGCGTCCGGGAGTCAGAGAGCATTTCGTTGCGCCCCATGTAAAACCGAAACGCGTGACGGATAATCGACTGACGCACACGGTCAGATCGAGCCAGTCGACCAATGATATCCAACGCATCTTTTACATCGCCATCCAGTTCCGAATCGCCGGTGCCCTCCAGTCGACCGGTCGTAACAACCGGCGCGGTCTTGTAAACGTCGAAGTTCGATTTGCCATTCCCGGATTTCAACAAGTTGTCCGGGTGTTCCAGCGACTCCTGAGTACGGTATCGGCCAAAGTCGTCATACATCTCGAATGCCAGGCCCAACGGGTTCATCTGCTTGTGACACTTCCAGCATGTTGCGTCACTCGTCACCGACTCGACCCGCTCACGGAATGTCTTGTGGGGATCCTCGGGAACCTGGGCGTCGACGGTGATTGGCACGTCCGGCACCCGACCGGCCAGTAGTTTCTCGCGGATCCATCGGCCACGACGGATCGGGTCGGAATGAAAATTGGTCGAGTGGGCAACCAGCCACGCCGGGTGAGTCAGGATGCCCTTGCGGTTCTTGATCCTGAAGGGCTGCCGGACCGGGTAATCCCAGAAGTCCTTTTTCGCGAGCTTGTCATTGTACTTCGTGGACTTCCAACTTCCGTAGCGGCCGATGCCCGGCGTGGGAGGGAGGCCATAAAACGGCGAGTGGTGAAAGGTGTATCCATGCGCCCAGGGAATCGTTGTAAAGGGTGTGCGGCTTTGGCCAAAGGACTCGTCGAAAAAGTGCATGTAATTCACCAGTTCCCCGGGCCGAGAGGTGTCGGTGATTCGCAGTGACTTCTTCTGGCTGAGGAATTCGAGGTTCTCTTCAAGAACTCTCTCCGGCTCGGTCCTCCACGCGGTGTCCTTGAGCGTTTCGTGGACGGCCCTCCACTCCTCGATGATTCTCCGACCAGTCTCCTCATCCCTGTTGTGGTAGACAAAGAACTCGTCGGACGTGAGCAACTGTTCGAAGACGTTTTTGTCTTTCTCGACATGCCAGGTCACGATCCGGTCCGCCTCGAGTGTCAACCACCCGGGCGTCGCCTGGCTGCCGCGTCCCGGGTTGCGGTACTTGCCCCCACTGCGTTTTCCGTCTTTGAAGACCTTGAGCGAGCCCGGATACCCGAAGAACTCGCGAAAGAACCGAATGGTTTTCGGGTGAGCGGTCTGGTTGGACTGGTAGTGCTTGCCGTTGAGCGTCGGATCGATCTGCCCGTAATAGTAATTCTCGTCGGCGAGCAGTCTCCGCACCTCCCGCTCGAAATCGGTCTTGGTTTCCAGCCGACCGTTCTCTGCGGCTTCGACCAGCCTTGCGTCTGGACGACGGTCGCCCAGCGCGTAGGAGATCGCGTAACTCGCTTCCCTCGGTGTCAGCTTTTCCCGGCCGTGTTCATCCACTTTCTCTCGGCCGAACTCCAACCGGTAAAGAAACTCCGACTCCAGCAGCACTGCGACCAGCATCTGACGTAGTCCGTCGGTGTTGCCGCCCAGTTCGATCGACGCCCGCAACAGCTCGAGATATTCGGCAACCTCGCCGTCTGTGGCCGGTCGCCTCAGCACGCGGTCAAACTGCGAGTGGATGGCCGCGACCATCTCCTGGTCCGTCGGCGGCGAGTTCTTCAGGACGATCCTTTCGAACGCCGCCGGGGTCTTGACCGGGTACCAGCGATCACGACGGTCCTGCCCCTTGAGCAATTCATCCTTGGCC
>CAVOEV010000181.1:0-10104 GCA_963694825.1 Planctomycetota bacterium
CCGTGCCGGTGGTGCTGGCCCGCTCGACCGCGTAGACCACCTGGAACTCCTCGGGGTCCGAACCGCCCTCCTCGTTGTACGTCGTGTTGCGATTGAACCCGCTGGCGATCCGCTGCGAGCTGCTGCTGTGAGGCAGCAGGTCTCCGGCCACCTGTTCCAGGACAAACCGATCGAACGGCATGTTGGTGTTGAAGGCGTTGATGACCCAGTCGCGATAGAGCCACATCGAACGATCGCTGTCGTTTTCGTAGCCGTTGGTGTCGCCGAAGCGTGCCAGGTCGAGCCACGTCTGAGCCATCCGTTCGCCGTAATGCTGGGAACTCAACAGGCGGTCGACCACCCGCTCGTAGGCCTGCCGACTCGTGTCGGACAGGAACCGGTCGATCTCGGCTGCGGTGGGAGGCAGGCCGGTCAGGTCGAGCGTCAGTCGCCTGATCAGCAGTTCCTTGCCCGCGGCCGACGACGGCTTCAGCCCGGCGGTCTCGATCCGCGCCAGCACGAACCGGTCGATCGTGCCAAGAACCCAGTCCTCACCAGCCACCTTCGGGGCGGCAGGCCGGACCGGGGTGACAAAGGACCAGTGCACCGTGTAGTCGGCCCCCTCGGCAATCCACCTCTTCAGCAACCCGATCTCCGCCTCGGTCAGCTCCAGCTTGCTCTCCGGCGGAGGCATCTTCTTTTCAGGGTCCTGGCTGGTGATCCGCTTGATCACCTCGCTCTCGTGCGGCTTGCCCGGCACAATCGCCGTACCGATGAAACTCTTGGCCAGGTCCAGACGCAGATCGCTCTGCTGCTGCGTTCGGCCCGGCCCATGACACTTCAGGCACTTGTTGGCCAACAGCGGACGGATCGCGCGTGAGAAGTCGACGCGGGACTTTGCGGCGGGCTTCTCGTCGGCTGACACCATACCCGTTGCCAGCACCATCGCCGTGGTGACGACACAGGTCATGAGTTGGCATCGAGTGTTCAAAGTTGGGCTCCGATCCGTGACGACTCTCTTCGTGACGCGTAACGTGTCAAGCGACCAGTATAAGGGGGTGGTTGCGCGGAGGCGACTGCCGTGCTCGACGGCCCCGCCTCGGAAGACCTGCGAGTGGCTGGCCCGGGTGGCGGGAATTTCGAATAATGCTGTCTCGGGAATCGCCGCGAGTCGTCGCGGCCCAATCGTGCTCGGTTTGATTTACAACGCTCCCAAGTGAGCCAGAAGGAAGGTGCCATGATTCGTCTGCCGCTGCTGCCTGGGGGATGTCGCCGACATTTCGTGCTCGAAGCCGCCCTGCTTGCGACTCTGCTGGCGGGCCCACTGCCCGCCCAGACGCCTGCCTTCAAGGACGTGACGGCAGCGACCGGTTTGAAGAGTCCCAACGGTGCCGCCTGCTGGGTCGACCTGGACAACGATGGCTGGGTGGACCTGTGTACCACCGGCGGAGTCTGGAAAAACGAACAGGGCAAGACCTTCAAGCGAGTCGCCGACGTACCGACCTCGGTCGCCGCCGACTTCGACAACGACGGGCTGGTGGACCTGTTTTCCTGGTCGGCCCGGTCGCTGTTCCGCAACGAAGGCAAGATGAAGTTCACGCCGGTCAAGCTGCCCGAGCTGCCTCCGTCGGTCTCGCGAGGAGCCTGCTGGGGCGACTTCAACGGCGACGGGTTCGTGGATATTTATGTCGGAGGCTACGAGGACTGGGGCAAGGGGATCACTTGGCCGTACCAGGTCCTGATCAGCCAGAAGGGCAAGTCGTTCAAGCTGGCGGTCTCCAAGAGCCAGACCCGGGCTCGGGGAGTCACGGCGTGTGATTTCGACCAGGACGGTGACCTCGACGTCTACGTCTCCAGCTACCGCCTGCAGCCCAACCTGTTGTGGCTCAACGACGGCAAGGCGGCCTTCACCGAGTCGGCCAAGAAGTTCGGCGTGGTCGCCACGTCGGCCGGGTTCGGAGGAGGCCACTCGATCGGATCGGCTTGGGGCGATTTCAACAACGACGGCCTGATCGATCTCTTCGCCGGCAACTTCGCTCATGTCGACGGTCGAGGCAACCAGCCGAAATCGAGATTCCTGCAGAACCTCGGAGCCAAGCAGGGCTTCAAGTTCAAGGACCTCGGTCCCTGCGGCGTGCACTACCAGGAGTCCTACGCAACTCCGAGCGTCGGAGACTACGACAACGACGGGAACCTCGACGTGTTCTTCACCACGGTTTATGGCACCGCCTCGTTCGGCCGTAAGAACTACCCGGTCCTGTTTCGAAACGACGGAGCCTTTAAGGTGACCGACGTCAGTGCCGCGGCCGGAGTGGCGGGATTGCCGCCGACTTACCAGGCCGCCTGGGCCGACTTCAATAACGACGGAGCACTCGACCTGATCAGTGGCGGCAAGCTGTTCCAGAACACCCTTCTCGGCAAGGGATGGCTGACGGTCCACCTCAAGGGCGACGGAGCCAGGGTGAATCGCGCCGCGGTGGGTGCCCAGGTGCGAATCACCATCGGCAAGAAGACCTACACCAGGCAGGTCGAAGCGGGCACCGGCGAGGGCAATCAGAACGACCTCAGGCTGCACTTCGGACTGGCCGATCACAAGGACCCCGTCACACTCGAAATCCTCTGGCCCGACAAGTCCCACCAGACCGCCAAAAACGTCAAACTCCGACAGGTCATCAGCATCGCCTACGCACCGCAGAAGTAACGTCGACCCGAAACCGCAACGTTTCGCCGGGAACGCCGGTTTTGCTCGCAGAGGTGAGTTGGCACTGTTCGAAGGCACCCCTTAGGGACTCGACGACGACGGCAAGACCTGGCCTTGGAAGCAACAGTATTACCAGGGCCCCTCGGGCTACAGCGATGTCAGCGTCCTGCCCGACGGCAAGGTGATCGTGCTCTTCGAAAAGGACGGCAAGAGCGACCTGGGCTTCACGATTCTTCCACCACCGCCGCAGACGTCCCCGGACGGCCAATTTCCGGAGAGTCGTTGCAGGTAAGGAGCACCCTCGCATGATAGAATCGCCCCGAAGGCAGAACTTGGAATCGAAGGCTTACTGGCGATGATCACTCCCATGACCAAGACTCACTGCTACTCATCCGCCGTCGTGGTTCTCAGCCTGTGCGCCATGTCGTTGCCGGCCCAGGCCCAGGAAGAGAAGGCCAAGACTCAGGCAACTCCCGCAGCCAGGGCCCTCTTCGATGAGTTTGACAAAACGGTCCGCCCGATTCTCGAGCAGCACTGTTACCGGTGTCACAGTCACCAGGCCAAGAAGGCCAAGGGGGGCCTGGTACTCGACTCCCGCAGCGGCTGGGCAAAAGGTGGCCAGTCCGGGCCAGCACTTGTACCCGGTCAGCCCGACAAGAGTCTGCTGATCAGCGCGGTTCGCTATCAAGACCTCGAAATGCCCCCCAAGGGCCAGCTACCCAAAAAACTCATCAGGCAACTGGAGCGGTGGGTCGCTGACGGAGCCTTCGATCCCCGCGTGACGAAATCCCCCCGCGGCGTGAAGGGGATCGACTTCAAGGTGGGTCGGCAACACTGGGCCTTCCAGCCGCTCAAACAGACTGCACCACCTCGCGTCAAGAACTCGAAGTGGCCGCAGGACAAGGTGGACCGCTACATCCTGGCCAGGCTTGAAACAGCCGGCCTGCGACCCGTCGCCGACGCCAACCGGTATACGTGGCTGCGGCGAGTGAGCTTCGACCTGACGGGGCTTCCACCGACGGTGGACCAGGTGACCGAGTTCACCGCTGACCGATCGCCACGGGCACGCGAGAAAGTGGTCGATCGGTTGCTGGCCTCGCGAGCGTTCGGTGAACGATGGGCCAGGCATTGGCTGGATCTCGTGGGGTACGCAGACCAGATCGGTACGTCCAACAGCGTCTTCGCCCGCTACGCCTGGCGCTATCGCGATTACGTCATCAACTCGTTCAACACCGACAAGCCGTTCGACGAGTTCATCCGCGAGCAGATCGCCGGTGACCTGCTTGCGGCTGATCTGCAAAGCGTCCAGCAGCAAGCCGCCAGCATCACGGCAACCGGGTTCCTGGTGCTGGGCGACATCGAGATCGTCGAATCCGACAAGACCAAGCTGCTCGTGGATATTGTCGACCAGCAACTCAACAAGGTCGGCAAGGCATTCCTGGGTTTGACGCTCGAATGCGCAAGGTGTCACGACCACAAGTTCGATCCGGTCTCTCAACGCGACTATTACGCCATGGCCGGGTTCTTTCACGGTACCTCAACCGTGTTCAAGACCCCACGGGGCGTGTGGAGCGATGTGAACGTCATCGAGCTGCCTGAAACCAAGACCCAGCAGACCGATCGAGCCGGCCGCGAGAAGAAGCACGCCGAGAAACTCGCTGGCTGGCGAAATGAACGCAAACAGGCGGGAGCTCGCCAGGCCGAGCTCGACAAGCTGATACTGCACGGCGAGTTCTTTGCTTCCACCGTGCCCAGGGTCCATGGTGTCAGGGACGTCGAGAGTCCGACGGCCATGAGAATCACGATTCGCGGCGATCCCCGTGCCCTGGGTGACCTGGTACCACGAGGCTTCCTGCAGGTGGTTTCAGAGGGTCCACCCCAGATCCCGGCCCATCAAAGCGGTCGGCGACAACTGGCAGACTGGGTGGCCGGTCAGCCGCTGGCGATGCGAGTTGCAGTGAATCGCATCTGGCAGAAGCTGTTTGGCGAGGGCCTGGTTCGGTCGGTTGACTACTTCGGTCTGCCCGGCGACAGGCCGTCGCACCCCGATCTGCTCGACGCACTGGCCCGGCGGTTCATCCGCGACGGCTTCTCGCAGAAGACACTCATCCGTCGACTGGTCCTCAGCCGTACCTATGGCCTGGACAGCGCGCACGACGATCACGCTCATGCCGCGGACCCCGGCAACCGACTGAGATGGCGAATGAACCGTACCCGGCTCGACGCCGAGGCTCTGCGTGACGCGATGATCATGGTCAGCGGCCGACTGAGGGCCTCCACCGGCGGCCCGGCGCTGCCATTGGAGTTCCCCGAAAACGTGGGCGGCCTCGACCCGAAGGATGTGAATCCTCCAAGTTTCCGACTGGCGAAGTGGCGACCCGAGCAGGAATTCGAGCGGACTGTCTACCTGCCGGTCATCCGGGACGGCGCCCAGCCGGGACCGGCCACGCTCCGCAACGTCTTTGATTTCGCACAACCTTCGCAATTGACCGGCCAGCGATCCGTAACTGCCGTCCCCACGCAGGCCCTGTTCCTGATGAACAGCCCGGTGGTCAAGAAGCACGCCGCCGCACTCGCGACGCGGTTGAGCAAGGAAGGCGACGAAGCCAAACGACTCGATCTGCTGTGGTTGACGCTGCTGAATCGGCCGATTACCGAACTGGAACGTCGTGAAGCGGCGGAATTCGTGCGTGAGAGCGGAAAAAGGGGCTGGGCCGAGCTGTGCCACGCGCTGTTGGCCTCGAATGAATTCCTGATGCGATTGTGATTGACCCATTCCGGCCCAAGGATCCCCGCCCGCCGGCAACCGAAAGAACAGACGATGAGCCAGACGATGAGCCAGACGCTGAGTCGACGTGAACTTCTGCAGGGAGCGGCCTGCGGCTTCGGCGGCCTGGCCTTCAGCGGCCTGCTTGCCGATTCCGCCGCCGCCGCCACCGCCCCGAATCCACTGGCAGCCGGTGCCCCCCACGTTCGCCCGCGGGCCAGCCGGATTATCTTTATCTTCCTGGCTGGAGGCCCTTCGCAGGGCGATCTGTTTGCACCCAAGGCGTACATCACCAGCAAGCATGGTCAGGAGATCGAGTCGCCGGTGGGCGACGACGGTCAGCTTCGCGTGGGCGTTGCCCGGTTTCTGCCGATGGCTCCGGTGCGACCGGTGCGTCCCCGAGGGGAGTCGGGAATGATGATCTCCGACTTGCTGCCGCATCTCTCGGGAGTGGCCGATGAACTGTGCCTGCTGAGATCGATGGTGGCGGACAACAAGGCTCACGCACCGGCGGCGTTGCAGCTTCACACCGGGCACATATTCGAAGCGCGACCGTCGATGGGCGCATGGCTCAGCTACGGACTGGGCACCGAGAACCAGAACATGCCCGGGTTCATCACGATTCATCCCCCGCGCGACGGGCGGAACTACGGCGCCGGGTTCCTGCCGGCCATTCACCAGGGCACACCCTTGCGCGTGCCACGGCAGGATGGCGAGGTCGCCATCACCAACCTCCGCGACCCCGACATCAAGCCCCAGCTGCAGCGACGGCGGCTCGACTTCCTGCAACGTATCAACCGACGCCTGTTGAATCGTGCCAGGACCGATTCGCAGATGGAGGGCATCATCCAGTCGTTTGAATTGGCCTTCCGCATGCAGGCGGAAACGCCGGGCCTGATCGATCTGTCCCGAGAATCAAAGCAGACGCAGCAACTGTACGGCATCGGCGGCGGCCCCAGCGATGTGAACGGACGGGCCTGCCTGATGGCACGGCGGTTCAGTGAAGCGGGCGTGAGGTTTGTGCAGGTGACGATGGACGGCTGGGACCATCACGGTGACATCCGCAACGCCCTGCCCGGTTCGTGCGCCAAGGCCGACCAACCCATCGCCGGGCTGATCCGGGACCTCAGCAGGCGAGGACTGCTGGAGGATACTCTGGTGATGGTTTCCGGAGAGTTCGGCCGCACGTACTGGAGCCAGGATCTCTCGGGAACCAGCCCGATCGCCAAGCATGGCCGCGAGCATCAGCAGGAGAGCTTTTGCACGCTGTTGGCCGGTGGCGGCGTGAAGCCCGGCCTGACGCATGGCGAAACGGACGACTTCGGTTATCGACCGGTCCAGGGACAGGTGCATCTGCACGACCTGCACGCCACGATTCTGCACCTGCTGGGCATCGACCACGAACGGTTGACCTACCCCCACCTCGGCCGCGACTACCGACTGACCGACGTCTACGGCCGGGTCGTTCAAGAGATCCTCAGCTAGCCAGGGGGCAGACGCCGCCTGGAGTGAACGCCGCATACGGACTGTTGATCTCGCCTGTCTGACTGAACTTGCCAAACCGTTCGTCAGGAACCAGCGACGAAGGCTCAATCGAGTTCGGAAACAAGGTCACGTTTGAGGGCAAACCGCTTTGGGGATCGCTCGCTCCGGCCAGCCGGAACACTTCGCGGAAGGCCTGCGGCGGATCGGCCCAGTGGTGGATCGTCGACCGGCTGACGATCAAGTCGGCGGTCTCGTCGGACTGGGGCATCTGGTGGACGTCGCATTGCTCGAGCCGGATGCGGTCGGCCATCTCCGCGAAATAGTCCGTCCCGACCAGCTCGACCTCCGCCAGATCCGAACCACGCCCCTGGCGTCAAATGGCCCAGGACAGCACGCTGCAAAATGCGCTGCAGCAACCTGCCGTTTTGTCTCGCAAGGCCTCGCAGCCGAAAATGACCAATCCCACCAAACCTGCAGATTGCAAGGCTTTGCGGACGAGTGCAGCCCGGTGCGAGGGGGCGGTTTCGGGCTCAGTGGTCCCTACTGGATTTGAACCAGATGACGTAACCCCTTCAGCGGCCGCGGACTTACGTCACACGCCGAATCAGCGCGCTGCAGAATGCGCTGCAGTTGGGGACGATTCGCCGCCAATCGACCCCGAGCTAGCCAGCGTGATCGAGGTCTGGGACACCCTGCCCCCAGCCATCCGCGAGGCGATCCTGGCGATGCTCAGGGCGGCCGAGTGACCCAGCCGGAGGCCTCATGCACTCATCGGGCCCCAGTCGCCCAGGAACCGAACCGACCCCCCTGCCCCGTTTGGAATGGAGTCCCTTACTTATCCTCCGTTCGCCGCGACGGGTCTTGGGGTGGATTCTTCACCACTTGATGATCGCCGTGCGGCATGGGCACAATGCGTGTCGTGCGATCTCGGCTTTCTCACGGAGGAGAGGCGATGCGGTTGACGGATTGGCTTTCACGTCTGGCTCGGCAACGGCCTGGCTCTAGGCGGTTCACTCGCCGGAAGCGGAACGCCGACACTGCTCAGGCGGTGGAACTGCTGGAAGACCGCACGCTGCTCTAAGCGGTGAAATGGTTTGCTGATCCTCGTGGGGTTCCCGATACTGGAGGGTGCTTCTATTCGTTGTGTTTTTCCCTCTAGCCGGCCTTTGTGGCCGGTTGTTTACAGGACTGACTCATGCGGTTCTCCGACTGGCTGATACCTCTCAGGCAACCCTCCCGTCGCAACCTCCGACGCGACCGACAACCCGGCAGGCAGCAGCGTGTCGCCGCGGTGTTCGAGACACTCGAAGATCGCGTGATGCTCAGCGGTGTCGCCGCCGAGAACTACGAGCAGGTTGATCCTGCCTGGTTTGCGTCACTGGGCGGCGAGAGCACGGCCAGCATGACCGTGGGCCCCTCGGGAGCTTACGGTCACGGGCAGGGCGTGGTTGCCGGCGATGCGGGGGTCAATGACCGCTGGATCGTGCGGTTGAGCAGCGAGGGCGTGGCGCTGTCGCCGGAGGTTCGCAACGTACTCTGCGTGCTCGATACCGGTGCCCACTCACTGAAGGTCGTCCGCGGACTGGGCCTGCCCGGCCAGGTGCTTGTCGATTCATCCGCAGCCACCGCAGCCGACATCCAGGAGATGCTCTCGCAACACCCGCTGGTGTCGTCCGTCGAGGCCGACCTGGGCGTGGGTGGGCAGGACATCCTGCCCGACGACCCGTTCTTTCCCGACCAGGTGGGACTGCACAACACCGGCCAGTCCAACGCCAAGGTCGATGCCGATATCGATGCCCCGCTGGCCTGGGAGACCACGACCGGCAGTTCGGACGTGGTCGTTGCGATTGTCGATTCGGGAGTCGACTACCTGCACCTGGACCTTGTGAACAACATCTGGGTCAACCCCGGCGAGGTGGCCGGTAACGGGCTCGATGACGACAACAACGGATTCATCGACGACGTGCACGGCTACGACTTCCATGCCAACGACGCCGATCCGATGGACGAGAACCGGCATGGCACGCACGTGGCCGGCATTGTCGCCGCCAGCGGCAACAACGGCATGGGGATGACCGGCGTGAGCTGGTCGTCGACGATCATGCCGTTGCGGTTCCTGGGCGCTGACAACAAGGGGCTGACCTCCGACGCGGTCCGCGCGATCAACTACGCGACGATGATGCGGAACGATCACGGCGTGAACGTCCGCGTGATCAACAACAGTTGGGGCTCCGAGGGCGAACGCTCCAACAGCACGGCACTCCGCGAGGCCATCGCCGTGGCAGGGGAGAGCGGGATCCTGGTCACCGCCGCCGCCGGAAACGGTAACGCGATGGGGTTCGGATTCAACCTGGACGACGTTCCCTTCTACCCGGCCAGTTACGATCTCGACAACATCGTCGGGGTGGCCGCCAGTGGCCAGTTCGACGAACTGGCCCGGTTCAGCAATTACAGCGAGCAGGCCATCGACCTGGCCGCGCCCGGCGTGGGAATCCTGAGTACCTTCCCCAGCAACCAAAGCGAGTACGGAGTACTCAGCGGCACCAGCTTTGCCACGCCGCACGTCAGCGGTACCGCCGCGTTGATCTGGTCGGTACTTCCCGATGCCACCGTGGCCGAAGTCCGCGACGCGTTGCTGGAAGGTGTCGACACGATCGATGAACTGTCGGGCAAGGTCGCCACCGGCGGGCGGCTCAACGCCGCCGGCTCGCTGGCTGTCGACACGTACGTACCACGCGTGGAACTGACCTCCGTCGCCGATGTCGAAGCGGCCGGAGGCACCACGCATCCGTTGACGATTGAATACACCGACAACGTGGCGATTCGGGTCTCTTCGATCGACGACAGAGACATCATCGTACAGCGGCAGGACGGCATCGGATCGGCCGTCCCGGCGACCCGCGTCGGAGTGACGCCCGAGGGGAATGGTGCCCAGCGGACCGCCAGCTACCAGTTCGTGCCGCCGGGCGGTAGTTGGGATTCGGCCGAGAACGGCGACTGGAATGTCGTGCTGGTTTCCAACCAGGTTCGCGACACCTCAAACAACGGGGCCCCGGCGCAGGTGCTGGGCAGTTTCAACGTGGCGATTTCCCTTTCCGGCCCGTTCGACGTCAACAGTTTCAACGACACCGTCGACGCCAACCCCGGCGACGGTGTTGCCGAGGACGCCGAC
>CAVOEV010000182.1:0-10017 GCA_963694825.1 Planctomycetota bacterium
AACAACTCGTCGCCGGAGCACGACAGGCCGCCAAGAACCAGGCACGCACCTACTGCATCGTCGCCAGCGGTCGAGCACCCAGTGATGCCGAAGTCGATCAGGTTGCACAGGCCGTCCGGGACATCAAACAAGACACCGGACTGCATATCTGCTGCTGCCTCGGTTTGCTCGATTCCGATCAGGCCCAAAGACTCAAACAGGCCGGAGTCGACCGCATCAATCACAATCTCAATACCAGCCGAGGATTCTACGACGAAATCTGCTCGACTCACTCCTACCAGGAACGAATCGATACGCTCAAGGCCTGCCGAGAACAGGGCCTGGAACTCTGCTGCGGATTGATCGTCGGCATGGGAGAAACTCACGACGACGTGGTCGACGTCTGCCACGAACTCCAGGAACTCGGTGTCGAATCCATCCCCGTCAACTTCCTTAACCCGATCGACGGCACACCACTGGAAAATACCCGAGTCCTCGACCCCGTCTACTGCCTCAAAGTCCTCGCACTCTTCCGGTTCGCTCACCCGAAAACCGAAATCCGCATCGCCGGAGGACGTGAAGTCAACCTGCGGAGCCTGCAGCCGTTAGGACTCTATGCCGCCAACTCGCTGTTCGTCAGCGACTACCTCACCACGCCAGGACAAGACCCCAGCGAAGATCACAGCATGATCCAAGACCTCGGCTTCCATGTGGTCCAACAGGCAACCACACCAGCATCAACCTGACCCCACCGCCCGCTAGTACCCCTGGGCCCGGCAATAGCGGCGAGCCTGCTGAGCGAGGTCGACAAGAGGTTTTCGGGCAAGACCACCGAGTGGTCCGCGGAGATCGGCTCGGCGATGAGGCTGATGCACCGAACGGATCACCTGCACCAACTCCGGATCACTCATCAATACCAACTGACCCGTCGACAACCCTGCCACCTCCGCCTTGGGCCAAATTGTTCCCGTCACCACGTACGATTCAAACTGCGGACGCGGTCCACCTCGCCCGATATTCTGCAGAGTCGACTCGGTCATCTTCAGGCCTCCGTCCTTGACGGCCTCGATCGGATCCGAATTCCCTCGGAACACGACCACGGTTGATAAACGCCGGAATCCTAGACAACCTCTCCGGCTATTCGGATACTTCGACCCGTCAACCATCAATCCTCCATCGAATTCCTGATTTCTCTCAAGTCCCGGTCGCCTCGGTCGCCTCGGTCGCCTCCAGCACGCTGGCCGCCGCCGCCATTCCACTGGCCAGGCAATCGGGCAACCCGACACCACGCAAGAAACTGCCCGCCAATGCCAAACCCGGGATCTCGCTGACACGACGCTCGATTTCCTCCACTCGATCCAAATGACCCAGTGTGTACTGAGGCATCATCCGCCGGTAACGGACCACCTCAACGAAGTCCGGAATACCACCAACACCCAACAACGACTTCAACTCTTCCGCCACCAGATCGGACAACTCGTCGTCACCCAGTTCCACCAACTCCGGTTGCAACACGCCGCCAACAAACGTCCGCAACAACACTCGCCCGTCCGGAGCACGATCGGGAAACTTGCGGCTGGCAAACGAGACCGCCAACACGCGACGTGACTCGACTCGAGGCACCACCAGACCATAAGCGTCCAGAGGATGATCAATCGCCTCGAGCCGATGGCCCGTGCAGACGACCACACTCGAAGCCGTCTCGATCCGACCAAGACACTCCGACAGGTTTGAAGACAGGGCGACACACAGTCGAGATGCCACCGGTGCCGGGACTGCCAGGATCAACGCGTCGGCCCGAATCGACTCGCCACCAACCAATCCAACAACAAACTCACCGACCGGCGACGTCCGCTCGATCGACTGCACAACGGTGTTCAACCGGATGCGACATGCCGACTCCAAACGTCGCTCGGCCGCAGCAACCAACTGACCAAGACCGCCTCGCAATGACGCGAACAACCCGTATCGAGCCCCACCAGTCGACTCGTGACCAACAGATGCACTCGCACGTAAACCCCTCCACAGGCTCCCAAACTCACGCTCCATCTCAACAAATCGAGGCAATGTCGCCGCAAGACTCAATCGCTCCAGATCACCCGTGTAAATCCCGCCCACCAACGGCTGCACCAACCGATCCAATGCCTCATGACCCAAACGACGACGCACAAATGACGCTACACTCTCGTCTTCTGCCCCTGCCCTCGCCCGGCTCCGCACCAGTGGCTCCATCGCCATCCTCAACTTGCCCGGCCAACTGAAGATCGAGGAACCGAGCACCGCGCCGATCCTCGGAGTCCCCAGCAACCCGAAACCCTTGGGCACCCTCACCGGCCGGCCGTTTCGCAATACCAGCGATCCTCCAAACTCAGGATCCGTCCGGATGATCTCACCCTCAAGACCCAGCATCCGACACAACTGCACGGCAGCCGGCTTGTCCGTGATGAACATGTCCGGTCCACGCTCCACCAGATAGCCGCCCTGGCGAACCGTCTCGATCGCACCACCCAACCGGCCCGAAGACTCGAGCAATTCCAACTCGATCCGACGGCCCGCTTGCGACGCTCCTCCAGCCGCGGCCTGGAGCGACAACGCCGCCGACAACCCGCTCACTCCGCCACCAATCACCAGGCAACGCAAACCACCCAACGAAGTCTCCTGACCACTCACTCCGAATCCCCCACACCGCCAACGCCACTGCGGCCATCAGCTCCCATCTCGTGGACCATCTCGACCAACGCCTTGACCTTCTCAGGGTCCATCGTCGGCAACAGGCCGTGTCCGAGATTGAAGATGTGTCCGGGTCGTCCGGCGGCCGCATCGAGCACGTCGCGAGTCCGTTCACGCAAGACGTCCAAATTCGAATACAGACTGACCGGATCCAGATTGCCCTGCACCGCCACGTCGTGGCCGACCAGGTCCCAGCCCTCGGCCAGGCCAATCCGCCAGTCCAAACCCTGCACCTGGCCACCCGCCTCACGCTGCATGGGGTACAACTGGGGGTTCCCGGTCAGGAAATGACACACCGGCAACCCGTCAGGAAGACTCTCGATCAACCGCTTCGAATGAGGCAGGACATACCGACGATAGTCCGCCGGTGACAAACACCCGGCCCAGCTGTCGAAAATCTGCACCACCTGGCATCCGGCTTCGGCCTGAGCCGTCAGGTACCTGGACAGGGTCCGCACGAGTCGGTCCATCAAGGCCTGCCACGCTCCCGGATCGTCGTACATGATTCGCTTCGTGTGCTCGTAGTTCCGAGATCCTCCACCCTCGATCGCATAACTCGCCAAAGTGAACGGCGCCCCGGAAAACCCGATCAGCGGACAGTCACCCGGCAAGTCCGCTCGCACCCGACGCACCGTCTCGAAGACAAACTCCATCTCGCTCATGTCCTCAAGCTCAATCAACCGATCCACCTCGCCCGGAGTCCTCAGAGGATTGTCGATCCGAGGCCCTTCGCCCGAGTGGTACTCGAGCTGTAATCCCATTGGGCGGAGGATCGGCAACAGGTCGGCGAACAGGATCGCTGCGTCGACACCCAAAGCCGCCTGAGCACTCAGAGTCACCTCGGCGGCGAGATCCGGGCGAGTGCACAATTCGAGAAAGGTGACACGGCTGCGAACCGCCATGTACTCGGGCAAATAACGCCCCGCCTGACGCATCAGCCAGATCGGCGTCGTGTCGACCGGCTCGCGGCGAACAGCCTTCATGAAGCGGGATGCATCGAGTGTTGCGGTCATCGAGGAGTCCTGAAGAGCGGGGCTGATCGGTCGAAAACTCGGACGCCCGGAGACCCGATTCTAGCACGCCGATTGACCGTGTGCGGCCCTCACAACAAGTCGCACGACCGATCTTGACCCCCCGCCCCCCACGCTCGTACCATCCCCGGCCACGGTTCCGCCGTGCACGGGGGGAATCCGATGACTGCTCGCAACATCCTAGGACTGATCCTGTTCACCGCGCTCGCGTTGCGCGTGGTCGTAGCCGTCGGACTCACCCATCGACTCGAACAAAACGGACAAGATTTCCTGATCGCTGGCGACGCTCAAGGGTACTGGGAACTCGGACAACACATCGCCGCCGGCGAACCGTACGCCATCCTCGGACAATCCGACGACCCACTCGCCAAAGCCTCGATTCCACGACAGGTCACCCGCATGCCCGGGTTCCCCGCACTGCTGGGACTCGTGATCCGATGCGGCGGAGACAGCCTGCTGGTCACTCGACTCGTGCTCGCCCTCATCAGCACCCTCGCCTGCTATCTCGTCTACCAACTCGGACTCCGCATCCACGGACAACACGTCGGACTCGCCGCCGCCATGGCCTGCGCCGTCTCGCCCACTCTCGTCGGATTCAGCGTGCTCGTCCTCAGCGAAACACTCTTCGCCGTCCTGCTACTCGCCTGCCTGATCGGAACCGCAGCACTCTGGCCACTCAATCCCAATCCCAATCCGCCCGCCCTCCCCGCCAACCGCCCCGCTCGGTTGGCCGTCGCCGGATGGACCGGACTGGCCGCCTGCGCGGCAGTCTATGTCCGACCCGGCTGGCTGGCCGCCGTGCCGATCTTGGGACTGCTCGGAATCCTGATGTCCCGGTCGCGGCGACAGGCCACGATCGAAGCCGCCGTCGTCATGCTCGTCGTCGGACTCGGACTGCTGCCCTGGGCCTGGCGGAACCTGAAACAGACCTCCCACCCCGTGCTCACCACGCTCTGGGTCGGACCCAGCCTCTACGACGGGCTCCGGGAAGGAGCCACCGGCGAAAGTGACATGCAGTTCATCATTGACGATGGACTGTTCGCCGATCCGCAACAAACCGAATACGACATCGATCGCCACTATCGCACGGCCGCATGGGACTTCGTCCGCCAACACCCACTGGCCACGCTCAAGTTGGCACTGATCAAGTGCTGGAGATACCTCAAGCCCTGGCCCAGTGCCCGACAGTTCCAGCAACCTTGGCAACTGGCTGTCGTCGCCGTGCCCACACTGCTGCTGTACCTGATGGCACTCCGGGGAGCCTGGACATATCGACACGAACCCTGGACCTGGGTGCTACTCGCCTTCCCACTGCTCTACTTCGCCGCACTGCACACCGTCTTCGTCGGATCGCTTCGCTACCGCGTCCCCACCGAATTCTCACTCTGGATCCTCGCCGCCGCCGGCTACCGACGCAGGAGCACGTCGTGAGTCGCTCTGGAAGTGAATGGACCAGAACATTCTGGGGACTGCTCGGACTGGTCACCATCACCAGCACCGCTCTGGCCATATGGGTCCACCACGTCTGGTCCCACAGCGATCAGGTGCTGGCCACCGCCGTCCGAGCACACCTCGATCGGATCGCACCCGATGTCGACGTCCAGTTCAGCTCGTGCCGCTTCGACCTGCTGAGACGCGTTCGAATCGATGACATCGAACTGGCAACTCGAGATGGACGCAAGTTGGCCTCGATCCCCTCCATCACCGTCGCCATCGATCGCGATGCACTCGCTCAACGACAACAACTCGTCATCCAACACATCACCCTCCATCAACCTCAACTGAACCTCGTCCGAAATGACTCCGGACAATGGAACTGGCAAAACCTCATCACTCACACCGGCCAACCAATCCAACTGCCCGAATGGACCGTGCAGGATGCCCGCATCGATATCCAACTCGACGGACAACCCACACAGGCCCGGACCCTCCAACACCTCGACCTCCAACTCGTACCCGGCGGAAACGATCGCTATGTGATCGACGCCCAATCGCAAGTGCTCACGCAACACCCCGCCAGATCCACCGCGAAACTCGAACTCAATGGACACTGGCAACTCACCAAGCCAGCCGATCAGGCCGATCAGGCCGATCAGGCCGATCAGGCCGATCAGGCCGACCAAACCGCTCATGGCCTCTCGCTCGATGGAACACTCAACGAGTTCACCATCGACAAGTCACTCGTCGAACTCGTTGCCGAATTGGCCGGGTCGAAACTCCCCAGCAGCCTGCCGGACGGTCTCCCCGACCTCGCGGAACTGGCCTCGGAGTTGGGCCAGGCAGACCTCGCCTTTCGTGTGACCCGCTGGGATCCCAAGGCCGATTGGGACTACCGGTTGCTGCTGACACTCAAACAGGGACAGCTGACACTGCCGCTTCCCACCGGACCAGACCGGACACTCAGCAGAATCCAGGGACAGGTCTACCTCGACCCGCGACAACTCCAAATCAAAAACCTCCGTGGCCACGAAGCCGGTACCAGCGTGATCGTCAACGGCCTGGTCGCACGGAACAACACGACGCAAGACAGTCGACTCGATGTCGCCCTCAAAGACGTGCCCCTCGACCAACGACTCCGCAAACAACTGCCCGCCGCTTGGCAAACCCTGCTGGATGTCTATGCCCCATCCGGAACAGTCGACATCACCACCTCCCTGGAACTCTCACCAACCGGCTCCTGGACACCCATGAACTCGGTGCTCACCGCCAACAGCTGTAAAATGAAACACGCCCGATTCCCCTATCCACTCGAACAACTCACCGGCACCCTCTCGCAACAGGCTGCGACCCGCGATTGGACAGTCCAGATCGATGCGATCGCAGCCGGTCGACCGGTCCAGTTTCGGGGCCAGATTCAGAACGCCGGACCCGAAGCCGCCTCGCAACTCGACATCTCCGTCGACAGGTTGCCGATTGATGACCAACTGCGGCAAGCGGTGTCCCCCGCAGCACGACGGTCACTCGAAGCCCTGGCATTGCGGGGAGCCGTCGATGTCCGAGCCCGGATCGTCCGACCGCCAGGACCCAACCGGAAACCGACCACAACACTCAACGGACGACTCGTCCAGGCCAGCGTTCGCTTCGACAAGTTTCCCTGGCCCATCAATGAGATCTCCGGCGACTTTCAGGCGACGATCCAGCCCAACCAATACGACTGGACATTCGGAAAACTCAACGGACACCACCGACATGCCAGCGTTAACGGGTCAGCCCACTTCGATGGCCAACCCGGTCAACCCCGCCACTTCGCACTCGATCTCGATGTCCAACACGTCAACCTTGATGACCAACTGCGAAACGCCTGCTCGAAAGAACTCGCAGACCTGTGGGATCGCATCCATCCCTCAGGATCCCTCGATGGACGAATCGAGTTTCGGCGAGAGAACACCGAACCGGTCCAGATCACCATCCCACACTTCACCATCGATCGCGGGATCCTGCAACTGACCGCGTTCCCCTACAAGCTCACTAACGTCCACGCCTCGGGACACTATGGACTCACCGACGACAACCACCGGCGACTCACTCTCAACTCGCTCGCCGCTCAACACGGTGAGACCCGAATCACCACCGGCGGAATCCTCGAAATCGACAACCGCAAGGACTGGATGATCCGGCTCGAATCGCTCGCCTGCAACAAACTCGCCGCAAACAACGACCTGCTGCAAGCCCTGCCACCCAGGCTCAGACAAACACTCATCGGACTCAACCCACAAGGCCCCTTCCACGTCGGTGGACTGATCGAACTGCGTGGAGCCGGAGAACCCGGGTTTCCGATCACCGCCGCCTGGAACCTCGAAACCCGACTCCCCGGTAATCAACTCTCGGCCGGAGTCCAACTCGAACACGTCGCAGGACGGATCACCAGTCGAGGAAAATGGTACGGGCAACATGCCGAAATGACCGGAAACTTCGCACTCGACTCGGCCACACTCTGGGGATATCGATTCCAAGACATCCGCGGACCGTTTCACTACCGCAACCACGACCTCGTCATCGGATCCAGCCAAGCCTTCGCACCAAAACGGACTCGCCGCGATAACCTCAACATCCCGCTCCAGGAACGAGTCACCGCCCGAGCCGTCGATGGACTGTTCACCCTCGATGCACAGGCACGCATCGATGAACTCTCACACTACCACGTCAAAATGAACATGTCCGAAGGCAAACTCGAACAGTTCGCCAAACTCTACCTCAAAGACCCACAAAAATTGAAAGGCCTCATGAGAGGCTGGGTGGATCTCAGAGGTCGAGGCAACTCGCCGGCGGATGTCGTGGGACGAGGACAACTTCAGGTAAGCCCCGCTGAACTCTATCAACTGCCCATCATCGTGCAGCTCTTCGATGTCCTCAGCCTCGGACCACAACAACCAACCGCATTCCGCTACGCGCAATGCGACTTCCAGGTCGCACGATCCCGAATCCAGTTCAATAGCATCGACCTCGTCGGCAACTCGCTCCAACTGCGAGGACGCGGTGAAGCCACCTTCGCCGGAAAGGTCGGACTCGACTTCTACTCGATGTTGCCCAAATCCCGAATCAACATCCCATTCCTCCAACCACTCATCACACCACTCACCACAGGTTGGGTCGCCGTCCGAGTCGATGGCAAGACAAATAACCCAAGAGCTCGGATTCGACCCGCACCAGTGCTCGATGACGCACTCCGAGGCTTCCTCGGCGCACTGGAAAACCCCGCACGACGACGACAACTCCCACCACTCAACCCACCGTTCGGACAACAACGAACATCACTCATCCCAAATCCCACAACAACCCGACTCGATCGCAATCCCAAACGCTGATCCAGCCACTCACGCAGACTCCGCTCGACAACACTCGCCCACACGCGCATAAAAAAGGGCCCTCGATTCGCATTCGAGCGACTTGTTCGGGTCGACAAAACCTGTCGCGTCGGAGAACTCTGAAAGACAGCTATTGGGTCAGGCTGACTTCAGGGAACCGGCTCTGTCGCAATTCCAAACTCGTCGTTGTTGCTCGTTGCTCGTCGAGGGCCCTGGCTGGGCTCACTAAAACCGTTCACAACTCGTGAACATGACGAGATAGTGTCGCAAGTCCCATACCAACTTTGACATCCACGGAAACCATCAATCGACTTCTACTGACAACCAACTCACAACCACATTAACCACAATGGTTTACGACTTACTTGTAGTCCGTAAGTTCTTCACACAACAAGTCAACACAAGTCGGACTACACTCCAATTCGGCGCCGCTTCTTGAGATTTCGGCGCCGATACGACAGAATTGTCGATATCGGCGCTCGGTGTTGTGGGGTTGGAGGGAGCGGAATTGCTACTGAGATGGCTGCAATCTCGACAGGTCCTGGGCACGATCGGGATGCTGGCGCTGCTTTATGGAATCGTCGTATTGGCCGATGTGGCTACAAGCCCCGATATCCGCATCCGCTGCCTGCTGTTCGACTCCGAACTCCCGTCAGGGCTCCCCGAGGATGCTCGGGGGGTGATCATGCGGCGAGTGGACCTTGGCGACGACGCGGTGCCGGCCAATTGCGTCGTTCCGTCCGACGGCGACGTGTTGACCCGGGTGGCCGGACGTCGAGTCCTGTCTTTTTTTGACTTCTCTCGCAACGTCGCGGGTCTCCGCTGGTCGCAACTCAAGACGAATGGACAGTTGGCCGAAGGTGCCAGGCTGTCGGATCACATGGCGACGTTACCGGGCCTGGTCCAGGACGCTTCGCGCCAGCGATGGGTGCTTCTCGAGTTTTACTCGCAAACTTCCGGCAGCGAGTCATCGAACGGCCAACCGGACGAAGCAGTATCGTGGGAGCGTCGCAAAACGTTCGTGCGTGTGCAGGACATTCCCACCGCCGAGATCGTCTTGAGCCTCGTCTGGTTCCTTTTGCAACTGGCGGTCTTTGCAGTCGGGGCCCTGGCCGTCTGGCGTCGTCCGGATGACGGACTGGCCGTACTGTTCTTCGCCATGTGTGTTGTCACGGTGGTTGCCTTCGTCGGTGGTTTTCACTGGTGGCTGGTGGTGGGCAGTCCCTGGTTGACCGCGCCGTTTGTCGCCTCTGCCGTGCTGCTGCCGGTTATTTCGCTTCATTTCTTTCTCGCGTACCCTCGTCCGAGTTTTCTGCTGTCGAGTCATCGGAACGGAACACTCTGGACCGGATACACGATTTCTGCAGTGGCCGGCCTGTCGATGCTGGTGGTCTTGGAGATGGCCCGTTGGTCGAGTCGGACGGGAGTGGACGATCGAGCAAAACTGGAGTCGATGACGGCGTGGCTGGGCG
>CAVOEV010000183.1:0-9975 GCA_963694825.1 Planctomycetota bacterium
CGAGACGGGCCGCTCGACGTCGATCTCGCCATCGACCTGACTCTCCAAGCCGCCAGAACACTCGAGTACGCTCACCAACAGGACATCGTCCACCGCGATGTCAAACCGGCCAACCTGATGGTCGCCGACCAGACAACCTTGATGGTACTCGACCTCGGACTGGCCAATGTCGACACGATCGTTTCCGAGACCGAGCCAGGTTACGACGACACGGCCTTGGCCGACACCGACCATCGCCTGACCCACACCGACATGGTGATCGGCACCCCCAACTTCATCGCTCCCGAACAGGCCACCGATCCGCGAAACAGCTCCGCTCGATCCGACATCTACAGCCTCGGCTGCACTCTGTTCTTTCTGCTCACCGGCCGACCTCCGTTTTCAGCATCGTCCCGAGCCCACGCACTAGCACTGCATCAGCAACCCGAACGCCCCAATCTGGCTGGCTCGCGGGCAGACATTTCTCCCGAACTCGTCGACGTCTTCGATCGCATGGTGGCCGTCGCCCCGGACGAGCGGTACCAGAGCATGACAGAGGTTGCGGATGCCCTGGAACAATCGCTGACCAGAACCGGTGTTCGCGGCGAGGCCGCCAACCGGACCACCAGACAGTGGCCATTGGTGGGACTGAGTCTGGCAGCCATGCTTCTCGTGGGCCTGAGCATCGCGTTCACGTCGGGAACGTTCGATTCGAGCGACCAGCACAGTGTGCCTCAATCGCCAATCCCCAAGGGCCTCGTCAACAGCATCGGCATGTCACTGGCTGTTGTCCCGGCCGGCACGTTCCGAATGGGAGGCGACGTCAACCTGTTGCGGCCAGAACGTCAAAACGAAACACCCGCCCACCAGGTCACTCTGACCCAAACCGTATTGATGGGACGCCACGAGGTGACGCGAAAAGAGTTCGCCACAGTGATGGGCCGCGTGCCGATTTTTGTCACTGGCAGGTCGAAGAAACCTCCGTCACAGGGCGACCCGACCGGCGACTCACTGCCGGTGGCCTACATCACCTGGGAGGAGGCCGCTCGGTTTTGCCTGATGCTATCGAAGCTGCCGACCGAGCAGCGGGCCGGCCGACACTATCGGCTGCCGACCGAAGCCGAATGGGAATACGCCTGCCGGGCCGGTTCGACATCCACCTACAACTTTGGCGACTCGAACCAGGCCGACCGATTCCATGCCGACCGGTCTCACAAGGGCCCCGTCACGGTCGGCAGTTTCTCCGCCAACGCCTGGGGATTCTACGACATGCATGGCAATGTCGCCGAATGGGTCGCCGACCGCTACGACGACCGATACCTGTCCGACACGGCACAAGTGGATCCGACCGGGCCGGGGTCGGGTGTTGTTGCCAACATGGTCATCCGAGGCGGCGGCTGGTCGCAGCGGTTTGTCGAGTCGTTCGACATGTGGGGCGATTATCAGCGACATCTGCACTCGTCCTTCAATGTCATCGTGCACACCGAGAGTGACGGATTGACCCGCTACTGGCAGCCTCAACAAGCCGGCCGCGAGGGGTTTGTTCGATACCAGTACCACTTCGCGTCGCCCATCGTCTCGGGCCGACTTTGGGGCAACATGCTGGCCCTGGGCGACAAGTCCAACGTCATCCTGGAAGTCGCCGAAGCCATCGGCGGCGGCGCCGAAGCCTATGTCGAGGCCATCGAGGGTCTTCACGAAGATTGGGAAACAGGCCAAGTCGACATCAGCCAGGCTGTGTCCGGTGCCACCAGGATCTTCGTGCAGGCCCGCATGCGTGTCGAAAAGGGCGAATCGACCTATAAGGCTCAGCTGCTGCGGTCCTCACCGGCCAGTCACTTCACGTTTCCGAACGTCTACCAATTGATTGTCGAGTTGGAAGAGTCGGATTGCCGAAGTGCGATGCGAGGTTATGCACCGGCATCGTTTCGGGATGCGGCGATTGGGTTTCGAGTGGTTTGTGAAGTGGTTGACCGATGAAGTCAGGCACAGCCTGACCTACTCCACGCCGTCGTGCGAGACCACGCAGCGGAAGCCGGTGTGGTACAGGCCCGATCCCTGCTCGCCCTTCATCCTGGCCGTCACACGGTAACCGGTACAGTACGTGTCGCTGCACATGAAACTGCCGCCTCGCTGGATTCGCTTCAAGATGTCCGGCTCGTCCGGGTCGCGACTCTCCTTCGGCCCCGGAGGATTCCGCCGTGGACTGTCGCTGTAATAATCGGCCGTGTAGTTGTCGTGACACCACTCCCAGACATTGCCCGACATGTCGAACAAGCCGTAGCCATTCTCGGGAAACGAACCGACAGGGGCGGCTGACGCGAACCCGTCGTCGTTGGTGTTCTTGACCGGGAACGCTCCCTGCCAAATGTTGTGCAACCACTTCCCCTCAGGATTCCGCTCGTCGCCCCACGGAAACACCTTGCCGTCCAAACCGCCGCGGGCCGCGTATTCCCATTCCGCCTCGGTCGGCAACCGCTTGCCAGCCCACTCGCAATACGCATTCGCATCGTGCCACGACACGTGAACCACCGGGTGATCCAATCGCTCGCCAATCGAACTCTCCGGACCCTCGGGATGTCGCCAGTTCGCTCCCGGCACGTACTCCCACCAACCATAAGCCCCCAGTTGAGGATCGAGATCCCCCGGCTTCAAACCCTGCCTCATGCAAATCGAACCCGGCCGATTCAACTCGGGCAGAATCTTGTCCTCGGTCCGCTGCGATCCCTCGCGGACCGAACTGAAGTCCGGCTTCTTCTCGGCCGCCGTCACGTAACCGGTCGCCTCGACAAACCGCCCAAACTCGCGGTTGGTCACCTCGTGAATGTCCATCCAGAACCCGTCGAGTTCGACCTCGTGCGGAGGAAACTCGTCGGGATCACCCGTCCCGTCACGCGTGCCCATTTCAAACCGACCGCCGGAAATCCAGACCATGTTCTCTGGAGCCGGGGATGGCGCCTTGGTGACGACCGGTGGCAGGTTGGCCGATGACTGGCCGCTGGGCCGGGTCGGTGGAGGCGTCGGGGCAGAATCGGCGCAGCCGGACTGCGGCAGAGCGATCGCGAGCGATACGAGTAGTAGGGTGGGGCGGGACATGCTGTTAAGTTTTGCAGTGGAGTGGAGGTGGAACCAATAGGGACTGGCGCCGGTCCCTAGGCTACGGCGAATTCATTTCTTCTGATAGAGTGACCGACTTGAAAGCCTCACCCCATTCCTCGCACAACACCTCACGATGACACGCCACATCCACCCGCTGCTGATTCTCGCCATCTCGCTTCTGGGCGTCTGCCCCCAAGCCGCCACCGCTCGCGACTCGAACAGCTTGATGGACATCTCGACCGACGGCCGACTGCTGGCCTGTTCGAACCGCGACAGCGGCACTGTCACCATCGTCGACCTGAAGACTCTCAAGACAATCCACGAAACCCGCGTCGGCACTCACCCCGAAGGGGTCGCCTTTCTGGGCCAATCGCACCGCCTGGCCGTCGCCATCTACAACGACGACCAGACCGCGGTGCTCGATGCCGACACCGGCAAGCTGATCCATCGTGTCGACGTCTTCGACGAACCCTACGGCATCGTGTCCAACCGCGACGGATCCCGCTACTACGTCACACTCGAATTCCCCGGCACGATCGCCGAAATCTCGGACACCGGCGACGTGCTTCGCCAGTTCCCCGCCGGCAAGTTCCCTCGTGGACTCGCCCTCACTCCCGACGGCAAAACACTTTACACCTCCGAATACTACACGGCCCAGGTCAACGCGATCGACGTGGCCAGCGGTAAGATCGTCGACTCGTGGACCGGTTCCAGCACCGACAATCTTTGCCGCCAAATCGTCCTGCATCCCACTCGACCCAAAGCTTACATCCCCCACATCCGCTCGAGAATCGTTGCGGCCCAGGGCGAAGGCTCCATCTTCCCCTACGTCGGTGTCGTCGATACGAAGAAAGGTGAGGGGCGTCGCCGGAAACGAATCCCAATGGATTCGTTCCTCGGCAACCTCGTTACAGCCAACCCCTGGGAAATCGATGTCTCGGCCGACGGCAAACGCTTCTTCGTCGTCTTCTCGGGTACCGACGACATGTTCATCTGTGACACGGTCGACGACGACTACACCGAGATCGCCTACCGGCGTCGGTTGACCGTTGGACACAATCCTCGAGCCGTCCGAGTCTCACCCGACGGACGCCGGTTCTTCGTCTACAACGCACTCGACTTCAACGTCGTCGCCTACGACGCCAATACCGCCCGACCCCTGGCCACGATCCCTGTCACCAAGAACCCGCTGTCTGCCGAACTGCACCGCGGCAAGATCCTGTTCTACACCGCACTGCAACCGATGGTCGGTCGACGCTGGATCAGCTGTTCCAGCTGCCACCCCGACGGGGATTCCGACGGACGCACGTGGCAAAACCCCGAGGGACTGCGAGCCACACCGCCGCTGTTCGGACTGGCATGGACGCACCCGCTGCACTGGTCGGCCGATCGCGACGAATCCCAGGACTTCGAACACACGATTCGCGGCCCGCTGATGCAGGGCAGGGGACTGGTCAGTGGCCCGATCAACAAGTCACTCGAACAACCCAACAAGGGACTCTCCGTCGACCTCGACGCCCTGGCCGCCTACACCAACTCGCACCACTTCACAAAAAGTCCCTTCGCCCGAAATGGACTCGAGCCGTCGGCCCAACGAGGCCGCAGCTTGTTCCTCTCCAAGAAACTGGCCTGCGCCACGTGCCACTCGGGTCCCTTCTTTACCGATTCACAGCCTCGCCCCAAACCGCTGCGTCACGACGTCGGGACCGGCAAACTGGACCCCAGCGAAAAGATGGGACCGGCCTACGACACACCCATGCTGCTGGGCCTGTATCGATCGGCTCCCTACTTGCATCACGGCAAGGCCAACACACTGCTCGACGTGCTGACCACCTTCAACTTGGACGACAAACACGGCACCACCAGCCATCTCGACAAACAACAACTCGCCGACCTCGTCCAATTCCTCAAGGCACTGCCCTACGAAGACCCTGCCGCCGCAGCCACGAAAGCCGGCCTCAAAAAAGTCGCCCGCTGAACACGCGGCACTCCCCGAAACGCTACCCGCAACACTCTCGCACGAGCCGCCCATGCCTAGCCGTCATCCCACGAGCCGGCATCACCTGCTGGCCATCCTGACCGCAACCCTGTTGGCCATCGGCTGCAACGGCTCGGGAACTTCGCAGGGCACCTCCGATCCGGCCACGCCGGAGCCGGGTCTCAAGACCGCCGTGGACCCCGACCAGTCGCCTCGACCCGCCGTGTCGCTCGAGATCAAGAGTTGGAAAGAGACCGAGACGTTAATCGCAACTCAGACCGGCAAGGTCGTCGTCGTCGACTTGTGGTCCACCAGTTGCGTGCCGTGCATGCGAGAGTTCCCTCAGTTGGTCGCGCTGCACAACAAGTACCCCTCGGACAAGATCACCTGCATCTCGGTCTCGTGCGACTATGAAGGACTCGAGTCCGAGCCGCCCGAATCGAAAACACTGTCGGTCATGAAGTTTCTCGAATCGACCAAAGCCACCTGCACCAACGTGCTGCTGTCGGATGCCGATCTGGATGTGTACGAGACGATCGGTCTGGCGGCGATTCCGGCCGTTTATGTCTACGACACCAAGGGCAAGTTGGCCAAACGCTTCGACAACGACTCGGGAGAATACGGCGACGAGGGGTTCACGTACGAAGACCACATCGTCCCGTTGATCGAGAGACTGCTCGAGGCCGATAGCCTGGAGACTCGGCCCAAGCCCTCGCGCTGACTGCCTGGAAGGACATGGACGGACCCAACGCCGACACCCGCTGGTGGACGAGTCCCCGGCGGCTGATCCGCAGCCTGCTGGCTCTGGACGACACCCCGCACGCCATAGCCCTCGGCACGGCGATCGGGATGTTCGTTGGAATGACGCCGACCGTCGGCCTCCAGATGTTCCTGATCATCGGCATCGCCGTAGCCACTCGGCCGCTGTTCCACTTCAACCGTGTCGCCGGCCTGATCACCGTCTACATCTCCAACCCACTGACCATCGTGCCGCTTTACGCCAGCTTCTATTACGTCGGCACGATGCTGGTCGACGCACCGATGACACCGGCCCAGTTTCAACTGCAGTTCGAAGCGGCACTCGATCGCAGTTGGCTCGATCCGCTTCGATTCATCTTCACCGAAGTGGCCTGGCCCATGCTCGCCGGCTCGCTGCTGATCGCCACCGTGACAGCCGTGCCCACCTACCCGATCGTCAAACGAATCGTCCTTTCCCGCCGGCAACTGGCCGCGGACCTCAAACGGGAAACAGCCTCGGACTCGGATCCCCTGACATGACAGAAGTTCCAGCCGATCCGCTCGATTGCCTTTGTGCCGGTATTGTCGTCGCCGACCATGTCTGTGAACCGATCGCCGACTTGCCTGCCGCCGGCGTGCTGGTCGAAACTTCGGCCCTGAGACTCTCGATCGGTGGCTGTGCCGCCAACTGCGCGGTCAACATGACCCGACTCGGACTGACGACCGCTGTGGCCGGTACGATCGGAAACGACATCCTCGGACGGTTCGTCTGCGAGGTGTTCGACGAGGCCCAGGTCGATCGTACGATCCTGGACATCCGAGACAATCTCGCCACCAGCGCGACTCAGGTCATCAACGTCACCGGCCAGGACCGCCGCTTCATCCACGCACCCGCCGCCAATGCTCATTTCACCACCGAAACGATCAGCGACGGGATGCTCGATCGGATCCGCGTCCTGTACCTGGGCGGGTATTGCCTGACTGCCGAGCCGACAGCCGACCGCGTGGCCGAATTATTCGATCGAGCCCGCCGACGCGGAGTGATCACCGTGCTGGATGTCGTGATTCCCGCACCGGGGGATTATTCGGACCGTCTCCGAAACGTCCTGCCTCTGACCGACTACTTCGTCCCCAACGATGACGAGGCAAAACTGCTGTGCGGTTTGGACGATCCAATCAAGCAAGCTCACGCCTTCCTTCATAGTGGCGCCGCCAACGTGGTGATCACCTGTGGAGACCGCGGATCGGTGATGCTCGGTAATGACATCGGCCTTTGCGCCCAAGCACACCGTGTCGAGTTGGTTGACGGCACCGGTGGTGGCGATGCGTTCACGTCGGGCCTGATTCTCGGGCTGCTCGATAACGCCACGCCCGAAGATTGCCTGAAACTGGGCAGCGCGGCTGGGGCCTGCTGCGTGCAGGTCACCGGTGCCACCACGGGGATGCCTGATGCCGAAACGCTACGGCGACTGGCGGCTGACGCGGCAATCGAGATTCGAGCGGTTTGACAAACCGTGTTTTCTCGACTGCAGACCCGCTACTCAACCGGCTCCAAACCAAAGATCTCAACCTCCACCCCCTCACTGTACATCGCGTGAACCGGCTCGCCGCTGACCTCGATCCCCGACGCCCGAATCAACGATTCCTGACAACCGACGACTCGAACCATCTGGATCGGATAGGGCCGGTGATGTACTTGGCCCGAGTAAAGAATCGGCGAAGCTCCAGTCGGATCGCGAGTGAACAGCACGTAGCGTTCGACGAGGAAGTGTTCGAGACTCCCGGGCCGAGCGTGGCCCGCTTCGTCGATCCCGGCCGAATCCGTCTCGCAATCGAGAGCAATTTCCAGGTCCACGCCGACACCGGGAACGCCTGGCCCTGCTGACACCCGACGGCCATCACCCCGACCCGTCCGCTCGCTCTGGTACACCATCCCGCGAAAACGCTCGGTCCCGTCGTCACATGGGCCGACCAACCGTTCGACTCGCATCGTCGCGTGATGGTAGTTCAACCGCCATCGCAAGCGAGCCACCTGAACGGCCAGGCGGTTGGCCGCATCCAGGCTGAAGAACCAGACCCCGGGCACTCCGTTGTGATGCACGTAGGTCCGCACGTTCGTCTCGTCAAACGCCGACACACCCGGCAATGCCGGAAACCACCACGGTCGAACTCCCGACATGCGAAACGGCAAAAGACCGACCCAGGCCGAACCGTCGAACGTGTCGACCTCGAGACCGGCCGGCAACAGTGTGGCCAAGTGATCGGCCGGAACTCGCCAATGCAGAAACGCCAGCTCGTGCCAACTCTGGTAACCGACCGGGTTCCGATTCGGTCGCCGTATCGGAGCCAATCGGTCTGGTTCCCGGTCTACTTCCACAAGTCCACCCCCTCGGCGACTTAGAGTCTACGAGGAATCCACTTCGGCTGAACGGCATCGCGGGGGATCGGAGCGGGGTTTTCGAGCACCGGCAGCGGTGTCTGGATCGGATTCATTGGCGGAGCCGGCTCCAAAGCACCACTGTTGCTCGCCGGAAGGGTTTGCAGCGGTAACGGAACCTGGCTGGTGGCTGGCTTGTCGGCCGGAGTGGCTGGGATGGACGGAGGCAGCGGTGGGGGGGGAGGTGAGGCGGTGGTGCCGGCGGGCGGAGCCGGTTCGGATGCAGGGGCTCCTTCGCGGGCCGGTCCGTGGATTTTGCCGCAATGAGAACAACTGGGTTGCTGACTGACCGGAGCCGGTTCCGTGTGGACGCCGCCACATGTGGCACACGTTGGTGCCGAGTGGTGTTGGGTGCCACTGCAGCCAGTCGGTTGGCTGTGCGGATGAGCACAGCCGGCATGAGCCGAATGGCCAATCGGCCCACCACAGCCTCCGCAACCGTGATCGTGGTGTCCCGAGGGGGCGCCGCAGCCGCCGCCACCGCCATCACCCTCCCAGTAGTCGTTGTCATAAACCAGGCCGCAATCTCCGTCGTAACACGACGACTTGTGGCACGAACAGCCTGCGAGTCCTGCGACGACCAACAGGGCCGCCAGCACTGCACTCGATTGGATCACTTTCCTGGCCATCAACGTGTCTCTCCAGTTTCGCTGCTGTTTGCTGCATGGTCCCTAGTCATTCGGATGACCGGGCCCAGACAAATCGCTCGGCGCACAATTTCCTCGCTCTGGAACACCTATCGGACTTCGGATTGGGCGAACTTTATCGGTTCTGCCAATTGTGACGGCCCAGCGTCTCAAAGTTCTCCAGCTTTAGGCATCTCGTTGCTCCGACATCCCCGACCGTGGCGTATCCTTGCCCAAGGTCGATTTCCGGCTGAATTCCAAGGACCTGACAGATGGCACGCAAAGACTCAATTCTGCGGCTGCATCAGCGGCTGATCGAAAAACGTAACACGCTGCGCAAGCGATTTGGCACCAGCGACCCCGGCTGGCAAAACGCACCTCAGTCCGGTGGTGACGTGGGCGATGCCGCCAACCACGGATCGTCGCGCGAACTGACCACCCAGCTGGCAGCACTCGAAAACCGCGAGTTGTGCCAGATCGAACGGGCCCTGCAGCTGATTCGCGACGGACGGTATGGCAATTGCGAACGATGCGACCATTCGATCCCGATCGAACGACTCAGGGCCGTGCCCACGACCATCATGTGCGTGGCCTGCCAGAGTGAACTGGAATTGACCGGCGGCTTGGCCGGCGACGGCGAAGCCGACTGGGGAAATGCCATGGATCTCGAAGGCCGGATGAACCCGGCCGAAGCCACTCTGCGTGACGTCGAAGTCGACTGACACACCCAGCCCCAGCCCCTCGCTTCCCCTTCACTTGACGTTTCGATGGACTCTCGCATGTCCGGCCCTCGCCGATTCACCGCCACCAGCGGATTTCTGCTGGCCGCATCGATCCCATTCGCTCTGATCGCCGCCGGTTTCTACCCGACCTTCGCCGCTCGACAGGCCACCGACAGCTCACGACCCGGCGATGTCGAAGTGCTCGAAGCCGCTGGCAGACAACTCTCGGCCGTCACCACCCGGCTGATGCCCAGCGTGGTCAAGATCCGATGCCGACACGCTTCGAGTCGGGGCGGCACGGTCGAAGAGACCGGTTCGGGTGTGATTCTCAGGCACCCGGCGACAGGCAGACTGATCGTCGTCACCAACGCTCATGTCGTCGGCTCCGCCGAACCC
>CAVOEV010000184.1:0-9970 GCA_963694825.1 Planctomycetota bacterium
ACAATGTGGCCCGCGAGGCGATCCAGGCGTACTACGCTTCGATCACGTTCGCCGATGCTCAGATTGGCCGGATTCTAGCCGCACTGAAGTCGACGGGACTCGACAAGAACACGGTCGTGCTGTTCACATCCGACCACGGTTACCACATGGGCGAGCACGGTCATTATCAGAAGACGACCTTGTTCGAAAATGCTGATCGCGTCCCACTGGTGATTGCCGGTCCGGGAGTGACGGCGGGTGGTGAGGTGCACAATGGCCCGGTGGAGATGGTCGATCTCTACAAGACGTTGGCAGACCTGTGTGGTTTGAAGGCTCCGGGGACGGTCACCGGAGTCAGCCTGGCCGCGGCACTCAGGGATTCGTCGACGAGCATTCGCACGTCAGCCTTGACCCAATACGGAACTGGTTACAGCCTGCGAACGTCTCGATACCGCTACACCGAGTGGGGCGAAGGAGGCCAGGGCGGTTCCGAGTTGTACGACCGGGCGAGCGATCCTGACGAGTTGATCAACCTGGCGAGTCAGGAGTCGCACAAGGCGACGCGAGAGAGGCTGGCCGAGTTGTTGTCCCAACGGGTGGTGGCGGCGAAGCTGAAGCCAAAGGGGTTGGTGCAGATCCGGTTCAACAACCGACGGCGTGTGCGATGACCGGATCGCAGGATTCCCCGGGCAGTCGGCCGCTTCGGTCTACTCTGTGAGTTCCCGAACCGGAGGCAGTTGGTCGGCCAGGCCGGCGTCTGTGCGTTTGAGTTCCATGATTGTGTCATCGCGGAATTGTTCGAGGCGTTTGGCGTGGTTGGGCTCGATGGCGAGGTTGGTCAGTTCGTCGGGATCGCGTTTGAGGTCGTAGAGTTCTTCGACCTGGTTGGCCTCCATCGTCCGGATGTACTTGTATCGTCCTCGGGCCAGTGACACCCACCACGGGACACCTCCGGAGTCGAGCTGGGACGAATTGGGCGGAATCGTATTCGTGTCGTTTCCGTACTTGCGCTGAGTGAAGATGGTCAGGGTAGGATGAGGCCATTTCGAGCGGGGCTTTTCGAGCAGTGGCGTCAGGTCGTGGCCGTGCATCTTCCAGGGCAGTTCGAGTCCGGCGAACCGAAAGAACGTTGGAACCAGGTCGACTCCGGCAACCGGATGTCGACAGACTTTTCCCTGGGGAAGTCGTCCGGGCATACTGACGATCAGGGGCGATCGTATGGTGCCGTCGTAGGGGGCAATCTTGCGGCAGAAACCGTGCTGACCCCATCCAAATCCCTGGTCGGACGTGAAGACGACGAGGGTGTTTTCGTATTGTCCGGTGGCCTTGAGCGTCTTGATCAGCGTGCCGACCGATTCGTCGAGAGCTCGTACGCCCTGATGGTACTGCCTGACCCAATCGGTCAACGTGTTGCCATGGATGCCCCTGGTACCTTCAACCGTCTGGCCACCGAACTGGCCACCTTTTAGTTCAGGACGTCCGTTCTTGTCTTTGACCCAGAATTCTATCTTCTGCATGTAATCGGGCTTGCCCGGACGTGGCGGAAAGATGTCCTTGGGCGTCGGGACAGTGATGTTGGGATAGATGTCCAGGTGCCGCTTGGCCGGAGTGAATGGTCCGTGGACGGCTCCGTAGCACAGCCACAGGTACCACGGCTTGTCGGCCGTACGGTGTTGGCCTTCGATGTAATCGGTTGCCCAGCGGGTGTAATTGTCGGTCGAGTAGCCCTTGGTCAATTGTGCCTTGCCGCCGTTGGTTTCGATCAACTGGTCGTAAAAGTAGTTGCCGGAATTGTCGGGATGCCGCGGGCGGTTCCAGACGACCTGGTAGTCCCAGTCGCGGCCGAAGCCGGTGTCGGTTCCGGTGTGCCACTTGCCGATCTGGGCAGTCTGGTAGCCGTTCTTGCGAAAGGCCGAGGGCCAGAACGGGGCCTGTTTGGGGTCGTAGGTGCTGCCGGGGTACTTGCCTTCCATCCGTAACGATTTCACACCATAAGGATGGTGCCCGGTCAGCAGTGCCGCTCGCGACGGCAGGCACCAGGTGCCGATGTAGGCATGAGTGAACCGGACGCCGCGTTTGGCCAGTTTGTCGATGTTCGGTGTCTGGGCAAACTTGTAGGCCTCGGGGTAACAACTGACCGTCCGGTACGACTGATCATCGGTGTAGATAAACAGGATATTGGGACGGCCCTTGGCGAGTGCGTCCGGTGATGGCGTGACGGCGAGAGCCAACAGGCAGAAAATGACAGGTCGATGCATCAGGATTCCTTGGGTCTTCCCCAGTGATTGCGGTAGGTGCGTGACATCAGGCGATCGGCTTCGGTGTCGTCGAGGACCTGTTCGGATTTCGGGTCGAACTGGAAAGATCGGCCCAGGCGAGTGGCGACATTGCCCAGGTGACAGAGTGATGTGGTGAGGTGTCCCAGTGCGATGTCCCCATTGGGGGTGGTGTTGGTGCGGACACAATGCAGAAAGTTGGCGACGTGTTTTTCGGCGTTTTGGGCCTCGGGAGTGACCTCGACCTGGATTTTCTGGTTGCGATCGTCGTAGACGGCGATCTTGCCGCGGCGGCTGAGAAACATCTGCCCACGAGTTCCGTAGAATTCGACTCCGCTGTCGACGTTGTGCGGATAGTTGGTGGACCAGAGCCGCTGTTCGTAGACCAGGATCTTCTGGTCGCCGGTGCGACCGTTGCCGGGGTACTGGAAGGAGACGAGTTGCGTGTCGGGAAACTGCTGGTCGTCGTCGAAGAAGAACTTACCTCCGGTGGCGGTGACCAGTGACGGGTGAGTGTCGACTCCGAGTCCCCAGCGGGCGTAGTCGATGTCGTGCACGCCATCGTTACCCATGTCGCCGGTTCCGAAGTGGTACCACCAATGCCAGCCCGACGGGGTTCGATTGGCCTGGAAGGGGATGAACTCGGCGGGACCGACCCAGTTGTCGTAATCGAGTGTGGCGGGCGGTGAACTGGGTTGCCGTTTGCCGATGCTACCGCGTTTCTGAATGTTCCAGGCCTTGCAGATCTTGACGTCTCCGATGATTCCCTGGTGCAGCAATTTGACAGCGTCGATCATCATGGTGGTGCTGCGAACCTGGGTGCCGTGTTGGACTATTGTCCGGTTTCGACGAGCCGCTTCGACGAGAAGTCGGCCTTCACGCACGTTGTGCGAGCAGGGTTTTTCGACGTAAACGTGTTTGCCGGCTTCGCAAGCCAGGATGGAAGCCGGTGCGTGCCAGTGATCGGGCGTTGCGACGATCACTGCGTCGACCTTGTCGTCGGCCAGTACGTTGCGGATGTCGTTGGTGGTCTGGACCGTTCCGCGGGCCAGTTTGCGACCGTTGGACAAACGGCCGGTGTCAACATCGCAAATCCAGGTCAATTCGACCGACGGCTTGGACTGGAAGACTCCAGCCAGGTAACTGCCTCGGCCGCCGCAGCCGATCAAAGCGACGCGAAGGACGCGGTTTGCGGCGCGGTTGCCGGCATGGATATAGGATGCCAGCGACAGTGAAGCGGCGGCCGTGGTTGTGGAATGCAGGAACTGGCGGCGGGTGGGTGATGTCATGACTGGGATTCTACGGAAGGTGAAGTGCGAATGTCACCAAGAGGTCTATCATGCTGTCTGATTTCATTGAAAGCATGGAGAGGTGTCGATCATGACATTGCACCCGGAATCACAACGGCTGTTGGACGAAGTGGCTGAATTGGATCTGCCGCCGATTTCACAGATGACGGTTGTGGAGGCTCGCCAGCTGCTCGAAGCACCAGTTGGCCCGCAGCATGAAGTCGCTGAAGTCTTCGATGATGCGTTTGATGGGCCGGCCGGAACAATTCGAGTCCGGTGTTATCGGCCGTTGGTCGTGGGAAGTGAACCGATCAACTTGTTGGTGTTTTTTCATGGTGGAGGCTGGGTGATCGGCAGTATCGAGTCTCACGAGGACACGTGTCGTCGACTGGCCAATTCGTGTGCTGCGATGGTCGTGTCGATCGACTATCGTCTGGCGCCAGAGTCTCGGTTTCCCGCCGCCGTCGCGGATTGTGTGGCTGGGCTGGAGTGGGCGTCGTCGAACGGCGAGCAATGGGGTGTGACGGGTGTCACCGCCGTTGCAGGTGACAGTGCCGGGGGCAATCTGGCTGCTGTCGTCGCCCAACGAGCCCAGGACAGCGGCCTGCCTGATGTGGATGTGCAGGTGCTGATCTATCCGGTTACCGACTGCGATCTGGACACCGAATCGTATATTGAGTTCTCCGAGGGGTTCGGTTTGACTCGCGACAGCATGGCGTGGTTCTGGCAGCAGTACCTGGCCGAACAGGACGCGACGCAAGCCGGTGCGTCTCCGTTGAGGGCCGGTTCGCTAGCGGGTTTGCCACCGGCGTATGTCGTGACTGCCGAATACGACATTCTGCGTGACGAGGGAAATGCTTACGCTCAACGGTTGGAGGCGGCGGGAGTGCAGGTGGCGTGGGAATGTGTGCCCGGTCTCCTGCACGGCTTCATGTTGCATGCCGACGAAATCGCGGAGGCTCGTGCTGTGATCCAACGCATCGGCCAGTTCGTGAAATCCGGGGGCGTCCGAACGATCAGCGATTGTTGACGGCCTTGAGGTATTCGAGGCGGCGTGCAACCTGGCCGTCGGGGAACCGCGGTTTGAGACGCGAGGCGTCGACTGACAGGCCCTTGTGATCTCGTAGGTAGACGACCGTGTTGAGAGTCAACAGGGCTTCGGCTTCGCTGGGGACCGTGTTGAGAACCTCGTAGAGAGTCTCGAGCGGTTGGCCGTGCCCGAGCACTCCCAGGCATTCGGCCGCCCTCAGGCGGACCATCGGGTGCGAGTCGTCGAGCCGTTTGGTGATCTCGGAAAGCAATGCCTGGTTGGGTTGGCCGAGGGATGAGGCCGCCTGGCAGGCCCAGTACCGGTGCCAGGGGTTCTTTGAGGTTAGGTGAGCCTGAAGTTTGCCCAGGGCTTGGTCGACCGACAACAACGACAGGTCGGCGATTTCCAGCAGTGTGGCGAGCTCGTCGTGGTGACGTGTCCCAAACCCGATCGGGTCCGTGAGAGCTTCGGCCACCTGGTGACTCTCGGGGTAGAGACTCAGGTCGTTGATTGCCACGATGCGATCGGCCAGCCGTTTGCGGAGTTTCAACAGGATGTTGCGATACTTCGGGTTGGCGGCGAGGTCGTGGACCTGGTGCGGATCGGTTTGGATGTCAAAGAGTTGTTCTGGTGGCCGCGGCCGAAAGAACTGTTGCTGGAGGGCATCGAGTTTTCCGGCTTGATACAGGGTTCTCCATTGCTGAAACGCGAGCATGCGGTAGCGGTAGTTGTTTTGCAGGCCGTCGGGGTAGAAGCCCTGGTAGTTGCGGATGTAGGCGAATCGTCCTTTTCGCAGAGTTCGTACGTGGTCGTACTTTTCGTCGAACCGATCGGCATGACCAAACGCTTCGTCGCGGGAGGCGAGCTGCGAGGCCGAGACGTCGGGGCCGAGAAATGGCCGGCCGTCGAGTCGTTTGTCGACATCGAGTCCGGCCAGATGCAGCACCGTGGGTCCGAAATCGATGAAGCTGACGAAACCGTCAAGTCGACTTTTGGGCTGATGGTCGACCAGTTTTCGGAAGTTCGCGGGAATGCGAACGACGAGCGGTACATGCAGCCCACTTTCGTAGGCGTATCCCTTGCTGCGAGGCAGCACGCCGCCGTGGTCGCCGAAATAAAAGATGAACGTGTTTTCGAGTACGCCGTCTGCCCGAAGTTGATCCAGCACGCGACCGATCTGCTGGTCAACGGCTTGCATGCGATCGAAGTAGCGGGCGTGGGTGTAACGGAAGATCGGAGTGTCTGGGTGATAGGGCGCCAACTGGATGGCATCGGGATCGACCGTCGTCGGAGTCTGAAGCAATCGTTTGGGAAAGTGCAGTGATCCTTCATGCGATTGTGCGAACGACTGCATGTGGAAGAACGGAGTCTGTTTGTTCGGCCGGTTGCGCCATGAGGCCTTTCCGGAACTGGCATGCCAGAGTCGACCGATGGGGAACTCAAAGTTGTAGTCCGTTTTGCGGCGATTGGTCGTGTAGTAGCCGTTTTCCTTGAGGACGGCGGACCAGGGCAGGAATCCGTTGGGCAACGACGCCTTGCTGATCCTGCGGTGGTATTGGAATCCGCCACGAGGTGCATAAATGCCGGTGGCCAGAGTCGAGCGAGCGACCGAGCAGACCGGGCTGCACGAGAACGCATGATTGAAGATCAGGCCCTGCTGAGCGAGTGAGTCGATATGCGGCGTTGTGCCGTGACGGGCTCCGTAAAGACGCAGGTAGTGAATTGAATTGTCCTCGGAAACGAGGAACACGAAATTGGGACGTTTGGTGGCTGCGGTGGTGGCTGCGGTGGTGGCTGCGGTGGTGGCTGCGGTGGCAAGCAGGACGACGGCGAACCCGAGCGAACGGAGGCAAATCATGCGGTTGTTCCTACGAGTGGTTCGGGTGTTGGCGTGACGACGACTCGCAGGTGTGCGGCCGAATCGGCGGCGGAAACGGCCTGGTCGATGTCCTGGAGTGAGAAGGTTGGTCCGGCGAGTGAGCGTGAGAGGGCGTTGTTGGGGAGTTGGGCCAGGAAGTCAAGAGCTTTGGCGAGGTCGATGGGTTGGTAGTTGTGGAGTCCGGAGATGGTGAGCATCCGTCGCACGACCGATTCGGTGTCCAAGGCCAAAGGTGGACTCTGGAACACGCTGCCGACGAGGATGGCGTGGCCGCCGATCCTGAGCCAATCGAGAGCCGACTGGATGGCGGATGTGGCACCGGACACATCGATGGCGATGTCAACACCGCGGCCGTCTGTGTGCTGCCGGATCGGATCGGGCAGTTCTTGTCCGGGCGAGTCGAGCGCCAAAGTGGTGCAACCATCGATCGATTCGGCCGCATGCAGTCGTTTGGCATCGATGTCGGCAAGGACAACCGATGCAGCCCCCTTGTGGAGTGCATATTCGGTGACGGTCACTCCGAGCGAGCCCGCCCCCATGACCAACAGGTTGGCGTCCTGGACGTCACCTGCAAGGCGTACTGCTGCCACTGAAGTCGCGGTGCAGCAGTTGGCCGGGACAGCCTGTTTGTCGTCGAGAGTCTCGGGGATCGTGAAGATGGCGGTGCCGGGAACCAGTCGGCAGTGGGTGGTCAATCCCCCGAGTGGTCCTCGCGACCCGTCTTGCGCGAGCGACTCGCCTTCGGCGTGTCCGTACTTGACCAGGCTCTCGCATTTCTGAGGCAACTCGTGGCAGCAGTAGAAGCACGATCCGCACGAAGCGGCGATCGACCACGTGATGCGATCTCCAGCTTGGAGCGTCCGTCCCGACCAGTCGCTGACCGGGCCGCCGGTGTCGACGACTCGTCCGACGATTTCGTGTCCGAGCAGGATTGGCGTGTGGCAACTACGACGGCCGGCGATCGTGTGCAGGTCGCTGCCACACAGGGCACATGCCGTGACGGCGACCAGGACCTCTGCGGTGTTGAGTGGTTCGAGTTCGAACGTGTGGTTCGAGAAGCCCTTGCCGATTCCTTCGAACAACGCGACGGTGCAGGAGTGGGTCATCGTTTCGGTCTGGCGATTGAGTTGGCGGCCGATGATGGAGTGAAGAACTGCATCACGTCAGAGACATCGGCGACGGCCTTCAGGAGTCGTTCGATGTCGTCGGGGTGAATGTCGCCAATCGTCCCGATACGAAAGGTGTCGGCCCGCGTCACCTTGCCGGGATAGATGACGAAACCACGTTCCTTGAGTTGCGCGTAGAAGGTATGGAAATCGAAGTTGTCGGTCGGGTTGTGGAAGGAGGTGATGATTGGTGATTGCAGTTCCGTCGGCAGCAGAGCCTGAAAGCCAATCTGTTTCATGCCTTCCACCAACCGAGCCTGGTTTTGCGAGTACCGCATGGCTCGGGCCGCAACGCCTCCTTCTGCGTCGAGTTCTGCGAGTGCCTGGTCAAACGCCAGCACGGTGTGTGTCGGCGACGTGAACCGCCATTTGCCATGGTGGGCTTCCATTTCAGCCCATTGCGCGTGGAGGTCCAGGGACAGCGATCGAGCGAATCCGGCGGCGGATTCAAGAGCCGCTCTGCGGGCGACGACGAATCCGAAGCCCGGCACGCCCTGGATGCACTTATTGGCCGACGAAATGACATAATCGGCCGAGAGACTCTGCATGGTCATGGGCATTCCCCCGAACGACGACATGGTGTCGACGATGAATGACCGTCCGGCCGCCACTACGGCTTGGCCAATGTGTTCGATCGGGTTGAGCATCCCGCTGGTGGTTTCGCAGTGGACGGCGGCCACATGAGTCAATTCGGGGTGGTTGTCGAGGATCGTGGCGATGCGGTTGGGGTCGGCTGGTTCAGTTTCGTCGAAGTCGGCCGTGAACGAGTTGATTCCCAGGCGGACGGCGATTTCGTGGATCCTCGCCCCGTAGGCACCGTTGTCGACAACCAGAAGGCCTCCGTCGGGCGGCACAACCGAGCCGATGGTTGCTTCGACGGCGAAGGTGCCGCTGCCTTGGATCAGGACGGCAGTCGATTCGTTTCCGCCTTCGAGCAGTTCGACGAGTCGCCCACGGATTGTCTGGACGACATCGTTGTATTCGACATCCCAGGTTGAGACATCTCGGTCCATCGCCGCGCGCACGGTGGGCGTAGTGGTCAGGGGGCCGGGGGTCAGAAGCAGGTAGTCGGGATCCATGATCGAAAGCCCCGCATCGCGAACTCAGGCGGTGTGTTGGTCGAGCCAGTCGGGCAATTCGCTGATCGACTCGAGCACGTCATCGGCTCCGGCCTGTCGCAGCACGTGTTCGGCCTGTTCCAGAGCAGCGTGTTTTGAGTCGGGGTCGAGTTGTTCCCAATCCTCGAGTGACAAGCCGACTTCGCTACCGGTTCGGGTGATCCCGATCGTGCGAACTCCGGCATTGTGTCCTGCTTGAATGTCGGGGACGGTGTCGCCGACCTTGAGTACAGCCGATGGGGGGAAGACGCCGAGTTGTTCCATGTTGCGAAAGATCATCCACGGCGCCGGCCGCCCGGCAGGGACTTCGTCGGCACAGACCGTGGCATCGGGCATGTACCCCTGCCCTGCGGCCAGTTCAACGGTCGGGTCGGCGACAACTCGGGGGTAGCCGGTCGATGAGCCCACGGCGATTCCTCGGCTCTTGAGTGTTTCGAAGCAGTCGGCGACGCCGGGGATCAGTTGCGAGAGTGTTTTGGCCTCTTCGACCTGGAGTGGTGTGAACGCCTGGTAGAGCGTCTCGACATCGTCTTCGGTCCAATCGCGGCCGTGCTGCTGCTTCCATTGGCTGGCAGCTGTGTCGAGTCCGAACAGTTTGCGAATGTGGTCCTTCTTGCCCAGGCCCATGGGGCCGCGGATTTCCTGTTGGGTCAGTTTGACGTCGTGAGCCTGGAACGCGGCGCCGAAGGCATGGACTGGCGCCAGGCTGCCGTGATCGACGGTGGTGCCGGCCCAGTCGAAGATGACGAGTCGGATGGGGACAGGGGGGCAGTCCGTGTGCAAGTTCATTGGGGGGCCAGGTGAGAGTGGTCGATGAGAGCGAGGAAGTGTTGCAGGTCCAACGTGGTCAGGCCGGGCTGTTTGGCGACGTCGTCCCAGCCTCGCAATCTGACGGCCGACTCACTGTAGGGGGTTTCGCGAAACGCGGCCACTTCGTCGACGGTGAAGGCTCCACCCTGCAGCGACAGGCTGAGTTGTGACGCGTCGGAGAGTTGCGAGTGGTAGTGCGGGTCGACGGTACAGAGGAAGCGTTTGGCCGGTACATGGAGCCGCACCGGTTCTGTGATCGCCGGGACGAAGCCGGCCACGTCAGCCAACCAGTCGGCTCCGGCACGTTCGTGAATGTCGTCGATGCCTCGGTCGGCACAATCGTCACCCAGGTCGTGCAGCAGGTGTCCGACATCGTGCAGCAACGCGGCAATAATTTCGGGGCTTGGCCGATTCTGTTGCTCG
>CAVOEV010000185.1:0-9865 GCA_963694825.1 Planctomycetota bacterium
GAGTGTCCACAAAGTTTGGGGAAGTTCAACCTATGTCCAACCACGACGTAATTATTATCGGCGGCGGCCACAACGCCCTCGTCTGTGCCGGCTATCTCACACGCGCCGGACTGGACGTTCTGATACTCGAACGCCGCAGCTTCGTAGGCGGTGCCACCGCTACCGAAGAGCTGTTCCCTGGCTACCGCGTCTCCTCCTGTTCTTACATTTGTCATTTGTTGCAATCCAAGGTAATTGACGACCTGGAAATGAGGCGTTATGGATTCGAGGTCTTGAACCTGGATCCCAGTCCCTTTCAACCCTACCCGGATGGGCGACGCCTCTGCCGCTGGCATTCCCTGGAACGATCCCAGGCCGAGATCGCCCGCTTCTCGCGCCGCGACGCGGATGCCTTGCCCGCATGGCAGGCATTCTGGCGGCGCGCTGCCGAGATCATCTACCCCTGGTTCCTGCGGCCCCCCCCTTCAATCGCCGAGCTCCGGGCCTCCGTGGCAGGAACCGAAAACGCTGCGTTCCTGGATCGGCTGTTAAACGTCAGTATGGGCGACGTCGTCCGAGAATTCTTTACTGACGAGGCGGTGCGGGGTTCTTTTCTGAGTGTCCAGGATGTCGGTAATCCCGAGGCGCCGGGTGGTGCCTTCTGCTATTCGCACATCCGTTGTGATACGTTCAGTCGCCCCGAGGATGTCGGGATCGTCCGCGGTGGAATGGGAATGATCGCCAGTGCACTGGCCGATTCAGCCCGCGCACACGGGGCAACTATCCGCACCAACACAGTTGTCACCAAGATCCTCATCCAGAACGGCTCGGCTGTGGGTGTGGTCCTCGAAGACGGGACCGAGATTACCGCCTCACAGATTGTCTCTGGCGCAGACCCCAAAAGAACCCTCTTGGGATTAGTCGGTCCCGAGCAACTGCCTTCCGGCACGACCAAACCAGCCCAGGCGATGAAAACCAGAGCTGGATACCTGAAATTCCACGCTGCCTTAAGCAGACTGCCCGATTTCAGTCACTACTTTCCCACCGACTACGATCCGCGTTACATCGCCAGTATGAAAATCTGTCCGTCGATACAGTATTACCAGGCCGCCTGGAACGACGCAGCGGCGGGACGTCCTGCCGCCCGCCCTGTGATGGAGGTCCAGATCCCGTCGGTGCTCGACGACACGCTAACAGAACCCGGACGCCATGTGATGTCCGTGTGGGGACTCTACGCACCGGTCCATCCGTGCGACGGCGACTGGGATGCACTCCGCGAACCGGTTGGAGAAGGCCTGATCGATGTCCTCTGTGAGTACGCCCCAGACTTGCGCGAGTGCCTGGTCGACTGGTCGTTATTTACTCCCGCTGATTTGGAACGCCGCGTGGGGCTGACGGATGGAAACATCCGGCATCTCGACATCGTCCCGGACCAGTTTCTGGATCAGCGACCGCTGGCTGGCTGGTCCGGATACGCGACCCCGATTGACGGCCTGTTTCTCTGTGGAGCAGGTACACATCCGGGTGGGGAAGTCACCGGTGCCTGTGGCCACAACGCCGCCCACGTAATTCTCAAAACACTTTGAAGCCATCACCACTACCGGCCTGTTACTGCTGGAATGCTGGGCTGGAGCTACCCGAGAGCGTGAAGGACGCCGTCAGTACCCTCGTTCTGCGAAGCCTAGGCGAAACAGAATGAAGATGGTCAGGGGCTGCGAGGGCTAGGGATCAAGCATGCCCTTTTCCTGACGCTCAAGGACGACCCTGACCTTGGCGAAGTCGGCCGCTGCTTTCACATCGTCCCCCAACTTACGATGAGCGGTGCCCCGGTTGTGGTAGGCATTGGCATAATCGGGCTTTATTCGAATCGCCTCAGCGGTCCTGTCGGTATCTGAATTGCCTTGATAGGACGATCTGCTCAATAACCGTGTCGATTTTGTATCCGTCCTCTTTAACCTTGCGGACGATTGGTTCCAGTGACACTCGGTCAAACGGCTCTACTTTTCGCCCCAGGGCATAAGCAAACATCTTTTCAACGAAGTTATTCGCGATGTCCTCTTTATATGCTTCCAGTAGTAACACTTTCATTTCTCGAGGTGTACTAAACGTCTTTCCGTTGGGCATTACCCCTGCTGATACAACAGGAGCCTGGTCTGGGTAATGGGTTCGCCACCCGCCGTTTGGCGCAAAGTTTTCCAGCCCGAGCCCCAATGGATCGATCGCCTTGTGGCAAGAAATGCATTCGGGCCGGGAAACGTGTTGCTTAATCAGCTCGGCAACCGAAGGATTTCTTTTGACGTCCAGGGCCTCGCGAGCCTCATCAAGCGAAGGCACATTCGGCGGCGGTTCCAGAGCCCTGCCAATGACGGTGCTCAAGACCCAGACGCCACGGCGAATAGGACTGGTTCGCGTTTTCGAGGCTGTCAGCCGCATGATGGCAGCACTGGTGATGAGGCCGCCTTCCCGGTCATTTTTTGTTTTGACGAGCACAGGCGGGTCATACTTGGCACGACTGTCCTGGCTCTTGCTTTGCCGGCTGGACAAAACATCGGCGTACACATTCTTCACGGATTCGGGATCGATGGGAACGTAACCATGCCGTTCCGCATTGAGGACAGAGGATCTTTTATAGATCCAATCACTCTGCACCATCTCCAGAAAGCTCCTGTCCGACTTGATCAACTCGTCAAAGAAAAAAAGGGCCTCGTCATAAGATTCTCGATTCCATCGTTCGTTCATGAAGTACTCGCGGTTCGACAACAAATCGTCGAAGCCGAGCCATTGACCAGCAAAGCGTTCGGAAAGAGAGAGCCGCTTGGGGGAATTCAGCATCCTGGTAACCTGGGATTTCAGGACATCGTCCTGGAGCAGGCTACCGTCCCGGGCCAGGCGCAGCAATTCTGCATCCGGGGTGGTTGACCACAAGAAATACGAAAGACGGGTTGCCAGTTCCAGGCCCGTAACCGGATAGGGTGTGTCCAGGTTCTTGCTCTCTTCAAACCGGTACAGGAAGTCTGGCGACACCAGGATCATCTCAAACACATGGAGAAGGCTTTCTCTGGTGTTTTTGGAATCTCGAAGGTGTTGGTGGTACAGGTCGTAAAAGGCGTTCGCGTAATGTTGCGCCCTTTGTTGATTGCCTCGGTAAGCGCTCAACAGAAACTTTGAAATCAACTGCCTGGCTTCAGGTTCGGTGGCATTTGTCGGGATGTCCACTCGCCCCAGCAGCGTTTGTATAGCGGCCGCATCGTTGTTGAACTTGGCTAATGCGTAATGCACGGCATCAGCGATCTCTTTGAGTGGCGGATTGAGTGATTGCATGCGATGCGCGTCGTTGTCAAATCCAGATGGGCCGGGAATGTCGGAAGGGACCGTGGATTCAATTGTGGAGAGATCGATGCGGCCAGTGATCGTATCGCGGTAGGGCGATTTAAGCTTGATCGATAAGACATCCTCCAGTGTGTTTTGCAGTTCATAACGCGTTAAACGTCGTAACGGCGTGGGCCCGATATGGGGCTTTCCCTGTCGCAAAACAAACGACTCGTGAAACGATTGTGTAATGGCCGCCTTTTCCCTGGGTGTAAGAGGCCCCTCGTCTCTGGGTGGCATCTCGCCGCGGGACACCATCCTTTCAACCTTGATCCACAGCTTGGTATTTTTCCCCTCGGACGCGCTGCGTTTCTGGAGAAGCGGAGTTAGATCAATTCCACCTTCTCGGGTATCCCTGTCATGGCACGACATGCACCGGGTAGCGATGACACCGGCAGCATCTGTCACTTTCATGGATGAGGCCTGGCAAGATGGCCATTCGATGGCGAAAACCAGGAAGATCGCAACGACAGTCAGGGCCTTGAAACGAGGTATCTTCATTACGATTAATTCAACTCAACCTTGGTCAACGAGACAAGAGTTTTCTTTCCCGCAACTGTTTTGTATTGGCCAGTGACGGTCACTACCTTGCCTACGCACCGATCAAATCGCAATTTGTGATTATTCATGTAGGGAATCCGAATTTCGAGGTCGCTCTTGTCCGAAAGTCGCAACTGGTAATATTCCAGCTCGCTTTCAATACTGATTCGCAACAACCCCTTCGCGGTAAGTGTGCTGTCGTCACTCGAGATGATCTTCCAGCTGCCATCGTCCGGATTCGCAGGTGCGAAATGTGCTTTTTCGCCAATACCATCCAGCTGTCCCGTGGAATCACCTATGCGCTTTGGCTGAGCCCCCATGATTGTCATGAGCGTCAACAACAGATTGGCATAGGGCTCGGCCCGGGGATAACGAACGTGCCGCCCCAGGTTCACTTTTCCGCCACCACCACCGGCCAGGACGAGCGGAAGGTCTGTCAGCGAATGATAATCACCGTGCTTGATCCCTGATCCCCAGAGAATCAGGGAGTTGTCGAACAGGGTGCCGTTGCCTTCCCTGATCGCCTTCATCTTGTCGATCAAATATCGAAATTGCCCGGTGTGCCAGATGTTGATCTTGTCGTATTGCGGCAGGACCCTTTTGTTTCGAACGTGGTGAGATACGTAATGAAATTCCGCGTTCACACCCATGAAATCATAATGAACACGACTGTTGGTATTGGCGAGCATACACGAGACCACTCGTGTCGAATCGGTCCAGAAAGCGAGCGTGATCAAGTCAAGCATGGCCTTGATTCGCTCGCCCAGATTTCCCACTTTCAGGCTCGGGTCGATTTTGGAGAGTTTCTTGTCCAGGTCCACCTCACGGCTGTTCTGCCGGGCCTGCTGGATGCTGTTTTCCACGTCTCGTATCGAATCAAAGTACTGCTCCAGGACCAACCTGTCGCGCGAGCTCACTTTTCTCGATAAAGACGACGAAGCTTCTTTGACCCCATCCAGGACACTCAATAATTGTTTCTGCCGGCCGGCCCTGGATGAATCTCGGAACATCATGTCAAAAGCAACCTGGGGATCATGGTGTCCGCGCAGCGGTTGATGGTTTTTGTCGTAGGATAAAACGTTCAACCAGGGATGTTGTTTCCAGACGTTGTCGGCCGTCAGTTGCATGGATTGGATCGGCGTGTCGTTTCCAATCTGATCAGCGACCCTTTGATCAAATGAATATCGATTGTTGTCCTTGTGCCTCGTGGAACTCATGAACGTGCCAGGTGCATCCATATGGTCAGATGACCCCTGGTTATCAAGATTTCCTAGCACGAGGATGTCGTCTTGAACTGGGGCGAGAGGTTTCAGAATTCTCGACAATTCAAAGTTGGTTTCGGTTCCCCCGACAACGTCCCACGAGTGGGGATTAACGCCGCACCCCTTGTACAACACACACAGTCTCACCGGAGCCTTATTGGTGGGCTTTGCATGCGTTATTGCAGGGGACATGATGTCGAGGAGGGGTAGCGCCATAGAGAAGCCGGCGCCTTTTAACAACAGCCGTCGTGGGATGAGATACGAATTGCGGCTCATGCTAATCCTCAAGTTGTCTTTGCGATGATTTCTTATGATCAGTCGACCTCGATGCCATCGAGCATATGATAGCAGCAAAGAAAATCCAGAAGCAGGTGAAACCTGTGGAGTTCACTTTCCTGGAGAACGGCACGATCAGCCGGAATCGATCTGACCGCAAAAGACACTGGTGAAAATGGCCGGCGCAAAGTAACGCATAAAACAACACAGCACGTCGACGAGGCCCTCTGCCAGCCACTTCTCGATGTCCAATCCAACATGGTTGCACAATTCAACCGTGACCGGAGTGCGGACCGAAAGCAGCAGCGGCCGACCCCGCCTGGCCGACGCGGCGAGCACCTGCTGTCGAACCTTGCGGACCAGCCCTGTCATGATGTCCAACTCGGCGCCTGTAGCGGGCTTGCCATGCCGCACGCTGTCGAAGAACAGCGGGTGCCGCATGAAATCCAGATCGATGCCGTCAACGCCATATCGAGCAAGAACATCCTTGATCACGCCGAGCCGTCGATTCCGCACGGCCTCCTGCGCAAAGTCCAACACGCCCCAGTAGTGACGGTGGTCGGGGTGGGGATAATGGATGTCCCCAGATCTTCCCAATAACGGTAGTCCAACTATTTCAGCTCGCTGGGCAATTTCTTCAGCGGGACAAGCTCCAGGATGTCCGTTTGATACCACTGCTTCTCCTGAAGAGTGCGTAGTCTGCGGTCGGCAAAACGAAACCCTGCGACATGCGCAGGGTAGAGATGGCCTTCCTGTGTCTCCTTCCAGTTGGTGAAAACGTGCCGCGAATCCGTGTAATCAATCGCCTTCAACCGTTTGGACTCTTTGTCAAAGAACAGGTCGATTGGCTCTTTCACCGACCCTGTGACGCGCAAGCCGAATGCCGGCTTCTTATCGACGACGATATCCGGAATCGCTTCAATCTTCGATTTGTCGTCAAGCAGGATACGCAGACTCCAGGCCCAGCAGAGCACCCGTACTTTGTCTTTGTTCCGTTTATTGGGGCCAAGCCACCAGCCGCCACCGGACCTGACAACGGATGTCCGATTGGCATTCGTTTCTCCGGGGACCACTGGAGTGGGCGTCGATGTGATCAGGAGTCGCTCGCTAAAACGGAAAACGTCCAGCAGTTTTTCCTTTCCCCCTACGGCCTTGACCACCTGGGAGACCGATTCATCGACGGACGCGCCCGCTTCGTCGGCGTGAGCACAAAGCGGCTGCGCCAGCACCGCCACAACCAAAGTGAATATTCCGGTCGTATTTCTCATAGCCTGAAACTCCGTGTTTGTGGTTTTGCTCGCAGTTACTTTCTCACTTCTCGTATAATTCTAACTCGGCCACGCACATCTGCCCTCCCGCCTGTCCAGGACCGTTGGGTTTGTAGCTGAGTGCGCGCACGTAGCGGACTGAAGTGGGAGCAAAAGTATGCTCGTATCTCCCGTTCGGCGTTCCCGCCCCGCGGTGAACCTCGGACCAGGCTTTGCCGTCGGCGGAGACCGTGATCGCGTAGTCAGTGGGATAGCCTTTGGCGAAGAGAATCCGCAATCGGGAGACAGTTTGTGCTTCGCCCAGGTCGATCTCGAGGGTCCAGGCGAATTGCCCGCCAGCCACGGCGAACGAGTTAGGGTCACCGTCCACGGCCAGGGAGGCGAAGTAGACTTCGCTCGAAGGAACAAGAGCGTGCTTGCCGTCCAGGGAGAGCAGCCTTCCCGGCTTCTGCCAGGCGAGATTGCCTGGGACCTGCTTTCCCCCGGCTCTCGCCGTCGGCTTGAACGGAGCAGGTCTTGGAACCGCTCTCTCCGGCAGCGGTTGCTTCAGCTCGATGCGAATGATGGTGTCGGCGGCATCCTTCTTGACCCCGGTCAGGTCGATGGTCAGGCCGTCATCCCGACCGGCAAACTTGAGCGGCCGGTTCTCGTTCATCCAGACCACTCGCCGGACCTGGGATGCAGCGAAAGGTTTTGCAGTCAACTGACCCTCGGAAGGCAGGCCGGTCTTGCCGCGAGGGTTCTCCAGTATGTGCAGGTACAAGTTCCGGCGGTCGGTGGAGATGACGTTGTATCCCCACTCAGCCGTGTGCAACGGTCCGGGGTCCACGTTGGTGAATGCCGGTCGCAGAGAAGGCAGCCCCTCAGGATTGGCCCAGCCCGCGATCTGACGATGGACATGGACGGTGGAATTGTCGTGCAGAGAGACTGGTGGAAACGGTCTTCCGGCTTCCTTCGCCCAGGCCTCTGAGCTGCTGACGGTGTGATCAAAGTCCGCGACGTATCCTTCCCCAACCAGACTGATGATCTCCTTCACATAGTCCGGCCACTGCCGGTCGTTTGTCGGAGTCGGCGTCACCGTGATCCAGCTATCCACATTCCAGGTCTTGGGCCAGTCGGCCAGCATGGGGTAAAGCCAGCTCAGGTACTCTCCGGGCCATACCTGCCACACGGCGGAACGGGATTCCACGCAGAGCATGTCCCAGTCCCCGTTCTGGGGCATGTTCGTGCCGTTCAGAATCAGTGTACACTCCGGATTGTACGTGCGGATCATGCTGTACCAAGCATCGGTCTCCGGATAATGCTGCGTAGGGCCGCGCCAGTCGAAGAAGAAGCTGGCCGGTTCGTAACGCCGCATCGCGTCCTCTAGGATCAGGATCACCTGATCGTATTGGAAGAGCGCAGTCGGAATGTGCTCGAACTGCCCAACGTACATCCCGAATTTGATTCCTTCGGCGTCAAAGGCCTTTTTTAGTCCGGGCACCACGTGCGCGGCGGGAGTGTCGGGGTGGAATCGCATCGGCCAGCGGAACAGCGTATCCCCGTTTCCATACGAGATCGGCATGACGTAGCGATAGCCTTGCCGTTTCATCACCTTGGCCAGATCCGGGTACGATTCGGGCGGAATGTTCTCCGGCCCGTGAATCAAGGCCGTCATTCGGGACTGCTCAACCGCGCGCGTGGGGTTCTCTTTGACATTCAACACAAGCCTCTTTTTGGCAGACGCGCCGGCGGCGTCAGTTACCCGAACCACCAGCGGATACTCGCCCAGGTGAACCGACGGATCGACACGCCCCAAGATGCGACCGTCCGGTGTTATGCTCAAACCCGCAGGGAGTTTTCCCTCCGACAGGTTCCACCGAAACGGCGCCTTTGTTCCTTCCGCGTTCAACTGAAATGCAGACGCCTGGGCCCATGCGTAACTGAATCGGGACAGTTCAGGCACTCTTTTTTCGAGGGCTTCGACGCCGGGAACTTTAAACTCCACGTACGACCAGCTTCGCCACGCGGTGGGGAGAGCCTGTGTCGTCACAGCCAGTATTTCGGTCGGTCCGTTGACGGAATACACCAGGTCAGGGATCGCGTTTCCTGCACCATCAGAGAGACGCGCATAGAATCCCAGCAGACCTTCGGCGCGGTTCCCCACCTTCAGCAGCAGCGAATTCCACCCGGTCCGTAGAGAGACTTTCCGCATCATCGCATCCTTCAGCCGGTACTGGACTCCCGGCCGAGAGAGGGCTTTGTCGTGAGAACTGTGCGGCCCGGGTGCGGGCCCAGGCGGGACGTCTGATGGTGTCGGCAGCGTCGCCACTTCGCCGTTCATCCGGGCAGACCACTCGTGATTCACCCCCACTCGCAGCTCCACCTGTTGGTCGCACGGGCTCCAGACCCATACGTGCAAGTAGGCCATTCGCCCATCGCGAGGTTCGTCCTGCTTGACGAAGAAATAGCTGAAGAGGTCCTGGTAGTCGTCATAGTTACGAGAGAAGGTACGGTCGTCGAAGAACCGCCACGTCTTGCCGGCCACCTTTTCGCCGGCGCTAGGCCGGACCGAGGCCTCGCCGATCAGGTCGGCCTTCATTCCCGCACCTTCCCGATTGTCGTAGGTCCCGAGGACAAGCCAGGTGTTGATGAACGGCGCGTCTCCGGGGGCCCAGTTCGCTGACGAGGACGCGGCCAGAATCGCCACCAATACGGCAGAAATCAGAAGTTTCGATTTCATGTAATCCTCTACCGGAATGAGTAGTAGGCCGGACCCAGCGCTGCGCCGTTCCGGCACTGTCAACACAAACCAGCCTCACCGTTCACTCGTCTGCCGGAACGTCGTCGCTGCGCTCTTCGATCCGGCCTGGGCATCCAGAACGGCATGACAGAACACGATCGCCAACAAAGCGGTCAGAATCAGAATGACGAAGACTATCAGGGGCAGCATGCTGGGGTCCAATCGGATGATTGTCAACTGGGGAATTCAAAGTTCAAGTAGGCCAGGCCACGCTCAGCTAGCAACAGCATCAGGATACACCGGTCTTACCATTCATCCCAAGTCCACCGGCAGGTGCCTTAAGTTTAAGGGTTACTACTCACCGGCGATTGGTATGGACTGGATTTGGTGATTTCGGTAGGAGCGTCTGGTAAGGAGTTTACCAGATGGTCGAATGTTTACCGAATGTC
>CAVOEV010000186.1:0-9860 GCA_963694825.1 Planctomycetota bacterium
GGACGTCGTTGGGTCGGATCGACACGACACCCGACGTGCGGTACCGCAGGGCGTGGTCGATGGCCGTGTATCGGGGTCGTCTGTTTGCCGGCGTGTTGCCATCTGGGCGGGTGAAGTCGATCGAGGCGGGCAAGAGTGTGACATCGGATGTCGAGTTGCCGTCCGGGTGGGTGCATTTGGCGGCAGTCAAGGATACGGATCGGTTGCGGTTGTATGTTGACGGGAAGTTGGTGGCCGAGTCGTCGAGGTTCAAGGCTTCGGACTTTGATCTCAACAACCAGGTCCCATTGACCGTAGGCCGTGGCCAGCACGATCACTTCAACGGCAGCCTGCGGGACGTGCGGCTGTATCGGGCTGCGTTGAGTGCCGGCCAGGTGAGAGAGGTGAAGGGGAACTAGGAGATGGTAATGGTGATGCGTACGTTGCTGTTGTGGGTTCTGGTTGTTTGTTGTGGCCGGGTGTTGGCCGCACAGCGGCCGAACATAGTGGTGTTATTTTCGGATGACGCGGGGTATGCGGATTTTGGTTTTCAGCCTGAAGCGAGAAAGGACATGCAGCGGTTGACTCCGCACATCGATTCGATCGCTCGTCGCGGAGTGCGATTATCTGCGGCGTACATGTCCGGAGCGGTCTGTTCGCCGTCGCGGGCGGGTTTGATGACCGGTCGGTATCAGCAGCGGTTCGGCCACGACAACAACATTCCTCCAGGTTACATGAAAACCGGGCTTCCGTTGTCCGAGGTGTTCGGTGCGAAGCGGTTGCGGTCGGCTGGTTACACCACGGGCCTGGTCGGCAAGTGGCACTTGGGTTATCCGGCTGCATTTCATCCGAACAAGCGGGGTTTCGACTGGTTTTTTGGCTGTCTGCAGGGTGCTCGCAGCTATTTCCCCTACACCGGAGAGCCTCATCCTCACCGCGTGTTGCAGGAAAACGGGCGTCCGACCAAGGAGACGGGCTATGTGACCGATCGATTGGGAGATGCGGCGTGCCGGTTCATTGGCGAGCATCGTGAGGAGCCGTTCTACCTGTTCGTATCGTTCACGGCTCCGCATGGTCCGCTTCACGCCAAGCCGGCTCATTTGAAGAAGCTGGCCGGTATTCCGATGGGGAAGCGGCGGCGATATGCGGGGCTGGTCGTGTCTTTGGACGAAAACGTTGGCAAGATTCTGGAGTGCCTGAAGTCGCACAAGTTGGAGGGTCGCACCCTGGTCGTTTTCACCAACGACAATGGTGGCCAGACTCAGACGGGTGCTAATAACCAGCCGTTGCGAGGTCGCAAGGGTCAGTTGTGGGAGGGTGGGATCCGGATCCCGTGTGCGATGCGGTGGCCGGGTCGGATCGAGGCGGGTTCGGTGATTGACGACCCGGTGAGTTCACTCGATTTTCTGCCGACGTTCCTGGCGATTGCCGGGGTGACGCCCAAGTCGGACTGGAAGCTTGATGGGGTGAACCTGTTGCCTCGACTGACCGGCCAATCCGACAGTTTGTCCGAGCGGGATCTGTATTGGCGAGGTGGCGGATCGAAGGGTCCGATTGCCGTTCGGAGTGGCCCGTGGAAGGTGGTCTACAACCGGCAGATCATGGGAGGGAAGCCGAGGTTGTTTCGGTTGGACCGTGACTTGGGCGAAACGACGGACCTGGCTACGGCGCATCCCGAGCGGTTGGGTGAGATGCTGAAGCGGGCGAGTGTTTGGGAGAGCGGCTTGAAGGAGCCGTTGTGGGGCAAGGGCTCGCGATGAGTCACTCCCGGGGTTAGCCGTTGACGGTTGCCACGATCCGTTTGACGACTCGGTAGGGGTCCATATTGGAGGCAGGGCGTCGGTCTTCGAGGTATCCCTTGTAGCCGGCCTGAGCGGTACCGATGGGGATTCGGATCGAGGCACCACGGTCGCTGACTCCGTAGCTGAACGAGTCGATCGACTGGGTTTCGTGGAGGCCAGTCAGTCGCTGATCGTTGTCCGAGCCGTACTCACCGATGTGAGAATCGTGTTCGGCCTTGAATTTTTCACAGATCGCCGTGATCAGTTCTTCTCCACCTTCTTCACGAATAGCGGTATTCGAGAAGTTGGTGTGGCAGCCACTGCCATTCCAGTCGCCCTTGATCGGCTTGGGGTGCAGTGAGATCCAGACTCCGTAGGCTTCGGCGGTCCGGTGCAGGAGGTAGCGTGAGATCCAGAGGTCATCGGCCGCCTGTTTGGCACCGATGCCCAGCAACTGGTATTCCCACTGTCCTTTCATGACTTCGGCGTTGATTCCCGAGATACCGAGTTCGGCGTCGAGGCAGCTATCGAGGTGGCATTCGACGATTTCACGACCTGCGGCGTTACCGGTGCCGACCGAGCAGTAATAGGGTCCTTGCGGTCCGGGGTAACCGTCGGGCGGGAAACCGAGCGGTCGTTCCCCTTCCATGATGGTGTATTCCTGTTCGAAGCCGAACCAGAAATCGTCATCGTCTTCGAAGGTGCCTCGGATGTTCGAGGCATGGACGGACCCATCAGCGTTGAGCACTTCGCAGAGCACCAGCGAGGCGTCTCGTCGGTCGGGGTCGGGGACGATCCGTACCGGTTTGAGCAGGCAGTCGGACGAGTGGCCATCGGCCTGTTCGGTCGAGCTGCCATCGAAGGCCCAGTCGGGGCAATCGGCAGGGCTGTCTGGTTCGTCGTCGACGATCTTCGTCTTGCTGCGCAACGAAGGTTCGGGTGTGTATCCATCCAGCCAGATGTATTCCAACTTGTAGCTCATGCGATGCTCTTTTCTTCTCGGCTTCTTCTCGAAATTCCTGATGATTGTCTGTCAAAAAGACACTCGGAGAATAAACAGCGTTGGGTGTGTTTTCCACCGAAGCGGGACACGATTGCGACGGTGAATTGGCCGTCGCTTCGAATCGTCCAGGCGGTTTTGGTAGGATTCGGCATCGTTGATGGACGAGCTTGGAACGTGAGGCTACTGGATGAGCAGGATGTGTTGGAGTGTCGTCTTGATGGTGACTGCGGCTGTCGGTCTTGGTGTCGGTCTTGGTGTCGGGGCTGCGTCAGCTGGCGAGCCGCTTGAGATCCAGGCGGCACGGGTGGTTGTGACCGGAGCGGGTCACAACCGTCCGGCGGCCTACCGGGGGGTTGGCGATTTCATTGGTTGGCCTGGCGGGGTCGATCGTCTGCAGAACGGCGACCTGTTGGTGACGTGTTCGTCGGGTTACTGGCATTCGTCGTTCGCGATGCCCCGGCAGATCGAGCCGGGGTTGGCCAAGCGCTGGCGAGCGGAGGGATGGCCCTTGGATTTCGATGCTCCGACGGGCGGCCGCACGATTGGTTGCCGATCGAGTGATGGAGGTCGAACGTGGTCGAAGCCGTTTACGATTCTCGATCATCGTCTTGACGACGGGGCACACGCGGTGATGACGTTGCCCGGTGGTCGAGTGATCTGCCTGATCGGGGTGCAGGCTTCGTGGTACGGTTACAGTGAGGCTCCGGCGGGGTTCCGAGGGGACATTGACGGGTTGAACACCAAGCAGTTCGTGATCCATTCGGACGACAACGGCCGAACGTGGTCGAAGGCTCGCGGGCTGAAGAGTCCGGGCAACTTCTACGAGCGTGGTCATGGAGGCCGGCCGGTATTGTTGTCGGACGGCAGCATACTGTGGGCGACTTATTACCAGGTCCGCGGCCGGAAATTCCTGGACGGTGCGATCCGGCGTTCGACGGACAATGGCCTGACCTGGCCGGTCATTTCTCGGATTGTCCGCAAGGACAACTCGATCGACGAGCCGGCGATTGCCGAGTTGAGGGATGGTCGGCTGGTGCTGGTGACTCGACCCGACGGAGCCATTTTTCATTCTCCGGACCAGGGTGTCACTTGGACGGATTCGGGGTCGCGGATCATCGACAGCGGCAAGTTCAAGGCTCCTCAACTCGTGGTTCTCGAGGACGGAACGCTGGTGGCCTTTGCGACGTGGCGGAACCTGCGAGCGTGGATCAGCCGGGATGGGGGGATGACGTGGACGAAGGATTTGCCTCTGGACACGGGCAGTTACGGCTACCCCGGTTCGTTTGTCCTGGAGAAGGACGGTTCGATCCTGTTCCCGTATTGTGCCAGCGGGAGGGCTCCGAACACGGTCTACCTGTTGCGGTTCCGGGTGAACGCGGCACGGGATGGTGTCGAGTTGTTGCCGGTGGTTCGGTAACGGTCGTCCGGTGCGGATCAGGGCTGAATCAGGGCTGACTCAGGGCTGACTCAGGATTGATTCGAGGTGATCAGCGATCAGTCCGTGTGCCAGGGGAGTGGGGTGGCAGTCGTCGTGGATCAGTTCGGCGTTGAAGTACCGTTTCCGGCGGTGTTGAAAGTCATCGAAGATCTTGCGGAGGTCGACGAGTTCGGCGTTGTGTTTGGCGGCCACTTCTCGGATGACCCGGTTGATGCTGAGTCGTGAGCCGAGGTTCCCGATCATGGCTTCTCGAGAGCGAGCGTAGGCGGCTTCGGCTTCGAGTGGTCGATCGAGTGATTCGAGCAGTTGGGCTTCGAGGTAGTGAGGGACGGGTGTGTCGGCGTCGATCTTGATGGCGAACTGGATTCTCTGCAGTGCCGTGTCGATCTGTTTCTGATGGTTCAGGTTGACAGTTTCTTGGATCAGGCGGGTCATACGTTCCCGGTTGTGTGGGTCGCCGGCGAGGGGTTGTCGTTGTTTCCAGGCTGGGGCGAGTCGGTACTGGAAGGGCATGGTCATCAGGATGACTCGAACCTTCCTGCGTTGTGCTTCGGTGACGATCGTTGCCAGGTTGTTTCGAAACTGGTCGGAGTATTTCTGGCGAGTTTCGGGCCAGTCGGTGGTGTCGTACCGTTCGGGTGTCAGCGGGTTGTCGATCGCGTGCTGGGTTCCGAACAGGGCGTGGTGTTCGACGAAACCGTCGTCCTGAGCGGTCCGTTGCGGAGCGGCGTGGTGGCGATTAGTTTCGAGCAGGTCGAACAGTTGGGAGATGGCTGCGGCGAGTGCCCGGCTGTGAGCCAGTGTGGTCAGGAGTGATCGGGTGGCGGGGCCTGGCTGTGGCCTGGTGTTGCCATTGGGTTGATTGGGTTCCGAGTCGTTCTTGGGCGGTGTGGGTCGCCAATGGAACCATTCGTTGTTTCCTGCGAAGACGACCAGGTTGGTGGGTTGGTAGTGATCGAGGATGGTGCGTGCGATCGGCACGATGTCGTTGCTGGTGGCTCCGACCCGTGCGGCGTTCATCACGCGATGGTCGGGGTTTCCGGTGGGTCGGTCGGACTGGTCGGCGAAGTTCTCTCTGAAGCGATACGGGTACCCGAAGGCGGCCGATCCGCCGAGGACGAAGGTTCGCTGGCCGGGTGTGCCGGGGCAGGTTTCGGGGGTCAGTTTCCGGAGTTCGACCCAGGGTCCGGCTCCAGAGATTGTTATTTTTCCGACCCGGTAGGGTATTTCGGGGTCTGTCTTGCTGTCGGGGGCGCGGATCCAGAGATTCGAGTTGGAAGCTGGCGCGGCGGTCGAATTGGTTGCCGGATTGGCGGGTTCGGTTTCGATTTCCATCAGCGTCAGTTTCCACAGCAGTTTCTGACGAAAGTCGAACAGGTGGTCACCGATCCAGCCGGCCGTTTCGAGCACACCCAGGATGATCACCACGAACGCGACCCGTCGCCATCGCCGCCGGCGAGGCGTGGGGTCTGCGGTGGGGTCTGCGGTGGGGTCTGCGGTCGAGTCCATATCAGATCTCAGTGGAAAGGCTGACGGTCGATCGCATATTGATTGGGTACGGTTACAATCCAGACGTGATACTAGCCCACCACCGACGTTGGTGGCCAACGATGTTTGGCAGTTGGCGTCTGGTGGTCATTTGACGGAATCAAGAAATGTCTTTTGCTCGATCTTTCGTACTCGTGTCCCTGCTTGTTTCGTCTGTTTCGTCCGTGTCGGCCGCGGATCCTGTTGTGGGGTCGAGTCGATACGCGGTGACTGGTGTGCCGAAGTCATTGGGCCTGGATCCTTTCTACAAGAAGTACACCGAGGCGGGTGGATACCCGATCGTGGCCTCGGGCAATGTCAGTGACTTTGCTCTGAAGGAGGCGGCGTACCTGGTCGACCTGATGCTGGCCCGTCGTCCCGACGTGCGGAAGGCGATGATCGACAGCGGCTCGCGTCTGATCGTGATCGGGCACAACGAGTTCACGACCGACATCCCCGAGTACGCCCGCATGAAGCCCAAGGACTTCTGGGACGCTCGGGCCCGGGGCCTGGGCGGCTCGCGGACCGACCCGGTCTGCTCGTGTGCCGAGGAGAACGTGATGGGGTACGCGGGGGATCCGTACAGCACCGAGTCCATCGTGATCCACGAGTTTGCTCACAACATTCATCTCCGGGGCCTGGTCCGTATCGACAAGACTTTTGACGAACGCCTGAAGCAGTCTTACGAGCGTGCGATGGCTCGCGGGTTGTGGAAGAACAAGTACGCGTCGACCAATCGCAACGAGTACTGGGCCGAGGGTGTGCAGAGTTGGTTCGACAACAACCGCCCGCCCGACCACGACCACAACCATGTCGACACTCGCAAGGAATTGAAGGAGTACGACACGGGGTTGGCGAAGCTCTGCGAGGAGGTCTTCGGCGAGACGAAACTGGTGTACACCAAGCCGGTGACCCGGCTGAAGGGTCACCTGGCCGGCTACGACCCGAAGGCGGCTCCGAAATTCGCCTGGCCCGAACGGTTGGTCGCGGTGCGGAAGGAGATCCGCGAGAAGGCTCGCAACCGGGGCAAGCAGAAGCCAAAGCCGAAGCCGACAAAGACGGGTCTCATCGATCACTCGCCGGTGAAGCTGCAGGGTTGGACGCTACAGTTCGACAAGCGATTACTCGCGGGCAAGCACAAGTCGGTTGGCGACGAGGTGCGGCGGATGATCGACGGCAAGTTGTTCGAGATCACCCTGCTGGTCTCCCCGAGTCGGCTGAAGCATCTCCGCGAGGTGCCGATCTGGGTCGACCTGGATCATCCATTGAAGACGGCTCAGTATCATCCTGGGGCGAAGTGGTTGGTGGACCATGGGCATGATCCGGCGATGGTCAAGGCGGTGCATATTCCTGACGCGGGTCGGCTGATCAACCTGATCCGCAGCAACGACCAGCCGGCCGTGATGCTCCACGAGTTGGCTCATGCCTACCACGACCGGGTATTGGGTTTCGGGTACGGTCCGATCCGCAAGGCGTGGGACAAGATCGTGGCGAGCAAGAAGTACGAGAAGGTGTTGCACATTCGCGGGAACCAGGTCAGGCATTACGCGTTGACCAATCACAAGGAGTTCTTCGCGGAGATGAGCGAGGCGTTTTTTGACACGAACGATTTTTATCCGTTCGTGCGAGCCGAGCTGAAGGAGTTCGAGCCGGAGGTGTTTGCGTTGCTCAAGGCGGTCTGGTCCGAGGGTGAGCCGCCGAAGCCCGAGCCGTCGGCGAAGCCGAAGAAGAAGAAGTAGTAGTAGTTTCCCTCGGGAGGCACACGGATGTCGGGTGGTTGGGAGTTGGCACTCGAGCAGGACCCCGAGCTCGAGGTGGTCAGCGGCAGTGCTTCGGACGTGGCAGCGGCGGTGCGTCGTGGTGCGGACCTGCGTCTGTTCATGGAGGCCCGTGGTTACGACGAGACGCTGTATTTTCAGCAGGTCTATTCGGGCAGCGGCAATGCGTTTGCCGGGCTGATGTCTCATCACCATTCGTACGCTCACCGTGGCGAGTTGGCCGAGCAGCCGTACTTCAGTTTCTTCCGCTACGACACCGGTGGCGCGTTCTCGCAGGTCAAGTGGATGCCCGGCGGGTCGGTATTCGATGAGCAGCAGACCTTCGCCTACGGCGTGTACCGCTGGTACGTGTGCGACCGCTGGCGAGTGGTTTATGAGCATGACGAACAGGGCCGGGCGTTGGCGGGTGACCTGGACGAGTTGCACGAGGCGATCCGGACCGGTCGGTCGATGAAGGTTGGAGTGCGCCAGTTCCACGGCCTGGCGACGGATGACACGAGTGGTCCCGAGCAGGTGTCGTTTGTGAGCGTGATGCAGCCGTTGATTTCCGAGGGTCATGCCGGAGCCAACTGCGACTTCGTACTCGATTGTGCTCCGAAGTGGCCGTTCGAGTTCGCCGAGGGGTTGCACGTGGGGATGATCTGGCCGAGGACGTCGGGGCAGATCATCTGTCACCTGGTGCGACCTGGCGAGATGCCGTTCCGGCGGTTCGAAGTACAGCGGGCGATGCAGTGGCTGATCGCCGATGTGGGCTAGTCGCGGCCGTGTCAGGAAGCGAACTGGTGCGTGAAACTCTGGCGGGGCCGACCGGGCTCCTCGATCCGAATCGTCGCCCGGTGACGTCCAGGCGCGAGGTCTAAGGCCGGGATGGTCCAGCCCCAGTGATGTTCGGCTTGCAGGTCGCCGAAGTGGCGACCCTGGTTGCTGGGTTTCAGCGTCACCGGAGGTCGCGAGTCGATCTGTGCGGCAACCCGTGTGGTGGTGGTGCCGTCGAAGATGTTGACCAGCAGATCGGCAGTCTTCTTGGCCGGAAGTTTTTCGGGACGTCCGACGATTTCGCCGGCGGCGTCCACTCGCGATTCGGCGCTGCCGAGGTAGTGATGGGTCAGCCTGCCGTCGGAGGAGTCGACCAGCCGGTAACCTCGAGGCTCTCCACTGGTGGCGTTTTCTCGTTCGCCCGACTTCGCCTTCCACCAGGTGCCGCATACGCTGACCGATTCGACGAATTCGATACCCGACTGCACCATCCTCTGGTTCTCGTGCAGGTGTCCCTGCAGGACCAGCTTGACGTCGTGTTTCTTCAGCTGGTCGATGGCCTCGGAGGCGTTGTTAATGACCCAGTGGGGCGTCTTGTCGGCCGTGGTGCCTCGGCGGGGAGGGTAGTTGGTGGCCAGTGGGATGTGGACGGCCACGACGGTTCTCATGCCGCGAGGGACCGCAGCCAGGTCGGCCGCCAGCCACTGAAGTTCGCGGCGTCCGAACTGTCCGATCACCTTTCCGGGTTGGCCGGCGGTGGTGTCGATGTGGCAGCCGTCGAGCGTGATGCAGTGCAGAGTGCCGGTGTTCCACGAGTAGTAGGTGGGTCCGAACAGTTGGCGGAACCGGTTCAGAGGGTCGTCGGTCTTGAGTTGAAACTCGTGGTTGCCGACCGAGTGTTTGACGGGCATCTTCAAGCGGCTGACCAGTTTGATGTACGCGGGTCCTTGCCGGTGGTCGAGTGAAATGTCACCTCCGACCCAGCAGGCGTCCGGCAGCGGGTCCAGCGAATTGATTTCATCAATCGTCTGGCTCATTCGGCGATTCGATTCCGCCGCATTGCCTTCTCCGAGATGGACATCGGTCATGTAGACCAGTCGGTGTGACAGGTCGCGTGAGCGGGGTGTCAATCGAAACAGTGGCCGAGTTGTCACGGCGTCGGCGGTTGTGACGTAGAACGAGTTGCAGTGGTGTCCTGACGGCGTGGTGATGAACAGGAACGGTCCGCTGTCGCGTCCGACCCGGATGCGAAACTCGCCCGAGGCATCGGTACTGACGACTCGAAGCCCGTCAGAGACTCGGACCCCCGCCATCGGTGTCCGGTTCGGTCCGGAAACGACCGAACCACGCACTTCGGTGCTTGAGACCGGGCGACCAGGGTGTGCCATTGCCTGGCCACACGATCCGGCTGCGACCGTCAGTCCGACCGATGCGGCCTGTTGCAGGAACGTGCGGCGATCGTTGTTCGGGCGGTTCACCTTGGTGTGGTTTCCTTCCTGTTGGCCATCTTCCACCAGTCGGGGCCTGTCGCATCGAGGATATCACGGACCGACTTCCGATCCGTTTCACTTAGACGCTGAAAACCTGATTCACGTTTC
>CAVOEV010000187.1:0-9829 GCA_963694825.1 Planctomycetota bacterium
GCGTCAATCGGTTTTTCAATCCAGTCAGCATTCTGGACAGGTGGTGCAGGAGACTGCTTCGGTTTCTGGAATGACCAGTGCTGCCTGGCAAGTTTCCAGTCAATCTCTTTTCGTGAAGTTACTGCAGACGGTGCATCCCTTGGGTCAGGCGCCCCCATTGCAATCCATTTTTCGAAGTCCGCGATTACCTTGTCCGGAAGTTTCCCGGCGGGTGGCATCTGGTAAGAGTCTTCGCCGTACTGAATTGATTCGATTAGCAGACTTTCGTCGAGTTTATTGGGGACAACGGAAGGCCCCGATTCGCCGCCGGTCCGAGAAGCCTGCCGACTATCCAGCAGCAACCCGCCCTTGAGCTTGCCATCTTTTTTGGCTTGAGCCGAGTGACATTCGTAGCAACTGGCGACCAAAACGGGCCGAATCCTCTTTTCGAAGAAATCAAGCGCTGCAGCATCAGGCTTCGAAGTTTCAGGCTCTGCCGCGCTAACTGTTTGGACAATTAGAGCGACAGTAATTTGTAGTAACAAAACAATCCGAAGACTCATGAACACACTCTCCGACCGATTTCGGTTTCGTAATCAACCGACATTTTCCAGAAAATCGAGTTCCGACCGCCCGTGTGATCGGCTGATTTGATCCGACATTTCCCAGATGGATTGAGCCTCTGGAACTGATCCAGATTCGCAATGCCAGCCATTCTAACAACTCGCCCCCTCCCCTCGACTACCGCGTGGTGGAAATTTGACATTTTTTCGGCGCTGCCCGGCGCGAGTGGTTTTTTAGCCGAGGAAACGGGCCGTTGAGACTGTTTCCCAATGCCTGACGCAGGGTCGGCGCAGACTGTCCCTTCGACTTGTCGCATTTCTGGCCACCGGTGCCGCTTAAGCGGGACGCATCGCGACCAGTGGCGGCGGGATTGACAACCGTGCGATCCGATTGAGGATCAAGGCGAACAAGTTCCGCGTCACCGCCACCTCCGCCAGTTGCAAAAACACATACTTCGAGTGCCGCGTCACCGTCGGAATCGGTATTTTGGTTGTTGCTTCAGCGCTCTTCGTCTGTGAGTACTTTCGTGCAGCGCGGTCCGGGTCTGGCGGTTACCGCCCCTGAGTTGCACGCCGGGACTGGGACAAAGAAAGGCGAGGAGGAGACGCATGGTGATCGGCACCTCACTCCCCGCTCAAAGCGAGAGACTCGACCTCGAACGGGGTGGTGGTGTGCGGTGCGACTTCTGAGCGTCACGCGTTTTCACGTGCTTGCACAATGAGCAGAGAATCAGTCTGCGTTAGTCCACCAGTGGTGGGCTAACGCAATCTTACGCTTCGCCTTGGGAAACTTCGTCGAAGGAATCTTCTTCCTGGCTGGCTTACGTTCTTCAGATGAAGTCTTCGCCATGAGGTTCTCCTTTCACAATCATGAAGTTCCGAGCGGGGAAGCAACTACTCCTTCCGCCGTCTCCCGTCTGGTACGCCCAGCTTCGCACGTCGAGGCAGAACTGCCGAGTACGTTCTTCCAGTCAGTTTCACGACTTCAGGTATCGGTAGCGTCCGTGCCAGTTCCTCTTCGTGTTCCGACCATGCTTTCCCGGCCTTGGGTGGTCTTGCTCCTCGACGCTTGCTTGCCTCGCTAAGCTTCTTTCTTGTTTCGTCTGAGGCTTTCCGGCCGACGTTGCTGGCTCGGAGAATTCCCTTAGCCTGATTTGCTTCCTGCTTAACGGCCTCAGCCAGATCGTCAAACAGCACGATGACTCGACGGCTCCTGTCGTTGAGCGGCTGCCCGATCGGCCACGGGATCAGTGCATCAGTCAGGCCGACGATTCGAACCTCACCGTGGATTTCATCGGAGACAATGTCGCCGTACTCAAACTTTGGCGTCTTGTATGTGCCGTATCGAAGTTTGAATCGATCTGAATCCTGCATAACGTAAATCTACATTGGGACGGCTCGGGTTAGGCTGTGCCCGAGGGGAAGTCACTGTGCTAAGGCAACATCACACGGCCGCCGCTGACGACGAGTGTTTGACCAGTGATGAATCGCGACTCCTCAGACAGAAGAAATCGTGCGAGATCGGCGACGTCTTCCGGAGTTCCGATGCGTCCCAACGGTGTCCCCTCGACGATGCCGTCGAGCGTTGATTGTTCAACGCCGTCGAGAATGTCGGTCTCAATCAAACCCGGGGCGATCGCGTTGATCCGAATGTTGTCACCGGCCAATGCCTGGGCCACGCTCTTCGTGAATCCAGTGACTCCGGCCTTGCTGGCGGCGTATGCGATTGAATTCGGCCGGGCACGCAGGGCAGAGATCGACGACATATTGATGATCCGCCCGAATCCTCGTTCGATCATCTTCTGCTTGACCGCCCACGTCACGAGAAAAACGCCTGTCAGGTTGCAGGCCATCGTTTGATTCCAGATGTCGAGGTCAGTCGCTTCGTGATCCACAAAATGAAACACGCCTGCATTGTTGACGAGCAGGTCGACCGGCCCGAGTTTCTGTTCGACAGTCTCAATCATGGCTTGGACCTGAGTTTCATCGCTCACGTCGGCCTGCACGGCGATTGCCCGCTGCCCCGCTGAGATCACAGCTCGAACAACATCCTGAGCAGCGTCGACGTTCGTTCGAAAATTGACAGCGACACTCGCTCCGTGTCGGGCCAGCATCTCGACACACGCTCGACCGATGCCTCGCGAACCACCGGTGACCAGAGCGGTCCTGCCTGAAAACTCCTGGTTAGCCATTGAGGGGACTCCGTGAATTCTTCACTTGTAACGAAAGGCGATCTTCGGCGTCGGTGGAACTTCCGTTCGCTGACCTTCGGATTGTCTGCAGTTCTGCCGTCGATTTCCCGGCGTACCGGCCGAGAGAAAATACAACTTACACGATCATGATCAGCTCATCGACGACACAATTCTGGTCAAACACTCGAACGACACCGAAGTCCAAACGCGGGCTGGCTGCGGTGGATCCGCTGGATGCGTCCTGCACTTCGGCATCTCCGCTCGTCCCTCGCTACGGGCCTGCGTTTCGGACTCCGCTCCGCTGGCCTGATTCCGCCTCCGGCGACTTTACTTGATGGAACTGCGGAGCACACGAAAGTCCTGGCCGAAGTTCCGGTGGCCGGGTGCGTAGCGGACCGCACGCATTTTCTTTTGTCCCGAAGTGAACCCCTCACACCCGACACACCCCGCACGGAGACTGGATGTTGTGCCGCAGGGAGCAGTCTCGCTTCGACACCCATATCCGTCTCCATTCCCGATGCAGTGTCCTGGTTGTGGCTACCGCAGTCAGTGCGTTGCGTGGCGGGGAGAGTGGCAAAAGCCAAAGGTCTGCCTTCCCGTTGGGGACCGCAGGCCTTTTTTCAGCTGTTGGCCAACTCGGGACTCTTCGCATATCTTGGAATTGGTACCGTCCAATGATTAAATGCCCCAAGTCCCGAGGAACTCACGAAAGGCAACTTCTGAGTTTGTTGAAGCTTTTGAAGCAGAGGTAAAGTCAAAAAGAACCGTGCGAGATCGTAAGCACAAGAATGTCACACTCGATCCTGCCTTCCCAGAAAAAGCAATGAAATTCTATTACCAAGTACGAAGTACGGCAGTGCATACAGGGAAAGTCGGAGCTGACGACTACGACATCCTGCGAGAGAGCACCACGGAACTTTTAGAGATTTTCAAGCGGGTCCGTGACGAGGTGTTCCGAAAGAGCGAGGATGAAAACTGATGTGCACTAGGATTGCCGTCAGTTTTGAATGCCAATTCTGTTCACCGTTTGTTTCGACGATCTTTCCGCCAGATCCGAACCACGGCCCCCGGCGTCGGGCGGTCGGGCGGTCGGGCGGTCGGGCGGTCGGGCGGTCGGGCGGTCGGGCGGTGGGGCGTCAGCGTTATCGCGTGGTCGGCGGCACACCGTTTTGCCATCCCATCGCCGCGCTGATACGCTGGACCGGTTGCGTTACTGATCCCCTGGGGCCATGCGGAGTTCTTCACCGTGCATCGAGTGACGCTCGCCATGGCTTCGTACTGGTTGCAGCGTTCAGTGCCTTCTCGGTTTCGTCAGCCGTTGCCGCTTATGACATCGCGGCATGGAGACGGCGGCGGACGACGGGTCGCACAACGGTTTGAACCAGGCCGCCTTCGGGAGCAATAATTGACCTTGGCTGCTCGGCAAATAATGACGACACAGGAAATGGGGCGATGAAGACGAATCATCGATTGCGAAGTCTGTGCTGCCTGATGGTTGTCACCGTCCATTGTGTCGCTGGAGCTGATGTTGTTTACGCTGTCGATCAAACATTGAGTGGCCACACAGGTTCGACAACCGGACTGGACTGGCACCCCGGCGGTGGATCGTTGGCCTGTGGGTGCTTCGACAAAACGATCGGGATTTGGGATGTAAAAACCGGAAAGCGACAGCGAACACTCTCCGGGCATACACATTATGTCTATTGCGTTGCGTGGAACCGGGATGGCACAAAACTCGCCAGTGCCAGTTATGACCGAACCGTGAGAGTGTGGGACACGAAAACCGGTCGCGAAATCCACAAGTTCACCGGACACACCGCTCCGGTGCTGGGCGTCGTGTGGAGTCCCGATGGATCAAAATTGGCCAGCGGAAGCTTGGACAAGTCGGTCCGTGTTTGGGACACCGCCAATGGTCGTAATCTCCGTGTGCTCAAGGGGCACACGCATTACGTGATCAGCGTCGACTGGAGCCCTGACGGAAAACGGCTGGCCAGTGGTGGATTTGACAACACGGTCAAGCTGTGGGACCCGAGCATCGGCAAAGAGACTCGGACTCTGACGGGGCATACGGGTGCCATTGAAATGGTGAGCTGGAGTCGCGACGGAACAAGACTGGCAAGCGGCGGCCGCGACCTCACGGTGATTGTGTGGGCCATGCCTGCGGGGAAGCAACTCCGCGTCCTCAAAGGCCACAAGCGTCGAATCGAAAGCGTGTCGTGGAGGCGGGACGGCTTGCAGTTGGCGACTGGGAGCCAGGACGGAACGGTAAAAGTGTGGGACGTGGCCACCGCAAAAACGCTCCACACACTGACCGGTCACAAGAAGCCAGTTCGCGGTGTGACCTGGTCGCCCGACGGCACATTCTTGGCGAGCGGGAGCGACGATCACTCCATCAAGTTGTGGGACATGTCTCGTCGCGACCAGGACCAAAAGTGAAGCTGGTGTCATCACCAAGACTGGTGGCACCCGCTCCGCTCAGAACCGCTTCCACATCAAATGTGGGCGATGGCTCGGACACGTCATCTACGGCGACCGCACGGCGCGTCAATTGTGATGTGACGCGATTCCATGTTAGTGGATGACCCAGCGACGTTGTGGACACCCCAGCCCCGGCGTGCAACCCGCCAGATCGGTCTCTTGGAGTAACACTTCAGGTAACACTTCGCATTTCCCGGCGTCACGGCCCGCGCACGAAAACACGGAAGTCACTGTCTGGAAGCGACTTCCGCGAGAGGCGCCGCCGGGATTCGAACCCGGGATGGCGGATTTGCAATCCGCTGCCTTAGTCCACTTGGCTACGGCGCCTGATGCGACCGAAAACGCCGCCACCCAAGGCCAACTTTTCCGATCGCCGTCGATCCTACGAGTGACTTTTCACACCGTCAAGAGCGGCACATCTCGGCCCAACCCGACAACAGGGCAGGGGACCCCCCGCCGCTGATTGACACCTCGATCACTCAGGCTACGATGAACCAATCACCCAACACGACCGACGAAGATCAGGCAATGAACACCGAGACCGCCATCCAGATCGACTCCGAAGACGACGTCACCGTCGTCACCTTCGGTAAACTGCTCGAACACCTCAACGATCACGCCGTCATCCAGCACCAGGACCTGCTGCTGGCCACCGCTCGAGATGCCTCACCACCACGACTCGTGCTCGACCTCACAAACGTCACCCTCTTTGGCTCAACCTTCATCGAACTCATCTTCCGTATCTCCAATCAACTCAACACCAGCCCCCAATCTCGCTTCGCCATCTGCGGGCTCTCCGAATACTGCCTCGAAGTCCTCCAGATCACTCACCTCGATCAACTTTGGCCCATCCACACAACACGATCCGAAGCGATCAAGCAAACGGCCAGCGAATGAGCAGTCGCACTCCGGACGACTCGACTCTCGGCCCACTCTCCTTCAGGCCGCTGATCCGACAAGCCATCTGGGGCGGCACTCGCCTGGCCTCGCTGCTCCACAAACCGTCAGCTCACCTCGACGACTGCAGCGAGAGTTGGGAAGTGGTCGACCTGGGCGACGACCAAAGCATAGTCGAGTCCGGACCGCACACCGGCACAACGCTGAACCGACTCGTCGAGAACCACTCCGAGCCACTGCTGGGACGTCACGCACACCTCGACGCCTTCCCGCTGCTGATCAAGTTCCTCGACGCCACCGATCGCCTGTCACTACAGGTCCACCCAGACAACACCACCGCCAGCCGACTGCACCCGGGTCAGCAAGGCAAGACCGAAGCATGGGTGATCCTGGCTGCCGAACCCGACAGCCGACTGTGGGTCGGACTGAAATCAGGCACCACCGCCAGCCAACTCGAAACCGCCATCGCCGACGACAACGTCGACTCGTGCGTCAACAGTTTTCCGGCTCGCACCGGCCAGTGCCTGGTCGTCCCCGCCGGCACCGTCCACGCCATCGGCGCAGGGGTCGTACTGGCGGAAATCCAACAACCCAGCGACCTGACCTATCGACTCTTCGACTGGGGACGATTCGACCGCGACGGTTCACCACGCCGCATCGATCTCGAACACGGCCTCGAAGCCGTCAACTTTGACGCCAATCGAGTTGTTGTTGCCGAGATGCCGAACACCACAAACACAGAATCGGTCACCCTGTTCCAACGCCCGGAATTCCGCGTTCTCCATCACCATGTCACCAGCCCCTTCGAACTCGTCAACGACAACCGCTGCCTGATCCTGACCACGATCGCCGGCAACGGGTCGCTGGAATACGATGGGACACGCATCGAATTGTCCGCCGGCCGCACAGTGATGCTGCCCGCCGAAGTCAGGTCGGTGTGGCTGGACACTTCGGACAGCTTGTCGCTGCTCGATTCGCATTTGCCTTAGATTGCCCGTGGCAGGCCTGGCAGCGTTCTGGGCAACGGTTGAGAAACACGGGACGGCACCCGCCGACTGATCGCCGGCGGAGAGCCAGTCTCCGGGGCTGTCAACCAGGTGGCAGCCCCGGGTTGTCGCTGGAACCCGGTTCCTCGGTCGCTGCCACTGCGATCTTCGAGAGACCGTGACGCTCCAACTGAGCAATCGACTCGGCCAATCGGCTCGCAATTTCGTCTCGCCGTGCCGTGTCCACAATCTTCTTGCCGTCGCGATCGACCACGTAGAACACGTCGACCACCTGGTCGACATGTGTCGCAATCCGAGCCAACTCGACCGAATGCCCGAGTTGAAATAGCGTGCGTGAAATGATGTAGAGCAGCCCGATTCGGTCATGAGCAAAGACGTCGACAATCGTCCGAGTCGGTGACGTCTCGATGTCGACGACAACACGCGTGGGATGATCCGAAACCGTCCCTTCTCGCCCCTCGTGCCCAAACAGTCGGTGCCGCTTCGAAAACTCGCGCACGGTCACCTGACGCCGCACACCCTCACAAATGGCCTCGGCGATTTCATGAATCCGAGATTTCGAAGGCGGACCGTCGAAGTCGTGATCGATCACATGAAAACGATCAATCGCCACGTTCTCGAGTCCGGTGGAAATCTCGGCGCCAAGCACTTCCAACCGCAATGCACTCAGCGTCCCGGCAATCCGGTGAAAACACCCCTTCGAATGATCGCCACCCACCAGCACTCTCAACTGCAACGTCCCAGTCTCGGACTGAAACGACCCGTCCACTCGCACGTCGTCAGTCTCCAGGCCCCGGACCGCTGCCAGATCGTCGGCGATCGTCTGAGGGCTGGTCGAGACCAGATAGTGCGACGAAATGGCCTGCAACTGCCTGCCAAGCCAGTCCGACAATTCGTCGGTGCCCGGTTCATCAGCCATGCCGCTCGAACAGACCAGCACCTGGTCGCGGATCGAATCGAGTCGTTCTTCGAGCCGAAACCGTGGCCGTTCGCCACCCAGCACCACCAACGCCCGCTCGAACAACTCGGTCAACAACTCGGATTTCCACTCGGTCCACTTGCCCGGCCCCACAGCAATGATGTCGGCAGCCGTCAGTGCATACAGCATCCTCAACGTCTCGGGACTACCCACCTCGTGGCTGAAGTCCACCACCAGCCCCTGCTCCGAAATGTCTCGCCGTGTCGCCAATTGCTCCATTGCCAAATGACGGTGGACCAGGAAGACCAGACGATCCGAGTCGGGCTCGTCGAGGCCCAGGCCGGCGGCCGTTTCGACGGCGATCCGACGCCCCACCTCGCTGTGATCCTCGTCAAAGCCCTTTCCCAGGTCGTGCAGCAGCAACGCCAGATGAAGCAGGTCCTTGCGACCGATCGCCCGGTAAGCCGCTCCGACAGGTCCCCGCTCAGTAACCAGAGCCTCGGCCGCTTCAACAGCACGAAACGTGTGCTCGTCGACAGTAAAACTGTGGTACTGGTTAAACTGCATCAGACAGCGAGCGTGACTGACGGCGGGCACCAGTTGATCGAGTACACCGGTGTGAAACATCTGCCGCAAGGTGCGGCCCACGTGGCCGGTCTGTGACAGAATCGCCAGAAAACGCTGGCTGGCCCGAGCCGTGATCTGCGAATCCCAACCGGGGACAGCGTCGATGATTGCGTCGAACACGCGTGGAGCCGGATCGACACCATGCCTCGCAGCCGATTCGAACAACTCAAGACTCGTCTCCAGAGTCCAGTCCACCTCGCCTCGCTTCGCCTCGGGCAAGTCGATCGTTCGACGGTTGATCCGAAACGGACCAACCCGACGCGGAATGCACCACCAGTCGGCCAGAGTCTCGATCAGCCGAGGCGGCCGGTTGCGCTCGGCAAACCGTTCGGCAACTCGAGCCACACCGGTCGTGTGCCGAAAGTACTCCTGCATGAACCTCTCAACCGGCCGCTGCCCCGCATCGCCTCCGACACCTCGACTCTCGGCAATCCTCAGTTGCTCGTCCCGAGTCAACACGTCCTGGCCGCGCCCGGCCTCAATGTGCAGATCGATTCGCACTCCCGTCAACATCCGATGGCCGTCGACCAGCACGTCGCGTTCTCGAGCCAGCAACGCTCCACATCGCACCAACTCGTCGATGTCGGTCGTGCCGTGGCGACAAAAACCCAGCCAGCGGATCAAGTGCACGTCGCGCAGTCCGCCCGGAGATCGCTTCACGTCGGGGACCAGCTCGCTGGCCGAAAGCCCATGTCGTGCCCACTCGGTACGACGAGCCTCAAGACAGTCTCGATAAAACCGCGACATCCAACGGCTGACCACCCGACGACGAAAACCCAGCCGGAACTCCTCGGCCAACGCACGATCACCCCACAACCACCTCGCCTCAACCGCAGCCGTCGCAAATTCGATTTCCGAACTCGCCAGCGATATCGCTCCCGACACCGTGTGCACACTGTGGCCCAGCCTCAGGCCCACGTCCCAACAATCCCTGACCGCCCGAGACGTGAACTCGGTAAACCCGTCGCCGCCGCCGCCGCCGACAAGGAACAACAGGTCGATGTCTGAACCGGGCGACAACTCGGCTCGGCCCGATCCGCCCACCGCCAGGATCGCACCAGATCGCGACAACTCGCCCGAACCGCCAACCCCCTGGCCAACCCCCTGGCCGGCCTCGTCGGACGCCTCGTCGAACAACTCGACCAGGAACCCGTCGGTCTGCAAGGC
>CAVOEV010000188.1:0-9768 GCA_963694825.1 Planctomycetota bacterium
ACCCGAACCCGCTTCCTGCCGCAGGTAGAGATCTAACGAACGACGCAAGAAGGCAGAATCCTCGAAGCCTCCATTCCCCTGTCCAACACCGTGCTGGCCATAGACTGTCGTCCCATGGCCATCGGTCAGAGCAATGTCGGCGTGGCCGATTTCCAATGGACCCGAATCAATGAACACCAACACCTCGACAAACCTTTGCCGTGTGCCAATTCCGGGAGCCGCAGCAGCGCCACCAGGAGACATTCCAGACGACACATCAGGCCGGGCTGGAGCGGCCGCAGGAGCCGCGGCCCGTGGAGAACTCGACTGGCCCCACGCCAATGAGGCTCCAGACGATTGGGACGCCTGAGACGACAACGAATCGCTGGCAATTCCTGAGACTTCGGCAACGGGCGTGGCCGATAGCAACCTGCGGGCTTCGAGTGTTTCGCCAGTCCTGGACGACCAATCGCGGCGACGACGTCGAGGTGCACGCTTCCAGAACGGTGACGGCATCCACCTCGATGCAGCCGTACCTGTCGACTTGTCGCGGATCCTGAGTTCCATCGTCATCCCCCTTTTCCTTGCCGCGGCCCGCAAGCTCGGATCGAGGACGTCCCGACCTCAATGACGACGACACTAAAAACGCCCGGCGGGGGGGCACAAGACCTATACACCCCCTCCAGTCAAGAAAAGACAGAAAATTCAAAACACCAGGCCGCAACCAGTCCCCGTTACGACAACTCGTTCGACTCGGCCGAGTCCACCGAATCCGACAAGGATGGCGTGCGAATCGGAGGATCGCTCCCAAACTGCGGCGAGCTCGTCTCGCTGGTCAATTGCCGATCCAATCGTCGGCCCCAGACAAGATAGTGCAGCAACAGATAGAACCCGCCCAGCACAATCACCGCCAGGATCGCAAACACGAGCAACTGGTTGAGCACCAGGGCCAGGATCGACAGCAGGCCGGCCCCGACCAGTACCAGCCCCAGCAACGCAACCATCGTCGCCATGTCGCGAGCCCGCTTGCGGTCATGACGCTCATCGGCATTCGTCCGAGGAGCACCCAGCAAGTCGTCGGGAGTCAGCTTCGGTGACGGATCGGCATCAGACATTATTCGCCCTCCAACAATTCTCGAAGGCGACGATGGCGAAACGCAAAACTGGTCTCCAACGACGATTCGATTCGCGAACGACTCAGCAGCAAACCGGCCAATCCCTCGGGTGGCTCGAACGTCACCCGCTCGACCAGCTCGACCATCGCACCCGCTCCGCTGATCGTCCGACTATGCTCCCACGCCCCCAGTGGCCCCTCCACCATCGTCTCGGCAAATGTTTCCGACTCAACAAAACCCGTCACCTCGTAGGTCAGACGCTGCGTGGGTCCGAACCCATCCAGGTCGACAACCAGCCGGCTGCCCAGCTCCAACCGCTCCGGAGCTTCGATCACGTCAACCGGAGTCGATGGCGGCATGATCCGCGACAGATTCGTTGGTCGAACCAGAAAATCAAACAAGGCTTCAGCCGTCGTGGCCAAGGCGACTTGAACTTCAAAGATGGGCATCGCTGCGGCAATCGAAGGGATGGCGTGGACGAAAACCGCCGCCGATGGTCAACCAGCGACCGGGTTGCGAACATGGTAGGACGAACCTCGACCGCGTGAAAGGCGACCGACATCCGGCAACCCAACCCACGCCCCAACCCCAGTCTGACTATGCCCATCCGCATCCCTGCCGATCTGCTGACCCGCTGCCTCGTGCTCGCCGGCCCAACGGCCAGTGGCAAGACCGAGTTGGCGTTGGCTTGGGCCGAAGCGGCCGGAGCCGAAATCATCGCGATGGACTCGATGTCGCTGTACCGCGGCATGACGATCGGCACGGCCAAGGCCACTTCACAGCAGCAGGACCGAATCCCCCACCACCTGCTCGATATCCTCGAACCGCACCAGGATTTCAGCGTGGCCGGCTACGTGGAAGCCGCCGGTGAAGCCTGCCAGGAAATCGTTTCCGCCGGACGGGTGCCGCTGTTCGTCGGAGGCACCGGGCTTTATCTCCGAGCGATCCTGCGTGGAGTCTTCGACGGACCGCAGGCGGATTGGGAGTTCCGCAGACAACTCGAAACCCGCTCAGAAGAAGAATCCCCAGGTTGGCTCTGGTCGCAACTCGAACAGGTCGACCCGAACAGCGCAGGCCGTCTGCATGCCCACGACACCCGACGGCTGATCCGAGCCCTCGAAGTCCACCACCTGACCGGGCGACCGCTGTCAGAACAGCAACACGAAGGTCCGGCCGGCGACGGAATCCGACCGCGACAGGTCGTCTGGCTGTCGCCGCCTCGTGACTGGCTTTACCCGAGAATCAACCATCGAGTCGACTCGATGCTCGACGAGGGCTTGACCGAAGAAGTCCGCGGATTGCTGAACTCGAGTCCTCCGCCCGGCCGCACAGCCAGGCAGGCGCTGGGATACAAAGAAATCATCGAGCACCTCGAAGGACGGACCGATCTCGACCTGGCCATCGACGCGATCAAACGACACACCCGCCGCTTCGCTCGCAAACAGACCACCTGGTTCCGAAACCTCGTGGAATGCCACGAAATGACGATCAGCGGCCAAGAGCGAACCGAAGACCTGCTCGAACACCTGCTGGCATTCGGGTCAACTCTTGACACTTGACACATCCGGTAGGCCCGGACGGAGTCCGTCCCCAAAAGACAAAGGGCCGGCCCCATGCTCCATGGAACCGGCCCCGTCTGCTTGGTCAAATCCGACCGACTAGGCGTCGGCCTTCTTTTTCTTCTTCTTTTTGCCCTTCGGCTTGGGCAGCTTGGCCTTCTGCTCGGCGGTCAAGATCGCGGCGAACTTGGCGCGGGCGGCCTTGGTGATTGCCTGGCGAGCCTTGTTCAACTCGGCCAGAGCCTTCTTCTGCTCGGCAGTGATCTTCGCAGCAGCATTGACTGCGGCGCGAGCTTCTTTCCCCTTTTTGCCCTCGGCCCTGGCTTTTTTTATGGCGGCGCCACGAGCCTTACGCTGCTCGGGGGTGACGATCGTCGCACCCTTCTTGTTGATCGCGACCAACTGCGGAGCGAACTCCTTGTTGATTGCCGCAACCTTGATCTTTTGGTCGGCGGTCAACACGATGCCCTTGGGTACCCTGACCGCAGCCGGAGCCTTGCGACCCTTCTTCTTCTTCTTCTTCTTTTCGTCGGCCGCCATTGCCGGCATCGCCAGCACGACAGCGAGTGTCAGGACCAGTAGTCCTTGCAGTGTCCGCTTCATGGTTAGTTCCTCTCGTTGTGGTTCGGGCCTGTTGGCCCTCGTAAAAAAAATGAACCGCCCCCCAGCGGCCCTTTGCCGACTAGGCAAACAACTCGTCGATCACCGAACCGTCGCGGACGATCATAACCGGCCGCCCGGTCTTGGTGTGATACTCCTTGGTGTGGTCAATGCCGAGGTTGTGATAGAACGACGCAGCGGCATCGGAGGGTGAAATCCCCTCGCCGGCCGGGCCGGTCGCCTTCTCGTCACTCTCGCCGATCACCTGGCCGCCCTTCACGCCGCCACCGGCCATCAGCATCGTCATGCAACGCGGGTAGTGGTCGCGGCCACCGGGTGTGGACCTGTCGTTGATCTTCGGTGTCCGACCAAACTCGCCGGTCACGAAGACCGCGGTCCGCTCCAGCAACCCCCGTGTGTCCAGGTCCACCAGCATCGCGGCCAGGGCCTGGTCGAAGGGAGGCAACAATCGATCCTTCAGCTTGGGGAAGTTGTCGCGGTGAGTGTCCCAGCCGCCGGTCGAGACGGTGACGAATCGCACACCGTTTTCCACCAGCCGCGTGGCCAGCAGGCAACTCTGCCCAAAGGGAGATTCTCCATAGGTCTCGGCACGGGCGGCCGGTTCCTTGCTGATATCGAAAGCCTCGCGAGCCTTCTTCGATGTGATCATCGAATAGGCCTGTCGTCCAAACTTGCCGAGACCATCCAGCAACTGGTTGTCTTTTTCGATCCCCGAAAATGTCTTGTCCAGGTCCGTCAACAGGCCCTGGCGCTTCTCGACGTCGCTGATCGTCAGGCCGTTGGCCAACGCGATCCCGCGGACCGAGAAGGGACGGCCCTTCTGAGGAGTGGAACCGGTATTCAACGGAGCGTACTTCACTCCCAGGAATCCGGGCTTCTGGCGGGTGTTGGGAATCGCCACGAAGCCGGGCAGATCGATCATTCCGGGTTGCTCCTTGGTGATCACCGACCCGTATCCGGGATACTCCAGGGACGCCAGCGGACGCGTGCCCGTGTTGACGTACTCCTGGCCCAGGCGATGAGCCCCCAACGTGTGGCTGACACCACGGAGAATCGTGTACTTGTCGGCACAGGTGGCGAGCTTCGGCAGGTGCTCACTGATCTCCATCCCCTCGACGTTGGTCTGGATGGGGTTGAACAGACCGCGATACTCCTCCGGTGCGTTCGGCTTCAAGTCGAACGTGTCCATGTGCGAGGGACCACCAGGCAGGTTGACAAAGATCGCCGAGGTCGCCTTGCCGGTCTGGACTGCGCCGCGGGCGGTCAACTGGAGGTAGTTGGCCAGACTCAGCCCGGTCGCGCCCAACGCGCCAACCTTCAGAAAATCCCGCCGCTTCACGCCGTCGCAAGTCGTATGCAATGCCATCAATCCGTTTCCTTTCGATTCCCGTTCCGGGGAAATACACCGTCTTGGTATGAGTGTGTTGTGCCTAGTGGTTGACGATGAATTCCTTGGTGTTGAGCAACGCCCACAGCAGGTCGCGAAGACCTTGCATGGTGTCCTCGGATCCCTCGACATAACTCCGCGAACGATTCAGTTCTGCCTCGTTGGGCAATCGACTCAGGGTCCGCAGGTAGGCCTGCTTGACGATCACCGTGGAATCCAGGTCGGCCACCTTCTCACCGGACGACTTGGGCACCGCTCGGTTACGAGTCGCCTTGGCCAGGTCAGCCTGCAGGTTGCGGGCCTGGATGTTCAGTTTCTTCACCAACGGGGTGTCCTTGGCCTTACGGGCGGCGCTCATCTTGCGACGGACCTCCTTCAATTGCCTGGAGAGCTTCAGCATCTCCGGGGTCGCCTTCCTGGTGGGACGACGCGCGGGCTTGATGTCCAGTTCGCCGGTGAGCTGGTCGATCCAGCCGTCACGATTCGAGGCAATCAGCTTCAGCGTGTCACTGTCGTTCTGCAAAAACACGGTCTGCAACAGGCTCGGCTCGTTCGAGCGATCGCAGTCGCAGTTGCTTTCCCGCGTCGACCGGCCGAAGACGGTCAGGGCATAGCCGGGGCCGTTTCGCGAGTTGAGCCGACGACCGGACCCGGCGAGGGCGATCGCCCGCCCCTCCAGTTCCGTCTTCATCTCAACGCCCCGCTGGTCCGAAGCAGTGGCCTGCTGAATCGCGTCGTAGGCCACCTCGGCCGGCATCCGCCGCGGAATCGAATGGCTGAAGTTCCGTTCGTCGAGTCGATTGGTCTCGTTGGGTTGCCAACTGAGCTGGTACGTGCGGCTCGAAATGATCTCCCGGTGCAACCACTTCATGTCGTAGTTGTTCTCGACAAACCCGGTGGCCAGGTAGTCCAGCAACGGCTTGTTGCTCGGCGGATTGGCCAGGCTGTGGTCATCGGGCGGTTCGACGATGCCGACGTTGAAGTAGTTGGCCCAGACACGGTTGACGAACGCCCGGGCAAACAACCGGTTGTCCTTACGACGCAACCACTCCATCAGCGGGGTCCGGATGTCGGTGAACTTGGTCAGGTCGACTTCCTCCGCACCCAGCAGCGTGGCCTTCGACGCCACCGAACCGCGACTCCTTCGGTTGGCTGATTGCGCGAGCTGACGTAGCCGCTTTTTCAACTTCGTGATCGACTTTTCGGTCTGCGTAATCTGGTTGGTGACCTGGGCAGTCTTGGGATCCTTGACCTGCAGGTCTTTCAACCGTTGCTGCAACTTGACGATCTGCTGCTTCAACAACCTGGCAGCCTTCCCGCCGGTGTTCTTCTTGGCCGCTGTCGCCCGGGACGACTTCGTATAAACTTCCTGGAATGGCACGACCTTGCCGGAATCAAGAGCTTCCGAAACCGCCTTCCGCAGCAGGCCACCCTTCTTGTCACCCAACTCCAGCGACGCCAACATCTCGTTGTACTCGGTCTTCGTCTCCGGGTTGGTCCCGAAACTGACCCCGGTGAAGAAGCCCTGGAACTGGGCGAAATCATCCTTGGTCCACTGGTCGAATGGGTGCTTGTGGCACTCCGCACACTGGATGCGAATGCCCAGGAATGTGTAGGCAAATCCAACAGCCCGGTCCTTGGGTTCACGGAAAGTGCGACGGGCCCAGTAATGGGACATGCCCTGGCGATCGGTGAATTTCTGGTCGCCGTCCGCACGATACACGCCGCTCATCGTCGTGCTGAACTGCTTGAACGACTCGCCGGAGTTCCGGCTGGTCGCCATCACCAGCCCCTCGACCAGCTTGTCGTAGGGCACGTTCCTGGCGACACGATCCTTCAGCCAATCGTACCAGTCCTGGCTGGCGCGACGACTTCGCGTGGGAATCACGTTGTTCAGCGCATCGTCGTTGTTGCCGGTGTAGTCCGAGAGTCGAGTCGCCCACCAGGCGGCATACGCCGGCCGGCCAAGCAGCTCTTCGACTTTCTTCACCCGCTTCTGTGAATCCGTGTCCTTGAGGAATGCCTCGACCTCGGGAGCCGTCGGCAGGGTGCCAACCAGGTCCAGGGAGACGCGGCGGAGGAACTCGGCGTCGGTGCTCAGCGCCGAGGGGACGATGCCCAATTTCCTGAGTTTCTGGACCACCAAACGGTCAATCTCAGTCGGCGTCGCTACCGTCGGATAGTTCCGGCCCACCTTGTCACTGACCGGATGCATCACCGGCACCGACACCACACCGTTGTCGTAGAAGGCGACAACAAAGGTGTCACCGGGTTTGCCACTGGTCAACAAACCACCGGAACCCAACTTGGCAATCTGGTCGTCGTTGCTCTTGAACCGCGTCAGTGGCGTCACGTCCTCGCGAGTCCCGTCGCTCCAGACCGCCACGGCCTTCAACTGAACTTTCTCGTCCTTCTTGCCCGAAAAGACCAACTCGGCGGGAGTGATCTCGAGCCGGACCATCTTCGCCGCATCCTTGGACACCTCGAGGGCACCCGCGGCAATCCACTTCCGCAGCAGGCGGTACTGCCAACTGTCGACCTTCATTCTCAGGCCACCCTCGTGGTCCACCGTCTCGGTCGGCTTCTGCAGCATCAGGCTCTTGGCCGGCTTCGCAACGTTGGCTCGTGGATCCTCGCCGTCGGCGGCTTTCAGCAACGCGTCATGGTCGAACTTGAAGTCATAACCGAACAGTGACAGCCGGAATCCGCCACGACCCTGGAACGACCCGTGACAGGCACGGCCACTGCATCCCAGCTTGCCAAGCAGCGGTACCACGTGACGCTGAAAATCGGGCACCTCGTCAGTCGACTCGCTGGCGAATCGCTCGGGAACCGGGGAACTCACCTTCGAGGGAGCCACCTTGGCGTTGTTCGCATTGGCCGTGGCCACCAGGCCACCGACCAGCAGTGCAGAAAGCAAGTACCGCGTCATGGCTTCGAATTGTCCTTGGTTTTGACGGTCGTCTTGCCCGTCGTTTTACTTGGCTTGCCCCGCCTGCCAGTGCCAGCCTTGACTGGCACCACAGTCTTGGGCTGCTTACCACTACGGCCCTTCGTGCTGCTAGCAGCTATTCTCGCTGACCGCTTCAATCGCTGCAACTCTCGATCTGTCGCAGCGTCCAGGTTCTCCAATGACTTCAACTGAGACTCGATCCGCTCGATCCGGGCCTGCGAACGCTTGATATCGGCCAACAGCATGATCCGCCGCAACTCCGCCCGCTTCCTCAGTGTCACGCGCAACTTCACGTCGCGTTTGGGATCGGGCTTCATCATCGACCGGGCCACCATCAGCCGGGCCTGGGATTCGAGCTTCCATAATTCGAGCATCATTCCATATCGCTCGAGATTGGACTCCTTGAGCGATTCGAGTCGCTGAGCCGTCTTCGACAACTCGGCAATCGCCTTGTCGTAGGCCGTCCGATCCTGAACCGACCTCAACCGCTCGATCAACTTCGCCAGTTCCGGATGATGCGATCTCGCAAACGCCAGGGCTTGCCGGACCAGACGCTTGCTCAGCCGCAGCCGCTGCTTGGACACCACCGCCCGAGACGTCTTCGGCCCGGATTGCGGATCGACCTTCGCACGTGCCTGGACCGGCGACTTGGATGGACGAGTTTGCGTCAGGCCGTCGCCGGCCAGCAAAATCACCAGGCAGAGATGAAGTCCAAGCCGAATCACGGGCTGTCTTCTCCATCCATTTCAGGGGGCAACGCCAGCGCGGCGATCATCCACTCGGGTACCACCAACTCGGTCTCGGCCACCAACACGTCCGGTCCCGTTGCGACTCCCAACTCGGCAGGTTCGGCATCGGTTCCGCCAGCCCAACTCGATAACAACTCACCATCAGCAGTAGCAGACACGGGCACCAAGTCCCCAGTCAGTTCGTCCCCGGCCTGATCACCTTGCTTCCACGACAGGACGACAACCAGCACCAGGCACACCACCGCAGCGACCACGAATCTCCACCGGTCGACACGACTGTCCGAATTTCCGGCCACGGTGTCAGTCACCAACGACGGCCGGCCTGGCGACCCAACGGCCTGGATCAACTCGACTGCGCCGACCACCGCCTCACACGCCTCGACGTCACCATCGGCCAAACGAGCAGTCCACTCGTCCAACTCGGCTCCATCCAGTTCACCGACCACGTAGGCAAACGCCAACCAGTCGATCTCGGCAACAGGCCCAACCTCGAGGCGGTGTTTGTCGGCTTCGCTTCTCATCACGATTTCCATCTGGCCCATCGGACCCGTCGTTGTCTTTCTCAATCCGCGTCAATCCGTATCCGACAATCGCTTGTGCAGTTTCGCCAACGCCAATCGCATTCGCGTCAACACGGTTCCCAGCGGAGCACCCATCTCCTCGGCAATCACCCGAAACGTCTTGTCCTCGTAAATCCGCTTGCGAACCACAGCCCGCTGATCCTCAGGCAACTCGGCAATCAACTCCCTGACGCCTCGAATCGACTCGTCCAAACTGGCCAACTCCTCGGGCGTCGCAGGTCCACTCGGCAAAGCCTCAGCCAGCCGCCTCAGGCTGCGGTCTCGCCGCTGCCTCTTCCGACCCGCCAGCATCGCCTCGTTGTACGCCACCCGGAAGAGCCACCCTTTCAGGGAATCGGCTCGAGCCGTATGTCCTGCCTCCATGGCTTTTGTAAAAGTCGCTTGGACGGCCTCTTCGGCCGCCTCGAGATCACCGGTCACACCCAGCAGAAACGATCTCAATGGACCGCCGTACTGGTCAAACCACCGACCAACCTCCTCGGGATCCACCCGTTCTCCATCTTGCGACGTCAAACGATTCACCCCGCTTCAATCGGCCTGCCCGGTCAAGATGCGCACCAAGCGTCAATTATTGGCAGAAATGCAGAATTATTCCCATCTGAGCAAACTCCTCACCCGCTGCTGTCGGCCACGTTGTCTGCCTGGCTCGCACAGCAGACTACCGGCAAGATCGCCTGCCAGGCCAGATCATCGAGCCAGACCGACCTGCCCATCGCCGACCCAAGAACCTGTCAACTCCTATCTCGCAGTTGAGTGCTCAACCTCAGCCGCGATATAGTGGCTAGCACCTCGCCGACTCACCCCGCCCCTTTTCCCCGCCCCTT
>CAVOEV010000189.1:0-9701 GCA_963694825.1 Planctomycetota bacterium
ACGTGGTGTCTCACCTGTTGGCATTGTCTGTGATGACGGCTCTATTGGTCAGTTTCCAGTTCCTGCCATTCCTGGTCGGCGGAGCCATTCTGGCTCGACTCTCCACCGAATCGGCTTCCGCCCCTGTCCCTGTCCCTGTCCCTGCCCCCGACCCATCTCGTCTTGGGTTGTCTTCCACCCCCTTGGCCTGGACACCGCCGCAATGACGCCCCGTCGTTTACTGCACGTGATCAATAATCTGCATCTGGGCGGTGCCGAGACGATGTTGGTGCGTTTACTGGGTCGGCTGGACCGGGACCGATGGAGTCCGGAGGTCGTGTCGCTGGTTGGAGGTGGTCCGGCCGCCGATCAGCTTCGGGCGATCGGTGTTCCGGTGACCTGTATCGGCATGCGTCGCGGATTGCCTGGTCCCAGGACATTGACCCGGTTGACTCGTGCCATGAGTCGGTCTCGACCCGATCTGGTCCAGACGTGGTTGTATCATTCGGATCTGCTGGGTGGTCTTGCGTCGAAGCTGGCTCGCACTCGGGCCCCTGTGGTTTGGAACCTGAGAATGAATGGTCCGACACGGGGTCGTGACAAGGCGACCACGCTGTGGACGGCTCGGGCCTGTGCGATTCTTTCGAAGCGCATCCCCGCCCGCATCGTGATCAATTCGGAGTCTGGACGTCAGCGGCACATCGAGTTGGGATACGACGCCGGTCGGATCGAGGTGATCCGGAACGGGTTTGATGTCGAGCAATTTCGGCCGTCTGAGTCAGCGAGGCAGTCGATTCGCAGCGAGTTGGGATTGGGGAGTGAGGCTCGGCTGGTCGGCATGGCTGCGCGATGGGATCCGCTGAAGGATTTCCCGACGGTGATCCGTGCGGCGTCCGGCCTGCTGGCTGCATGTCCCGAGTTGCACGTGTTGTTGTGTGGTCCAGGAGTCGACCGGTCGAATCCCGAGTTGGCTGCTTTGATTGAAACACGGATCGATGCGTCGTTGTCCGACCGGCTGCATTTGCAGGGCCGGCGAGTGGATATGCCGACGTGGCAGGCGGCCTTGGATGTGGCGATGCTGGCGTCATGGACCGAGGGCTTCCCGAACGCGATGGGCGAAGCGATGTCCTGCGGCGTTCCCTGCGTGGCGACTGACGCCGGGGGATCGTCCGAGGTGCTTGGCGAGACCGGGCGGTTGGTTGGTGTGGGTGATGCGGAGGGTCTGGAGAGTGCTGTTTTCGGGTTGTTGACCGAACCCGAGGCAGTGCGTCGCGAGTTGGGCCGATTGGGTCGCGATCGTATTGTGAGCGAGTTCAGTCTGGACCGGATGGTCGAGCGGTTTGAGTCGAGTTGGAACGACGTATTGGGCGAATGGTCTCGAAAAAAGAACCGCAGCGGAACTCGTTGTCGTTTGGATGAGACGTTGTCGGCGGATTGCAGCAAGGCGGCCTGAGACTTCAAACATGTGCGGAATCCTTGGCAGTTGGACGAATCAGCCGATCGCTCGGAGCGTGGCAGATGCCGCGTTGTCGGCGATCGAACATCGCGGTCCGGATGACGAGGGTCGTCTGTTCGACGGCAACGTGTTCCTGGGTATGCGTCGCCTGGCGGTGATCGATCTGGATGGTGGCCAGCAGCCGTTGTGGAACGAGACGGGTGACTGTGCGGTTGTGATGAACGGCGAGATCTACAACTACGTCGAGTTGTCTCGTGAACTGAGGCAGCGTGGCCACTGTTTGGCGAGCGATTCGGACACCGAGGTGGCGGTTCATTTGTACGAGGACCACGGCGAGGATTTGGCGAGGCCAATGCGGGGCATGTTCGCGTTGGCGATCTGGGACCGTCGTCGTCATCGATTGGTGTTGGCCCGCGACCGATTTGGCAAGAAGCCGTTGTATTATTCGAGGACCCCGGATGGCGGGTTGGTTTTTGCGTCTGAGTTGAAGGCTTTGCGTCCGCTGTTGGAATCGGCTGGCGGCCGTTTCGAGGTGCGACCGCAGGGCATTTCGGACTTCCTGAGTCTGGGCAGCGTGCCGCAGCCGGAGACGATTTTCGAGGGTGTGCGTATGGTGCCCGCCGGTGCAGTCCTGATCTTTGACGGCCAGAGGCTGGAGCATCGAAGCTATTGGTCTCTGGACGAGTTTCGGCCGACCCGTCGATCGGGTGGTCGTCAGATCAGTTACGGCGAGGCGTTGGAACGGACTCGGGAGCTGGTTCGCGAGTCGGTGCGGATCCGATTGCGATCGGATGTCCCGTTGGGAGTGTTTCTTTCGGGCGGAGTGGATTCGTCGATCATCGCCTGCGAGGCTGCGGCTGCTGGTGGCGGCAATTTACAGACGTTCACGATTGGTGTCGACGATCCGCGGTACGACGAATCGGACGTAGCTCGTCGGACGGCACAGAGGCTGGGTGTCGCACACACGGTTTTGCCGTTGGAGGTGACACCGTGCGAGACTCTGCTGGAGTTGGTGCGTCATTACGACCAGCCGTTTTCGGACCCCAGTGCGATCCCCAGCCTGGCCATCTCGAAGCTGGCCCGCCAGCACGTGACGGTGGTGTTGAACGGTGACGGTGGTGACGAGGTGTTTGCCGGATACCGTCGTTACCTGGCCGCTCATTATGCAAGGCATCTGGAGAGTGTGCCTCGGGGGTTAGTTCGGAGCTTGTCCTGTTGCGTGTCGGCGGGTTTGGGCCTGTTGGCGGCGGGGCGTCGCAGTCGGGCAGGGTTTGCGGCGAGGTGGTTTCGGGGCCTGGGGATGTCGCCATCCGAGAGATATCTGGCGTGGACGGCGGACAAGTTGCGAGAGGTCGATAAGCAGGCGGCTTGGTGCGGGCCACCGGTGCGATCGACCGAGGAGTGGTTGGATGAGGTGCGTCCTGGCGGATTCGGAGCACTTGACACTCAGTCGGCGACCGACATTCGGGTGAACATGCTGAGCGGATTACTGGTCAAGATGGACATGGCGACGATGGCTCATTCGCTCGAAGCCCGTTCGCCATTTCTGGATCATCAGCTGGCCGAGTTCGTCGTGTCGTTGCCGGTGTCGCATCGATTGCGAGGTGGTCGGTTGAAGAGTCTGTTGCGAGACGGTTGGCGTGACGAGCTTTCGGACGAGGTGATTGGTGGCAAGAAGCGGGGATTTGAGATTCCATTGGAATCGTGGTTGAGCGGTGCGTTGCGTGAGCCGTTGCTGGACAGTCTTGGCCCGGGTTCTGCTCGAGTCCGAAGCTATCTCGACGGTTCGTTGATCGACGGTCTGCTCGAGGGCAGGGGCCTGTCGGACCGGAACCGTCCGACGCTGTTGTATTCGCTGCTGGTACTCGAATTGTGGTTGCGAGAATTCGAGTCGAGCTCGGTATCGAGCGAGCGGCAAGTCGCTTAGGGACGGGCTCATCACGCCATCAGATGCCGCCCCATCCAAGGCGGGGACTCGGTTTGAGGTCTTTTGCAGCGCTCGGGACGACAAGCGTGTTGCTGTTGCCGGGAGAATCCGAGTTCAGCTGAACAGCCTGCTAGGCAGCTCGCCGCGTAACCCGAGCGTCGAGTTGCTGGTGGATTCCGAGTGCACGTCGGTAGATCTTCGCGTAGGCGGCGGCGACGAGGTCGAGGTGGAACGTTTCGGCGACCAGTTCTCGGCTGGCCTGTCCCATGCGTCGTCTGCGTGCGGGGTCGGCCAGCAGGTCGAAGACGGTGTTAGCCAGTGCCTGGGCATCTCGAGCGGGGACCAGCACCCCATTTTCTCCGTGCCGGACCACTTCTTTGCAGCCGGGCATGTCGGTGGTGACCAGCGGCAGACCCAGTGCTCCGGCCTCGAGCAACACTCGCGGCACACCTTCTCGCAGGTAACTGGGCAAGACGAACATGTCGCTGAGTGCGAGGATGGTCGGCACATCGGCTCGCCGGCCTAGGAACCTGACATCGGGACATGCGTGGACGCGTGCGGCCGGGAACGCCGTCGGCCCCTCGAGCACTTCCGGTCCGACCAGCAGGAAGGTGACCTTCGGGTCGCGGGCTCGGACCCGTGTCGCGGCCTCGAGGTATTCGGCAATCCCCTTGGGTCGGATCAGTCGCGAGACCATCGTGACCACGGGCCCATCGGGCAGTTCGAGTTCGTCACGAAGAGCGGCACGAGCCGCTGGGCCTCCGGCCGAAGCCACGTACGGTCCGACGTCGATGCCTGACGAGAGCACCAGTTCGTCGGTCCCCGGGACAACCATGCCACGGTCCAGGAAGTACTGCTGGTCGTCGGGGTTCTGAAAGGCGGTGACCTGGCAGTCGGGTGCGATGCGTCGTTGCATGCGCCGATAGAGGAATCTCATGGCCAGGGCGGCCGGTGAGGCGGACGAGAACAGGGCACCCATTCCGGTGATCGTTCGCACGCAGGCGGGGATACCGGCCCGGGCGGCGGCTGTGGGGACCAGGATCGATGGCTTGGTATTGACCGAGTGGACCAGGTCGGGGCGATGTGTTGTCATCAGGCCTTCGAGCACGTCTTGTGCGTGCCAGTCGGCGATCGGGTCCATTGCACGCCGTAACGGGAAGCGGTGATAGGCGAATCCGGCGTCGGCGAATTCGTCGCCGGGGTCCGGCCCGACCGCCGCCACGTCGAACCCGTCGGCCGTCAATCTCTGCATTAACGGAATCCGCAGTTGCAATCGGCCGCTGCCGATGATCCAGATTGTCGGTCTCGAGGACGACGTCATGGTCGAGAGGTGCTGTCGGGCGGGTTCGGGTCTCGTACGCGAGAGATCGGGGGGCGCGGGTGGGATCGTAGGTCGCGGAGGATGCTGGCGGCAAGACCAAACTGGAATCGCCTTGATCGACAGACGGCAGCCTGCAGTTGGCCAACGCACGTTGATCGATCACTCGCTCTTTTGGTATCTTCCGCCGCTTCCTGCCTGGGGATCAGATGTCTTGGCACCGATCCAGAGACGGGACGCGTTGACCGGTATGAGTTGACTGGTACTGGTACTGGTACTGGTATGAGTTGACTGGGCTGGCAGGCTTGGCGGTTGGAGACCCACAGTTTGAAACGACGGCAGCGAGGATTGCAGGCGGGTTGGTATCGAGGTGGAGGCAAGCGATGTCTCGACCTGGTGCTGTCGCTGGCGATGTTGGTGCTGATGGCACCGTTGCTGCTGCTGTCGGCGATTGCCATCAAGTTGGAGTCACGTGGCCCGGTGCTGTTCATCCAGGCTCGACTTGGCCGCGGTGGTCGGACGTTTCGAGTGGTGAAGCTGAGAACGATGACCGATCGGCCACGCCAGGATCGGGTGCAGGTGTTTGGCGATCATTGCGAGGTAACTCGAGTGGGTCGCTGGTTGCGTCGAACCAAGATCGACGAGTTGCCTCAGTTGTGGAATGTGATCCGCGGCGAGATGTCGGTGGTGGGTCCTCGTCCGGGTTTACCCGAGCATTTGTCTGAGTACGACGAGCGAGGTCGACGTCGTCTTGATGTCCGACCCGGTCTGACCGGTTGGGCCCAGGTCAACGGGAACGTTCATCTATCGTGGCCGCAACGCTGGTGCTACGACGCGTGGTACGTTGACCACCATTCACTGGCACTGGATTCGTGGATCGTGGTCAGGACGGTGGTCGTTGTGGGTTGTGGCGAAAAGACGTTCGCCAAGCGATCGAATGTGAGGAGGGCAGCATGAGTCGGCAGCGAACCCCACGCATTGTGTTGGCCGGAGCGGTCAACAGTTCACGGTTGACGTTGCAGGCCTTGCTGCGGCACGAGGCTCGGTTGGTCGGAGTCCTGGGTCTGTCGCCGGAGATAGGTCGAGGGTCCGGTGGGTATGTTGACCTGGCCGAGTTGTCGGAGTCCGAGGGTGTGGCGTCGGCGAGTTTCGAGAACATCAACGACCTGTCGGTGCACGAGCAGGTTGCGAGTTGGGAACCGGACCTGTTGATGGTAGTGGGGTTGTCGCAGATGGTCCGCACTCGGCTACTGGAACTGCCAGTCCGAGGCTGCGTGGGTTACCATCCGACCGCGTTGCCTCGTGGCCGCGGCCGGGCACCGATTGCCTGGTTGACCTGCGATGGCGAGGACGGGGCGGCGACGTTTTTCGTAATGACTGCTGAAGCGGATGCCGGAGCGATCCTGGTGCAGGAACCGTTCGAAGTGTCTGCCGGTGCGTATGCTGCGGACGTGGTTGCCCGACAGTCCTCGGCCATCACGCGGGCTCTGGATCGCTGGTTGCCGCGGCTGCTGGATGGCTGGTGGGACCCGGTGCCTCAGGACGAAACGCGTGCGACGTGGAACGGCCGACGTGGCCCGGCTGACGGGTGGATCGACTGGTCGCGGCCGGCCGACGAGATCCAGGGCATCATTCGGACCGCCTCGAAGCCTCATCCAGGTGCTTACACCTTTTCCTGTGGCGAAAAGCTGATCGTGTGGCGAGCCGAGTTGGAGAGGGACTGGCCGATCCGTGGAGCGGTGGGGCGAGTGCTGATCGACGATGCGGATCGTGGTCTGCTGGTGCAGACCGGTGAGGGGCTGTTGTGGCTGAGCGAAACCGAGAGTACCCGTCGGCCGGCGGTTGGGTGTCGGTTGGGGTTCGTTGTCGAGAACGAATTGGCGAAGCTGACCGGGCGAATGGCCGAACTGGAAGCACGGCTCGATGAACTGTCGCATGATCGGTCGCATGATCGGTCGCATGATCAGTCGCATGATCAGTCGGACGAGTTGAGTGACGAGTCTCAACGGCGGGTGGCGTGACGAATATGGGCACAGACACAACAAGCGTTCTGGTCGTTGCTCCTCATCCGGATGACGAGGTGTTGGGTTGTGGCGGCGTGATGGCTCGTCACGCTGCGGCCGGTGACCTGGTGTACGTTGCGGTGGTGGGTCGAGGCATTCCGGAGAAGTTTTCGGACGAGTCGGTCGCTCGCTCGCGAGCCGAGTTGGCCGAAGCTCACCGGGTACTGGGTGTGAGTGACTGTCGATTTCTGGATTTCCCGGTGCCTCGTTTGGACACTGTCCCCGGTCACGAGTTGGCCGACGCCTTGACGCGGCTGATTGCCGAGTGGCAACCGCACACTCTTTACCTGCCTCATCACGGCGACATCCACACCGATCATTACCACGTTCACACTGCCGGGTTGGTGTCGGCGAGGCCTTTGGCGGGTTGTCCGGTTCGTCGGGTGTTGGCCTACGAGACGTTGTCGGAGACGGAGTGGGCTCGACCGACGGCCGACACGGTGTTTCGGCCGACGGTGTTTGTCGACATCGAGCCGTACCTGGAGTGCAAGGTTGGTGCGATGTCGTGTTATGAAAGCAAGTTGTTGCCGCCGCCTCATCCCAGGTCGACCGAAACGATCCGGGCATTGGCTCGGCTGAGGGGTTCGACTGCTCATTTGGCGGCGGCCGAGGCATTCATGTTGGTTCGAGAGATCCTGGAGACGACAGCGTCTCGGGCAGACACGGTAGGGTGACCGATGACAGCAAGACAGGATTCCAGTTCCCGACCAGAGTCTCAGCCACTGGCGGCCGGGTTTCGCAAGGACGCGATCCAGGAGTCGTTCTTGGCCGATCTGAACCGGCAACTTACGGTGGCTCATGATCTGGAGCTGTCGACACAGTCGGAGCGGGACGAGAGTTACCCGACGCTTCACGTTGTTGGGCCGCCTCGTTCGGGGACGACGCTGCTGATGCAATTGCTGGCCGCTCATTTGGACGTCGGCTACATCAACAACCTGATTGCCGCCTTCTGGCAAGCCCCTCTTTATGGCATCCGTCTTGCGAAACAAGTGTGTTCCGAGTTGCCCGAGACACGATTCGTATCGCGGTACGGGCGAACCGAGCAGGTGACCGAGCCTCACGAGTTCGGGTATTTCTGGAATGAGTTGCTGGGGTATTCGGACTTGTCGGAGCCTGCGGCTGGTCATGACGAGACGATTGACTGGGATCGGATCCGGGTGTTGTTGACGGCGATGACAGAGGAGTTTGGGCGACCGGTGGTGTTCAAGTCGTTCCTGGTTGGCTGGCATGCCGAGCGGATGTGTCGGGAACTGACCAGGACGTGCGTGGTCCAGATCCGTCGCGACCCGGCCGACACGGCCCGTTCGCTGTACGGGATGCGGAAGAACTACGGTGGTTCGATCGACACGTGGACCTCGCTGAAGCCTCGCGAATACGAATGGCTGAAGGACGAGCCGGTCTGGGACCAGGTGGTCGGGCAGGTTCATTACCTGGAGCGGCGATTCGACGAGCAGGTGGCCGAGGTGGATCCGTCGCGGGTACTTCGGGTCGAGTATTCGCAGTTGTGTGCCGATCCTCGCGGGGTGCTCGAGCAGGTCCGCACAATGTTGTCGCGTCAGATGGGTGACGGGACGGAGGTCAAGACACGTGGGACGGTGCCGCGTGAGTTCCGGCTGAGTCGTGGCGGCGAGTTGAGTGACGAGCAGGTTGCCGGTTTGGCGGTTGCACTCGAGCGATTCGTCCCGGGCGGCGATCGGGCGTTGCGGGAGGTGGCATGAAGACCGACTGGTTGTCTTCTGATGATTCTCGCTGGACGGACGTGTTGGCCCAATTGGAACATGATGTCTACCACCTACCTGGTTACGTCGAGTTGGCTGCGGGTGACGAGGGTGGACGTGCTTTGGCGTTCTGGGCCGAGCACGACGGCGACACGATGCTGGTGCCGCTGCTGGAGCGCAGGATTCCCGAACGGCTCGACTCGGACATATCCTTGAGCGACGCTGTGAGTCCCTATGGCTATCCGGCCGTTTTGTTGACACCGGGAGCCGATCTGCCAAGGTTCTTAGCGGCGATGAGCGACGCAGCGGTGGAACGCGGGTTGGTGACGGCGTTCCTGAGACTGCATCCGTTGTTGGGCCTGACGACGGCTGATTTTTCCGGATTGTGTCAGTCGGAGTTGGGTCTCGAGTTGGATAAGCGGATTGTCCAGGTCGAGCATGGCCAGACGGTTTTTGTCGACCTGACGCTTGACGAGGCGGCTCAGTGGAGCCAGGTTCGATCGCGGCTGAGGTCTCAGATCCGGAAACTCGACCGCGACGGTTTCGGTGTGACCTGGAACGACTGGTCTCGATACGGTGAGTTCCTGTCGATTTACGAGCAGACGATGCGTCAGGTTGGCGCGAGCGGTCGTTACTTTTTCGGAGCCGACTACTTTTACGGGCTCAAGGCTGCGTTGGGCGACCGATTGCATCTGGGTGTGGTCGATTCGCCTGGCGGTTCGGGCGAGATGGCTGCTGCTGCGGTGTACACCGAGGTGAACGGATTGGTCGAGTACCATTTGGGCGGCACGTCTGACGCTTGGCGTCGGGCGGGGCCGAGCCGGTTGCTGTTCGATTCGGCCCGGAAGTTTTTCGGAGTCGAGGGTGGCCGGGGGAATCGGGCGTTGCACCTGGGTGGCGGCCTGGGTGGTGGCGAGGATTCCCTGTTCCGATTCAAGGCCGGGTTCTCGAAGTGTCGTGCTCGGTTCACGACGCTGCGATGGGTGTTCGACACTGAGGCGAATCATCGGATCGAGTCTGTCTGGCGAAAGGTCCACGCGACGGATACCTTCGAACCCGACTTCTTTCCTCGTTACCGCCAGGTTCCTCCCACGACGCTTCAGCCGGATGCCTCCGATGCACGTCCTGTTTGTTCATAAGAACTTCCCGGCCCAGTTTGGTCATGTCGGCCGTCACCTGGTCGACAACCATGGGTTTCAGTGCAGTTTCGTTTGCGAGCTGCCGTCTGCGAATTTGGATG
>CAVOEV010000190.1:0-9677 GCA_963694825.1 Planctomycetota bacterium
ACAGGTCAGTTAGCTGTACTATGGGCGGGATGACTATGCGATACATATTGAGTTTCATGCTGCTGGTCCTGGCGACTCAGAGTGCTGTCGCAGATGACGAGGCTCTGGCGAAGGGCTTCGATGAAATCGGTCCAGTACTCAAGGAGTTCTGTCTGGGCTGCCATTCGACGGCTGAGAAAGAAGGCGAGCTGGACCTGCAGCGATTCACTTCGCTGGCCAGCGTGCGGAAAGACGTGAAGCCGTGGCAGGCGATGATCCTGCAACTGGAAACCGGGGAGATGCCGCCGAAGGGCGAGCCTCAGCCGACGCCTGCTCAACGCAAACAACTGATCGACTGGACGCGGCAGTTTCTCGACAGCGAAGCGCGTGCACGGGCGGGCGATCCGGGACGAGTTCCGCTGCGGAGGCTCAGCAATACTGAATACAACAATACGATCCGCGACCTGACCAGTGTTGATCTGCAGCCCGCTCGGGAGTTTCCCGCGGATGGAGCGGCTGGTGAGGGATTTACGAATGCCGCCGAGGCGCTTGGCATGTCGCCGGCCTTGATGGGCAAGTACATCAACGCGGCCAGAGACATTGCTGCTCACGCGAAGCTGCTGCCGGATGGATTTCGGTTCTCGCCGACGAAGACTCGGCGCGACTGGACCGACGAAAGTCTGGTCGAGCTGCGGAAGTTCTACTGGCAGTTCACTCGTGATGGCGTTTTGCCGTTGAAGCCCTATCTCGCGGCCCTCGTGCGGAATCGCGACGCGGTGCTGGCCGGTGACATCAAGCTGGAATCGATCGCCGCGGACGAGAAGCTGAGTTCGAAGTACCTCAGCATTCTCTGGCAGGCGCTCACCAGTGGCGAACCGTCGTGGCCACTTGATCGAATTCGCGCTCGCTGGCAGAAGGCGACAGCGAACGACGTCGACGCGATCGTGGCGGAGGTCTCTGCGTGGCGTGACTCGCTGTGGACTTTCGGTCGGATCGGCAGTTACGTGAGTGCGGTTCGGGCGACCGCAAAGGACCCCGCCGTCGCTGCCGGGCACACGATCACGGTCAAGCTCGAACCGAAGCCTGGCCAAGGCGAGGTGACGCTCTACCTGATTGCCAGAGACTTCAGCGGCGGTGACAGCAGCGGCCACGTTGTCTGGCACAGGCCGCGTTTCGAAGGCAAGGATCTGCCGACGCTGGCACTCCGCGATTACCAGCAGTTCGGGCCGCGGTTCGAGATCGATTATTCGAAACTGTTCACCGGTACGCAGCGGTATCTTTCTACAGCCGTCGAAGCAGTCAACACCCTGCCGCGGCCGTCGGTGAAGGAACTGGCGGCGAAGCACCGACTCGACGAGGAATTACTGAAGCGGTGGATGGCTGTGCTGGACGTCAAGCCGCTCTCGACGAAACCGCAGCCCGTCGAAGAACCCGGCCGGGCCGTCGCGCGCGTCAAGTGGACACTGCTCGATGCGAAGACGCCAAAGAATCCTCAACGGCCGGCAATCAACGGTTGGGTCACCAAAGGGACGGACCTGCCCCTGTTGGTGTCGAACTCGTCGGACAAGACGGAGAACGTGCCGGGCCGAGTTTCTCCGCACATGGTGACGGTCCATCCGACGCCCACAGAGTTCGTCGCCGTCATCTGGAAAAGTCCGTTCCAGGGAAAGATTCGCGTCACCGGCAAAGTCGATCACGCCCATCCCTCGTGTGGCAACGGCGTTGCCTGGTGGGTTGAGAAGCAGACTCCCGCTCGGTCAGCAATTATCGCGGAAGGGGCGGTTGATCTCGGCAAAGCAGCTGGTATTGCGACGCCGTCGATGAATGTCGCGGTGGGAGATGTCATCGCCCTGGCGATCGATGCGAAAGACGGCAGTCACTCCTGCGATCTGACAGAAATCCGGTTAATCGTGACCGAAGTCGGCAAGGAGGATGGACGCGTCTGGGACCTTGCTGCTGATATCGCTGACAGTGTCCTTGATGGAAATCCTCACGCGGACAGTCTTGGCAACAAGGAGGTCTGGTCGTTCGTCAAAGGGCCGTCAAAAGCCCGGCCACTGAATCGTGGCGTTGCCGTTGGTGCCAAATCTTTGTTGACCCGCTGGCGTAAGGCGGCGTCGAACCCCAAAACGCAAGCCGACGCTGTGGAGCTCGCGAAGCAACTGCAGGCTCTGCTGATGGGACCGCGGCCAGCTGATGAGAAACACCCGGACCGCATTGTCTACGACAATCTGACGTCACTCGACGGAGCCCTGCTGAAGGGCGTCGACCTGCTGCGTCTCGGACAGCCATCCCCCGAGAAACGCTTTGGACTCGCGAGGGATGTGTTCGGCAGACATCCACTGGGAAGAACTGTCGACGAAGACAGCCTCGTCCTGCCGGTTAACCACGTGACTGAAGTTCGGCTGCCGGCGGGGCTGTTCCGGGATCGCCAGTTTGTTGTTGACGGGAAACTCGACGCGGGCTCCGGCTCAAAAAGTTGTGCCGTGCAGTTTCAGGTCCATACGTCTCCGCCAGATTCGACCGCGTGGGAATCGAAGTCGCCTGTCGTCGCCTTGCCCGACGGGCCCGGTCACAAGCAGTTTCTGGCCGGGCTCGCGGAGTTCCGTCAACTTTTCCCGCCGAACATCTGTTATCCGCATGTCATCCCGCTCGATGAAGTTGTGTGCTTGAAGACGTTTCACCGCGAAGACGAACCGCTGATTGAGTTGTTCCTCGACGACGCGCAGTCGCTGGAACTGGAACGGCTCTGGAACGAACACCGCTTCGTCAGCAGGTACCCCGTTGTGGAAAACGAGTACCTGCCGCTGTTCATCGGCTTTGTCACTCAGGATCAGCCGAAGTCGCTGGTGAAGTTCTTTGAGGACCGCCGCCCGACGTTTCAGAAATGGGCCGACGATTTTCAGCGAGATTTCGACGCTGCTGCTCCGAGGCAGCTTGAGCAACTGCTGGACTTTGCAGCGTTATCCTGGCGGCGGCCGCTTTCCGACAAAGAGAAGGCGGGCCTTAGCAGCCTCTACACAACTCTGCGGGAGAAGGACGTTTCGCACGAGGAAGCGTTCCGCAGTGTGCTTGCCCGAGTCCTGATGTCATCGTCATTCCTGCTGCATCTCGAAGAGGCACCGCCGGGAATCGCTGCAGGTCCGGTCAACGATTGGGAACTGGCCAGCCGGTTGAGTTATTTTCTGTGGGCATCGATGCCGGATGACGAGTTACGAACACTCGCCGCCGCCGGACGACTTCACGAGCCCGGCGTTCTGAAACAGCAGACTCGACGGATGCTGAAGGATGATCGAGTGCGGGCGCTGGCGATCGAGTTTGGGACCCAGTGGATCCACGTTCGCGGGTTCGACGAGTTCAAGGAAAAGAACGAGGCGCTGTTTCCGTCGTTCGACGCGACTCTTCGTGCGGCGATGTATGAAGAGTCGATCCTGTTCTTTCAGGATCTGTTTCAGCAGGATCGATCCGTCTCGCGACTTCTCGATGCGGATGACACCTTCCTGAATGCCACACTGGCAAAGCACTACGGCATCCCGAATGTGAACGGCGACGAATGGCGGCGAGTGGACGGTGTCCGAAAGTATGGGCGAGGCGGCCTGCTGGGCCTGGGTGCCGTTCATGCCAGGCAGTCCGGGGCGTCGCGGACCAGTCCGGTGCTGCGCGGTAACTGGGTGGTCGAAACGCTGCTCGGCGAGAAGTTGCCGAAGCCGCCGCCGAATGTGCCCCAGTTGCCGGAAAGAGAAACCGGGAACGGCGGACTCACCATGCGGCAGATCGTAGAAAAGCACGTGAGCGCTGCGGAATGTGCCGTCTGTCATCAACGAATTGACCCATTCGGGTTTGCTTTTGAGCGCTACGATCCAATCGGTCGGCTGCGGGACAAGGACGCTGGCGGGCTCCCCCTGGATTCCTCGGCAACACTTCGCGATGGGACGAAATTCGAAGGTCTCGTTGGCCTGAGGAATTACCTGATGACGAAGAAACGCGACCAGATCGTGCGGCTCTTCTGTCAGAGACTGCTGGGGTATTCGCTGGGTCGGTCTGTCGCACTTTCCGATCAACTCGTGCTTGATGACATGACACGGCAGCTGACCGCCGAAGACGGAAGTCTCTCATCGGCTGTCCTGACCATCGTTCAAAGCAAACAGTTTCGTATGATTCGCGGCAGCAACTATGCGGATGAGTAGACTTGTTTCAGACGTAAAGTAGAGTGTCCCCGTTTTTCAGGGCTTTTCCCGATTGCAGGTATCAGCTCCCGTTTTCAATTTCACGACTTCGGCCATCACTGAGGATCAGAATGTCAGACTCTCACTTTCCACAGTCCGTTTCCCGACGAATGTTTTTGCAGGGCGTCGGCGTTTCGATGGCTCTGCCGTGGCTGGAATCGATGTCGGTGTGGGGCGATGAAACGACGGCATCGGACGCCGCACAGCCGCCCGTTCGGATGGCGTGCCTGTTTGCCGGCAACGGTTTTCACAGCGAGGAGTGGTGGGCAAAAGGTGAAGGCAAAGACATGGAGTTGGGGAAGGTGCTCCAGTCGCTGATGCCTCACCGTGAGAAGCTGTTGTTTCTGCGCGGGCTGTACAACGAAGAGGCCCGCATTGGTGGAATCCACAGTTGCCAGACGGGCAATCTGCTGACGGGTGCTCATCTGGCGAACGGTGGCGAGATCCGATCTGGCGTCAGCATGGATCAGGTTGTGGCTCGCCGACTTGCTGGACAGACGAAAGTCGACAGTCTCGTCCTCGGCTGCGAGCACTCGATTGCGGCGCTGCACAAGAATTATTCCATGATCTACAGCTCACACATTTCATGGAGTTCACCGACGACGCCGACACCTCTGGAACTGTATCCCGCACTGGCGTTTGATCGTCTGTTTCGCGACGAAGTGCGGCCGTCGGATTCGAGCGTGCTGGATGCCGTGCTCGCGGAAGCCGGCGGATTGCGGAACAAGGTCAGCCGCTCGGACCGGCAACGTCTGGACGAGTACCTCGAATCGGTTCGCGAGGTGGAACGTCGCATCGAGAACGCCGGCAAAACGCGACGTCTGCAGGGCTGGCGGCCAACACTCGAAAAGCCCGACGCGGCACGACCTGTTGATGGAATTCCCCAGGACATTGACGAGCACATGCGTCTGATGTGTGACATCCTGATTCTGGCTTTCCGCACGGACACGACGCGCGTCTGCACGCTGAAGCTGAACAACGATCATTCGTCGTTGAGATTCCCGAATCTGATTTCTGATCGAGGGCCGACACAGGGCATCGACTACATGATCCATCACTTGCTCTCGCACACCAACAACGGCGACTGGCTGAAAGTCAATCAGTTCTTTATCGAGCAGTTGGCTTACATCGCCGGCAAGCTGGACGCGGTTCAAGAAGGCGATCGCACGCTGCTGGACAATTCGATGATTCTATTCGCATCCAGCATGATGACCGGCAGCCACAACAACGATCAGTTGCCCGTCGTGATGCTCGGCCGCGGTGGCGGGACGATCAAAACCGGCCGAATCCTCGACTATCTCGGAAAGCCGAATCGAAAGATGTGCAGCCTGTACCTGTCTATGATGGATCGGATGGGCGTGAGGCTTGATCGCTTTGGAGATTCGACGGAACGACTGACCGAAGTGTGATTGCGGAAACGCCTGATTACTTCTTGACCGATCGACGCGGAATCTGACTGATCTCTTTCGTGTCGATGCTCGCATTGATCAGCGTCAAACAACGCAAATCAGAGTTCCTGACTGACACAGCATTTTTTCTGAGGGAGAGGGAATGGACCACTCAGGATCACCAGGGAAGCTCGGCCGGCGTGAGTTGTTGAAGGGAGTTGGTGCTGTGGCCGCAGGAGCGGCATTGCTGCAGAAAGCTGTTGGCGATGAGGTTAACCCGGCGACGCAGGTTGAGGATCGGTCGTCGAGCATTCGCATTACAGGGATGAAGACCTACTGGGTCGGTCCCGTGGTCTACGTGAAGATCGAGACGAATCTTGGGATCAGTGGTTGGGGCGATCTGAAAGGCGTGGATCCACGACCGGCCAGGGTGCTTGTCCAGTCGTTATTTGAACTGCTCGACGGTGAGAATCCGACTCGCATTGAGTATCTTTGGCAAAAGCTGTTTCGTGCTCATCGCAATCTGCGTGGTGGCGCGTTGATGGTGCACAGCATTGCGGCCATTGATATCGCGTTGTGGGATCTCGTGGGCAAGCTGTGGAAGGTGCCGGTTTATCGGCTGCTTGGCGGACCGACTCGCGATCGCATTCGCGTCTACCACACGGACAAGGCTCAGAAGGTTCCGCCGCATGGCATCTACGAGCACTCAGGCACCCCGGCAGACATCGACCGGATGGTGCAGGCGATCGCTCGTGCTCGCGAGAAAGTTGGACACGACGGCGCGGTGATGTTCGATGCTCACTCGGCAGTGCCGCCCGCGACGTTGATTCAACTTGCGGCACGGTTGAAGCCGTACGACGTGCTGTTCATCGAAGAGCCGGCGGTACCTGGAAACATCGAGGTCTTCAAGCGGCTGAAAGAGCAGATCAAAATTCCGCTGGCGGCCGGTGAGCGTGACCGCACCATCTGGGGAATGCTGCCGTACCTTCACGAAGGCTGCCTCGACATTCTGCAGCCCGATTGCAACCACACTGGTGGCATCAGTCAGATGAAGAAGATCGCCGTACTCGCTGAGGCGTATCACGTGCCGATCGCTCCGCACTGTACGGCAACGTTTCTGGGGATCGCCGCCAGCCTGCACGTGGTCTCGTCGATTCCGTTCCTGCTGATCCACGAGTTCTATCCGCAGAACGCCGGCTTCAATGTGCCCGGGCTGACGCGAATGGCCTTCGAACTCGACAAAGACGGTTACGTCGGTCTGCCGCCTGGTCCAGGACTGGGCGTCGAAGTTGACGAGAAATTGTTGCAGACGGAATCACTCAAGCCGCAGAGTTACCGTTGGCCTGGAGCGAAGCTGAAGGACGGGTCGATTGCGGATTATTGAACAGTCGTCGAGTAGCTGGACTCGTGAGAGTTCAAGGGAATGCTCAATGACATTGGGAGTCTTACGACTTCGGCTACCGTAAATTCAGCGACGGAAGGAAGTGCACGATGGACACTCGACGCGAATGGCTGGCTTCACTGGGGATTGCTGCCGGCGGAATGGCAGCGGCGGGATTTGGTCCGAGAGTCAACGCGGCTCTCGGAGTCGAGGACGCCAATAACCCGGCGGCAAACGTCGGCGATCGCACATCGACAATCAAGATCACGAAACTCACGGCAACGCCGGTAATGCGAAAGGTGTTTCTGAAGATCGAAACGAATCATGGTGTCACTGGCTGGGGCGAGATTGATCAGCTCGAACCGAACGTCGCGGCGACACTGGCTCGTTCGTTGTTTGAACTGCTCGACGGTGAGAATCCGACTCGGATCGAATACCTGTGGCAGAAGATTTATCGCTCGCACCGCGACATGCGCGGCGGGCCGTTCATGACGCACACGCTGGCCGCCATCGACATGGCGTTGTGGGACATCACCGGCAAGTTGTGGGGCGTGCCTGTTTATCGGCTGCTCGGCGGACCGGTGCGTGACAAGGTGCTGTTTTATCCGACGCCAAAGGCCATCAAAGTTGGATGCGGGCCGCAGCCCTTCTCGGGTACTCCGCAACAGATTGAATCCATGGTCAAACTGGTCGAGAATGCTCGCAAGCGAGTCGGTCCGGACGGCATGGTTATGTTCGACGCGCATTGTGCGATGCCGCCACCGTTTCTGATTCAGTTCGCTTCGGCAATCAAACCGTACGACGTGACGTACATCGAAGAACCCGCTGTGCCGGGCAACATGGAAGTCTTCAAGCGACTGAAAGAGCAGATCAGTATCCCGCTCGCGGTTGGTGAGCAGGCTCGCACGATCTGGGACGTCATCGGCTATCTTCACGAAGGGTGTGCCGACATCCTGCAGGTCGACTGTGCTCACACCGGCGGCATCACACAACTCCGCAAGATCGCTACGCTTGGCGAGGCGTACCACGTGCCACTGGCACCACACTGTGTGACGACAGATCTGGGAGTGACTGCCAGCCTTCACTGCTCCGCGACCGTGCCGTTCTTCCTGATCCACGAGTACTACCCGAGCATTACTCCAAAAGGGCTTGTGGAAAAGAACTGGTCCATCGACAAGGACGGTTACGCATCGTTACCCGATGGCGTGGGCCTGTGCTGCAAAATTGACGAAGGGAAGCTGGCGGAACTCGCGAAACAGCCAATTGTTCCAGAGTGGCCGACACGGGGACGTGCACCAGATGGATCAATTGCCGATTATTGAAAAATGCCAGCCCGCCGCAGAAACGACTGGGCATTGGCATGGGCAAAGCGGTCCGCGAAACCATCGCGTGACCCAGGCCGACTTTGCGGCCACCCATGTTCTGTAGGATTCCTCTACGCTCCATCCACCAGAACACAGAACTACCACCGACCTGAAACTCTCTCATTAAGAGTGGTACAAGATTTGGGGGTAGGTCACTGTGAAGGCCGTCGGCAAGTGACACATGAAGTGATTTCGATTCCCAACGGGGCCACGTCCATGAAATCAATGTTCGTCCTGGCTTTTCTGTCGCTCACGGGGACACTGTCGGCCGCCGCCGTCCGCCCCAATGTGATCGTGATCTACACCGACGACCAAGGCTACGGGGACGTGAGTTGCCTGAATCCCGATGCGAAGTTTAAGACGCCTAATTTGGATCGCCTGGCGCGGGAAGGAATCACATTTACCGACGGGCATTGTTCCGACACGGTCTGCACGCCGTCTCGCTATGGCTTGCTGACCGGCCGCTACAGTTGGCGAACGCAACTCAAGAGGGGCGTGTTTGCCGCAGAGCGTCCGTGTCTGATTGCCGAGGGTCGCATGACGCTGGCTTCGCTGCTGCGCGACCAGGGGTACCAAACGGCGATGGTTGGCAAGTGGCATTTGGGGATGGATTTTCCAGGTGATCGGAAGACCCGAGACTGGAGCCAGCCGGTGACAGACATGCCGCTGGATAAGGGCTTCGATTATTTCTGGGGTATTCCGGCTTCCATGAACTACGGGGTGTTGGCCTGGTTCGAGGGACGCTACGCCAAGGTCCCGCCGACTCAATACACGCAGAAGAAGCCAAACACACTTGCTCTCTCCGACTACCGGATCATGCCGCCCTACGAAGAGACGGCGAAAGTGACCGTGGCGGACAAATCGGGCAGGGTCAGAGGCAAGTTAGAGGTCGCTCCGGACTTCACCGACATCGAATGCCTGGACCGGTTTACCACCAAGGCCATCGATTGGATGACGCTGCGGGATAAAGACAAACCCTTCTTCTTATATTTGCCGTACACGTCGCCGCACAAACCGGTGATTCCGATGAAACGCTTTCGTGGACAGGGCCAGGCGGGCGCCTACGGAGAATTCGTAATCGAGACCGATTGGCACGTCGGGCGGATTCTTGAGTTCCTCGATCGGGAACGGCTGGCGGAGAACACGCTTGTTGTATTCACCAGCGATAACGGGCCGGAGAGGACTTGGAAGCAGCGCGCAGCGAAATTTAAGCACCAGAGCAACGGGCAGTACCGTGAAGGCAAACGGTCCATTTACGAGGGCGGGCATCGCGTACCGTTTTTTGTCCGCTGGCCCCAGGGCATCGCCAAGCCGGGCCGGACATTCGATGGACCGGTGT
>CAVOEV010000191.1:0-9670 GCA_963694825.1 Planctomycetota bacterium
TCGTTCGCACCATCGACCAGTCACTCGTACATGCCATCGACCTCGTCGGATCCAGCGACGACGACCGCTTCGTCATCGACTACGGCAACGGACCACCCACGATGCCCGGTGGCGTGGTGATCACCGGAGGCAGCCAGCAAACCGCCGATGGCGATTCGCTCGAACTCAACAGCGGCAGCTTCTCCACAATCACTCACCACTTCGACAGCACCTCGGCCGGAACCATCACCATCGAATCCAACGCCCCGATCCAGTACTCGGGGCTCGAACCGATCGCCGACAACCTGTCGTCCGCCGACCGAGTCTTCGAGTTCGGGGACGGGGACGACCAGATCACCATCGGCGACGACCCCGACAACGCCAACGGAATCTCCACCATCTCGAGCATCGCCTCCAGCGAATCGGTCGACTTCCAGATGGTCCCCGGTGGCCGGATCACCGTCCGTACCGGAGCAGGCCACGACGAAGTCACCGCCTTCGAACTCGATCCCACTTTCGTCTCGAATCTGACCATCGCCGGAGAAGCCGGTGACGATACGCTCGATGCTGCAGCCATGACCGATTCGGTCACACTGACAGGCGGGTCCGGCGACGATTCGCTGATCGGCGGCTCGGGCGACGATGCCATCAATGGACAGGCGGGCGACGATGTGGTCCTCGGACAGGACGGTGACGATGGACTGCTGGGCGGTTCGGGCCGAGATCGACTCGATGGCGGCAACGGGAACGATCGACTCAGAGCACAAGGCTACAGCGGCGATACACTCGTCGGCAGCGGCGGCAGCGATCTGCTCAGCGGAGGCGACGGCACCGACCATGTCACCGCTCAAGGAGATGCCAATATCACGCTCTCCGATTCGCAACTCACCGTCGGAACCCAAATGCACCAATTGGCCGACGACATCGAACGAGCGGTTCTCACCGGAGGCACCGGCGACAACTCGATCGATGCGGCTGCATTTACCGGCAACTGCACGCTCAGCGGCGGTGACGGTGACGATACACTGACCGGTAGCGCCGGTGTCACCACGCTTCAGGAATCACTCGATCAAAACCTCACACTCACCAACTCCCAACTCGTCGGCAACGACACCGACAGCCTGGTCAATATCGATCGAGCCAAACTCACCGGAGCCGCCACGGACAACCTGTTCGATGCCAGTGACTTTACCGGTCCCGTCACCCTCCGCGGCAGCGCTGGAAATGACACGATGATCGGTGGAGCCGAAGATGACCTGATCTTCGGCGGCACCGGGGACGATCGGATCGAAGCCGGAGCCGGCAATGATGATGTGCAGGCCGGCAGCGGACACGACACGATCGATGGAGGCGATGGCGATGACTCGATTCGGGCCGCCGCCGGGAATGACTCTGTCGTCGGAGCAGACGGCAACGATACGCTCAACGGAGCAAACGGACGAGACACCATCGAGGGCGGGACCGGTGACGATGCGATCAGCGGACTCAACGGACCCGACCTGCTCAGCGGTGGAACCGGAAACGATACACTCGTCGCCGGAACCGGAAACGATACGATCACTGGCGGCGACAATGACGATCTGCTGCTCGCCGGCGACGGCAACGACTCCGTCTCCGGTGACAATGGCCTCGACACCCTCGTTGGAAATGCCGGAAACGACAGCTTCGATGAACCCGGCGAAGTCGACGAACTGTTCGTCTTCTACCAGGGCTGGATCGATCGAGTCTGACTGGATCGAGTCTGACTGGATCGAGCTTGGCCTGATCGAGACTGGGCCCGGTCGCTACTCGCCCGGCAACACGTCCTCGCCATCACCCAACTCACCACCCGGATCTTCGGCCTGCCCGCCCGCCCGCCCCTCTCGAGCGGACTCGATCTTTCGCACGTACTGGTCCCACGAATGGCTCAGGGAATCGACAAACCGAGACACATTCGGAGCGGCCAGGTAGACTCGAGCGGCGACTGATGACCGAGGGAAAAAGGTGGTGATGAAGTCCAAAGAGAACTCGGTACCGGTGTGACCGACCATCACCGCGTTCGCATACGTCCCGCTGATCGTCTCGTCCTCAAGACGCAGGTCGTCATAAAGTTCTTCCGGAGTCGGCTGAGCGGGTGGTGTCATCTGGTCCAACGGCACCGGAGCCTTCGCAACGGGACCAAAACGCGTCTCGTAATTGCCCAGGTTCTCGCGCAAGGCCGCGATCATCCGCGGGACAACCGGCGGAGGCAACACGATGCGTGCGGCCACACGGTGGGGACGAGTCAGCCTGAGTAGAAAATCGAGGATGAACTCGTGGGGTCCGTTGAGCACCACGGCGCCGGTGCTGAAGACGCCCTGAGCGACATGGTCGGGAACCCGGGCGCTAAGTTGCTGGTGCTGCACCTCCTGACTCGAAGGAGCCTCGTCACCGTCACCGTCACCCTGTTTTCCCGCGCCCGGGACTGACTCGTCGCTCATCGTCACCCCGCCTGACCGATTTCTACTCGGCCACCGCCCAGCTCAACCCTGAGGTCGAACCCGACGCCTGACATCTGTCTCGACAACGCCAAATGCCTGCTCGTGACGCTGAAGTGTCGCCGACAGCAAGCCCAGCATTCGCTTGGCCGTGATGTGGTTCATGATGATCCGTTGCGATACGGGCACCGTGATGTCGCCACTGGCGAACGGCGTGGTGTTGAGTCCCAAGTCCAGAATCAACTCCTCGGGTGTGCTCGAAACACGACAGAAATTCGAATAGCAGGCCGTAACATCCGAATCTTCCACTGTGATTCGCTGCTGGATCTGACCCGGCTGAGGATCCGCGCTATCACCAGAACCCTCGGCCGCAACCGCAGTCGACTTGGCCGCCCCGGTTTCCTCGGCCGCTGATTCAGTCGCCTCGTCGGTCGACTTGGCCGCTTGACTCTCTTCGGCTGCTGCGTCGGTCTTGTTCTTTGCCACGGATCCCTCTCCCCTTCAACGTGTTACCCCTGCTCAAGCTCTCCGCCTCAACAGGCCATATGTTCCATTTCCCGCCTCTCCGACGGGACAACCCAACAGTACTCCCCGCATCAAGCAGAATCAACACCTGTTTCGACCACCGAAACACCCCAGTGTCACACCTCAATGTCAAACGAGTACCACACCAGTATCAGGCGGCCACCAACACCAGGGCCATGCCGACCACACCGCCGGTTCATCCATCTTGGCCACTCGCTCAACACCACCTAAGATACTCCCGCCAACCCCCGACCTTCCCAACACACACACTCCCCCCCGCACCATGCCAGCACTCTCACCTCTCAACTGGTGGTCACAGGCCCGGCTGGTCGGCTGGCGTCGACTGGCCAACCAGATCGATTCACGGGCCAGTGAATGGACCGGCCTGGACGACGACGAACTGATACGCCACAGCCGCGAGTTGGGGTGGGAAGCCAAGAGCGGCGTGCCGCTTAAGAAACTGCTGGCCGAAGCATTCGGGTTGGCTCGCGAAGCGTCGCGACGCACCACCGGGATGACTCCCTTCAAGGTCCAGCTGATCGGCGGGATGGCGATGTTCGAAGGCGGCATTGCCGAAATGCAGACTGGCGAAGGCAAGACACTGACCGCCGTCCTGCCCGCATACCTCAGAGCACTGACCGGCAAGGGCTGCCACATCGTCACCGTCAACGACTACCTCGCCGGTCGCGATGCCGAAGAAATGGGTCCGATCTACCGGGCACTGGGCATGACGATCGGCTGCATCCAGACACCCATGGAAACCGACGAACGACGAACAGCCTATGCCTGCGATATCACCTACGGCACCGCCAAGGAGATGGGTTTCGACTTTCTACGAGACCGCCTGCGCAAAGGCATCGCTCGAGGAACAATCGACCGCCAGGGACTACTTGAAACCGAACCCGGCTCCAACCCGCCCGAAGCGTCGGCTCAGCGAGGACATCACTACGCCCTGATCGACGAAGCCGACAGCGTGCTGATCGACGAAGCTCGGACACCCCTAATCATCGGGATGACTCAACCCAACGATCCCGGCAGCGTCAGCCTCTTTCGCTGGTGCTACCGTACCGCTTCCCGACTCGAAGCCGATGTCGATTTTCTCTACGAACCCCACCGCCGCACCGCCTTCCTGACCGACACCGGCTGCCGTCGTATCGTCCTGACCACCAAACCCTCGCTGATCAGCTCGATCGACAGCGAACGCATCTACCGGCACATCGAACAAGCCGTCACCGCTCAACTCGCCTACCAGAAAGACCGAGACTACGTGATCGTCGACGACGAAATCGTAATCGTCGACGAATCGACCGGACGCATCATGGACGGCCGCAAATGGCAGGATGGACTGCACCAGTCCATCGAAGCCAAGGAACAAGTGCCCATCACCGCCACCTCCGGCGAAGCCGCACGCGTCACAATCCAAAGCTATTTCCGCCAATACACTCACTTGGCCGGAATGAGTGGCACGGCGGTGCAGGCGAATCGGGAACTGAAAAAGATCTACGGCATGAACGTCGCCACCATCCCCACTCACCGACCCTGCATCCGAAGTGGACTCGAACCGCGAGTCTTCCTGAACTCCGATGACAAACGTGACGCCGTCGTCGCACAAATTGCCGAATTGGTCGACAACGACCGAGCCGTACTCGTCGGAACACCCTCCGTCGAAGCCTCCGAAGCACTCGGAAAACAACTCCTGTCTCTCGGCATCGATCACCGTATCCTCAACGCCACTCGACACGAAAGCGAAGCCGATGTCGTCGCCGATGCCGGGCAATGCCGGCGAGTCACCGTCGCGACGAACATGGCCGGACGAGGTACCGATATCAAGCTCACCGAAGAACTCAAACAATCCGGTGGCCTGCACGTGATCGCCACCGAAATGCACAGCTCCGCTCGCATCGATCGGCAACTGGTCGGTCGAGCCGCACGCCAGGGCGACCCGGGCAGCTACCAGTTCTTCCTCTCACTCGACGACGAACTGCTCAGATGCCGAGAAGACCAACAGCTCGAAACACTCCGCAAACAAGCCCGAACCGGACAAGGCGGCGCACTGAACAAAAGCTGGATGACCTTCTTCCGGAAAACCCAGAACATGCTCGAACGACAACACCGTAAACAACGACGCGAACTGCTCAAACACGAAAAACAACGCAACGACAGCTACAAGAGAATGGGGCTGGACCCCTGCCTGGAACTCACCGAAAGCTAACCCACAGGGACGGGCTCCCCTAAAGCCAAAGCCGCTTCCGTACAAATTCCACCACGTCGCCAAACAGCACATAAAACAGACTGCGCTGCCCACAATGCACCCGTGCATTGACTTGGGCACCAATCCGATGCTCGGGCAACAACTCACCCGTCGGCTCGACGTGCAATTCGACCACGCTCCCACCCGCACCGGACGCATCGGCTCGAGTCGACATCCGCAACAACCGGCCGCCGTAGGTCTTCTCCGATGCCGTCGCCAACACGAACTCGACCGGCACCGCTCGCGGATTCGATACCTTCAACCGCTTCCGCTCCTCCTGGTGCCTCAGAATATGACCAATCCGGTGCTCTTCAACTTGCAACTCCAATCGCCACTTCGAATCGCCTCCAACTTCCATCACCTCCAACAACTTCTCTCCACGATTAACCGGCCGGTTGAGTAGCTTCTGCTCGACCTGGAACGTCGCTACCACGCCGTCCCGGATTGCCGTAATCGTCAGTTCCGATCGCTGCTTCTCAAGAATCACCAATCGCTTCTTCAAACCCTCGTTCTGGATCTCCGCCTCGCGGATCCGACCGGTCAACTCGATCGCGTCCGGGTCGTTCCCCGACTCGACCGCACGGTCGTACTGAGCCCGCAACGTAGCCAACAACTCAAGGTTGCTCTCCCGTTCGCTCAGAACCGTCTCGACCTGAGCATTCAGTTCGAGATTCTCAAGGATCACCATCCTGGTGACACCCTTTTCGACCCTGTCACCCTCCTTGACCAACACCGCAATCACCTTGCCGTTGCTGGGTGCGAAGATGTCCTGCCGAGCGACCGGCATCAACTGACCGGTCGCCTCAACACGGTAATCCCACGGCACCAACGCCAACACCAGACCGACCGCGACGATCGCAACCACCACCAAGCCAGCCTTCAAACGGTTGCGACCCTCCAACCACGACAACGAACGGCCGAGAAATCGCCAGAGTTTCATGCCGAACAGCCGCTCGTGACGCATCGAATTCGACAATGCCGTCGCCACGTGGTCCTTGACCAACGCGAGCCGCTCGGCCAAACCCTCCTTCATTCGACTCTCGGCCACCTGCTCAACCACCAAGCCGCCCACCACTCGACGCGGTCGCTCGGCCTGTCGAGGACCACGAGCATCCTCGGCCAAATCAAACAACGGGTCGGGCTCGAACAATGGGACGATCTGCACCATCCGTGAACCACTCTCCTGGATGTACTCGGCCAGAGGCTGCTCGATCTGAGGCGGCAGCTCGTCCAGTCGGCCGGTGTAGATCAATGGCTCGCGAGTCGCCAAGACCTGGCCCGCCAATTTCCTCATCGATCGGATCAGGTTCGACTTCTGGTTCACCGCCGTCTGGCCGCTGATCGCCTTGATGTCGGTCCGAGGACCAACCTGCACCGCGACACTCACCCGGTCGCAACCCAGCAACAAACGAGCGTCGTTGGCACACGTCGACGCCACGTCCGCCGGATTCAAACTGCGGTGCAACTCCAATGTGAAATGCTCGAACGACTCGGAAAACTTCGACCGCTCCACCACTCCCTCGGACGACTCGGCCTGACGCTCCAAATGACGGCAGGCATGACCACACATCTGCTCGACAAATTGCAGGAATCCCGTTCGAGCCTGGGCCGGCGTGTCCTTCCTCTGGAAAATCTCCACCACACCGACACACTTCTGCTGACGCTGCAACGCGCCCAGGATGATCAGGTCGTCGGTCGGTAACTCGACATCGCCGTCGTCAGGACTGTGAGTGCACGCCTGGCCGTTCTGCATCACCTCCTGCAACAAACGACTGTTGCAGCGCAGTGCGTCCGGATTGTCGTGGAATCCCGTCGATTCGAGACGGTGATCGGCCAACAACTGGATCTGATGGGACCCGTTTTGAACCCAGACCGCGCCCGCGCGACCCCCAACCGCTCCAACCACTCGCTGCAAAAACTGACCGAAATAATCCTCCGATGACATCCTCTGCTGCGACATCTCCTCGATTTCTCGAGCCAGATGGATGATCCGCTGACGGACTTCGTCGACATTGTCTGTGGACATCAGAGGCCAACATCACTGCAAAAACAAAAAATACCGGGGCAAACTCGGGCAGAAACTGGCTCCCCTGCCGCTTTCGGCGACGCAGGTGCACGTCCCAAGCCTTCATGCCACATCGGCGCGTATTCTAGTCCCATCAGCCGACTTGGGGAAAGACCGCAGTTGCTCGCAACACCAACCACAACACCGCTGAAAATGCGGAACCTGTCAAGCTGTGCCGGTTATAACGCCGATAGCGACTGTAATGGTTCTACCGATCACTTGGGAGAACGGTCTCGTTGTATGGACCGTTCAAACTCGGTATTCGCCATCCGTGTGCCAATACCGCTAGAAACACCGCAGAAAACACCCGCCGCATGCTCCCTCGCGATCACCTCACTCGACTCGTCATCCTGCCGCTCCTGCTGGCACTGGGCGGCTGTCTGGCAGGACCACGAGAACTGACCTATCTCAACGACGCCGACCTGACTCACTACCGCGACGTCGCCACCCGAATCGTCGATCTTGACGAAAATGACGCGACTCGGGACGAACGGGCTCGACGAGTCGAAATGTCCGCCGAACCCAGACGACTCAGCCACGCCGGCGAACAGGAGATCTGGGACCTGACACTCGCCTCGACCATCCGGCTGGGTCTGAAGAACAGCGAGATTATCCGCGAAAGCGGGACGTTCTTGTCGCCCAGCAACCGCCTGCTCGCTAACCCCGAATTCGTCGCCAGCGTGTTCAACCCCGCGATCCAGGAAACCAACGTCCAGTTCGGACAGCGAGGCATCGAAGCCGCATCGGCCGACTTCGACACGCTGCTCTCCACCTCGATGACCTGGGGCGGCAGTAGCTCGGTTCAGCGGACACCCAACCTGGGAATCGCTGCCGGCGACACACTCGACGAAGACAGCGGCCGCTTCCGATCGTCACTGTCGAAAATCACCGGATCGGGCACGCAACTCTCGGTCAGCCACAACTGGGACTACTCGCAAAGCAACCTCCCCACCAATTTCTTCCCCTCCAGCTTCTTCGGCACCTCGCAGGCTCCAAGCATCGGTCTGACCATGAGACACCCTCTGATGGCCGGTGCCGGCACCGAGTACACTCAAGTCGCCGGACCACGACTCGGACGCTTTGGCGGAGCGACGTCGATTGTCGGAGTCAACCAGGGAGTGGTCATCTCGCGGATCAACAGCGACATCACGCTGACCGAATTCGAAGTCGCCATCCGAAACCTCGTCAAGGATATCGAAGACCTCTACTGGGACCTGCATCTGGCCTACCGCGTCTACCACACCCAGAAAGTCGCACTCGATAGCGCCGAACAGACCTGGCGAATGGTCCAGGGCGACCCACGCCGGCCAGCTGCCGAAAAAGCTCAGGCTCGTGACAATTACTTCGAGATCAAGGGCCGATCCGAAGGAGCACGCTCGGACCTCTACTCCGCCGAATCACGACTCAGACGACTCATCGGACTCCCCGTCAACGACGGCCGAATCATTCGACCCTCCGATGAACCCATCACCGCCGAATACACTCCCGATTGGAAAACCAGCCTGATCGACTCGCTGACACGACGAGTCGAACTCAGACGCCAGAAGTGGGCGATCAAAAGCCTGCAACTGCAACTCGACGCCGCACGAAGCCTCACCCGACCGCAACTCGATGTCGTCCTCGGATACAACATCAACGGCTTCGGCGACGACCTGCTCGGACAAACCAACCGACCCCACCGCAGTGCCTACGGCAGCCTCGCCGATGGAGACTTCAATAGTTGGGAGGCCGGAGTGCAATTCAATATGCCGCTGGGAATGAGAACCGCTCAGGCCCAGGTCCGAAACCTCGAACTCCGACTCGCCAAAGCTCACAAGGCACTCGAAGAACAGGAAGTCGAAATCAGCCACGAACTGGCCGCCGCCTTTCAGGCCCTCGATCGAGCCTGGTTCACCACACGCATCGGATTCAACCGACGCAAGGCCGCAGCCGAAAGTGTTCGAGCCTACCAGGCCGAATACGAAAACGGACGTACCTCCGCCGACCTCCTGCTCCGGGCTCAAGTCAGCCTCGCTCAAGCCGAAATCGCTTACTTCAGCAGCCTCGTCGACTACAACAAGGCCATCTCGGAACTCGAATACCGGAAAGGACGGTCGCTGGAACACAATAACGTGCGGCTCGCCGAAGGACCCTGGAACAACCAGAACGCCTATCGAGATGCACTCCGTCGAGCCGAAGCACGCAGCCACGGATCACGCTCGAAACTCATCCACCCAGAACCCAAACCCTTCGTCGCACCATACCAGCAACAACCACCAACACTCCCGACGGGACTGGCTCCGTAGCCGCCCCTGGCGCCGCAGGTGCCTGTCCCCCACCCTGCTACCGACCAACCTTCAAATCCACAACGTCTCGATCAAAACCCTCAAACCGGTTCGACTCCAACTTCACGTC
>CAVOEV010000192.1:0-9651 GCA_963694825.1 Planctomycetota bacterium
GGTTGGCGGCGGCGGTCAGTTGGTAGTTGTTCCAGATAACGGCCTGCAATCGTCCAACGCCTCGCGAATCCCCATCGGCGTCGACCTGACTGGCTTCGGCCGAGGTCTTCCATCGTCCGCTGGTCCGAACCTGGTAGCTGAGTCCTTTCTGCACTCCAATGCGGCTGGCCTGCCAACCTCGGCTGGCCAGTACCTGGACGGTCAGCTGGCGTCCTTCGCGAGCGGTTCGGAACCGCGTCTTCCAGTCCCAGGCACACAGGTCGACTCGGTACCCGGTTTCGAGTGTCTTGAGGAAGACCTGGTATTCGAAGTCGATTTCTCGATCCATTGTTTTGAAGAACGACTGGTAGCCGGATCCTCGTCGTCCACTCATCAGCGACAGTCCCAGTGTCCGGAAGCGTTGACCGTAGTTGGGGTTATTGGCGAGCAGGTGGCACAGTGCCCATCGTTGTGCGTAGTTCTTCCAGCCATCGGACGTCTGTCCGGTTCGCGTCAGGGTTTTGACGGGAGTTGGGGTGATTTGTCTGAGGTACTGGATGGCCCCACGATCGGCTCGCACGCTGCGGTCATTGCGGCTGGCCCAGTAGCGTCCCATTTCGGCCATGCCTTCGCTGTACCAGACGGGTCCTGAGGATCCGAACATCTGGTGGCAGTAGGCGTGAACGGCTTCGTGTTGTGTGGTTCCTGCTCGGGCCACCGCATACACGATGCTCTTGGTCACGAACGCCTTCCCTCGGCTTCTCTTGACGCTGATGGTCACTCCGCTGCCGGACCGGATCTTCTGGAGTGCCAGTGGAGGCAATCGGCCTGGTGGCCAGTTGGCGAGGTCCTTGACGACGCAGCATTCGATGGTTTGTTGATTGGGTCGATTCCAGTACCCCGAGACGATGGTCAGCAGAGTTTCGAGTCGTTCGAGCAGTTGCCGAGTGGGTGCGGGTTCATCATCGGTGTGGACGATGAAGTTCTTGGACCGAAACGTGGCGATTTCGGCCGCTGCGACGTTTGGGCTGTTCCCGAGACCGACGACCAAGCCGACGACCAAGCTGACGACGAGACTGCAGTCGAGTCCGAATCGGGTGACGAGTGCGGAGTGGGCCAGAGATCTGTTGCCGTCTGCTACCAAAGCCCTTTGATTCTCCGTCTGATGTCGGCAGCGGTCACATCGGCCGAGGCGTCGTCGGCGTCGACATCTTGTGGATCGAGAGTTCGAGCGGGTCGTCGGTCGCAGCATTCGAGCACATCGTCGGTGAGGAAGCGGGATCGTTGAGAGAACCCGTGTGCATCGCTGCGTCGTCGTCCTCGGAAGTAGTACCGCTGCGGGTAACAGACAAACAGTCGGTTCTTGGCTCGTGTCATCGCCACATAGAGCAGCCTGCGTTCTTCTTCGATTTCCTCTTCGTCTCCGGTGGCCATGTCTGAGGGGATATTGCCATCGGCGACGTGGATGACGAAGACGCTGTCCCATTCGAGTCCTTTGGCGGAGTGGATTGTGGAGAGGATCAGGAAGTCGTCATCGAGGAGTGGGTCTGCGGCGAAGTCTTGAGTGGAGGCGGGCGGGTCGAGGGTGATTTCAGCCAGGAAGCGGGTTCGGTCGTTGTATCGGGTGGCGAGTTGTTCGAGTTGTTCGAGGTCACGGATCCGAGCGGCGGCGTGGTCGTACCGGCTTTCGAGGATGGGCGAGTAGAACTTACGAACGAGGTAGAGTTGTGCCGAGACGGTGTGTGGGTCGGGACCATCCTGTTTTTCGAGATTGTGGTGGGCGAGGGTTTTGAGCAGTCGGAGGAGTTTTGGCCAGATCTCCTTGGCGGCGGTTGGCGGTGCAACGTTGTCCCAGGCCGAGATGTTTCCACCGGACTCGAGCAGAGTTTCGACCAACCGTCCGGCTCGGACCGGTCCGAGCCCGGGCAGCAAAAGCAGCAGCCGAGCTGCGGCGACTCCATCGCGTGGGTTGTCGACCAGCTTGAGAAAGCTGAGCAGGTCTTTGATGTGAGCGGTTTCGAGGAACCGGAGTCCTCCGTACTTGTGAAACGGCACGTTTCTCTGGGCGAGTTCGACTTCGAGTGCGAGGCTGTGGTGTGAGGCTCGAAAGAGCACCGCCTGATCCTGCAGTGCGATTCCTTCTTCGCGTCGTGCCAGCACCTGATCCACCACAAATTCACTCTGTTGATCCTCATCGATACAATCGACGAGCACGGGTCGTTCGGCGGAGGTGCGATTGGACCAGAGAGTCTTGGTGTGTCGTTGTCGGGAAACGGCGATGACCCGGTTGGTGGCTTCGAGGATCGGTTGTGTGGAGCGGTAGTTTTGTTCCAGCGGCACGATGGTGGTGCCGGGATGGTCTTTGGGGAAGTCGAGAATATTGCGGATGGTGGCGGCACGAAACGAGTAGATGGACTGTGCGTCGTCGCCGACGGCGGTCAGTCCGACGCCTTGTGGGCAGAGTCCGCCGAGCAATCGGGCCTGCAGTCGGTTGGTGTCCTGGTACTCGTCGACGAGCACGCAGTCGAACAGTTTGCGAACGGCCGTTCCGGCCGACGGGTCATCGAGCAGTGCGTCCCAGAAGACGAGCAGGTCGTCGAAGTCGAGGCTGTGCTGAATTTCCTTGCGATCGACGTAGGCGGCAAAGAGTTTACCGAGTGGATCGAGATCTTCGGCGCACCAGGGGAAGGCGGTTTCGAGCACATGTTTGAGGCTGGTTTGCGTATTGACGACTCGACTGTAAATCGCCACGCAGGTTCCCTTTTTGGGAAACCGTCGTCCGCTCTTGCCCAGCCCCAGTTCGTGTCGCAGCGACGCCATCAGGTCTTCGGAGTCGGATCGATCGAGGATCGAGAATTCGGTCGGCAAGTCGATGAGCCGTCCGAACCGTCTGAGCAGCCGCACGGCGATCGAGTGAAAGGTACCTCCCCAGACCTTCGTGGACCCGGCTGCTGTTCCCGAGCGGTTGCCTTGCAGTTGTCTGAGGATGGCTTCGACGCGTCTGAGCATTTCGGCCGAGGCACGACGTGTGAAGGTCAGCAGCAGGATTCTGGACGGATCGGTCCCCTGGTGAATCAGCCATGCCACGCGGTGGGCCAGGGTGGTCGTCTTGCCCGTCCCGGCTCCGGCGATGATCAGCAACGGCGAGTTGTCGTGACAGGCCGCCTGCCGTTGCGGCGGATTCAATTCGCCGAGCACCGTCTCGATTGACGTCGTGTCCTGGTTCATTCCTCAACCCGGTCATCGCAAGCGGTCGTTGCACGCGGCTGGCTGTTCCCAGCCCAGCCCAGCTCAGCCCAGCCCAGCCATTTTCGTCTCGGTCCATCATGCCTCACCGAGCCGCCGGTGGAAAGGGTCTCTGGCGGCTCGACGAGCCGGATTGGTCGCCGAGGTCTCGGCGGGTTAGGATGTCGGGCATGTCATGGGGACTGGTCAGCAATTGTTTCAAGAGTCAGCTCGAAGCGGGCGAGTGTCTGGGCGACTTGATTCAGCGTGCAGTGGGTTTGGGTTACCCGGTGATGGAACTGAGGCAGGGGTGTTTGGGCGAATACGAGAGTCGCGGTGAGTTGGTGCCGGATTCGGCCCGGCTGGCCGAGTTGTCGTCGTGTTGTCCTGGAGTGGAGTGGGATCTGGCGTTGGGGTATTCGTGTTTCGACCCGACGACAACCGGTCGTGACGCGGTGTTTGAAGCAGGTTGCCGATCGATCCAGAGTCTGTCTGCCGGCCAGACTCCTCATTTGCGACTCGTCGATCTGACGACCGACCACCGCAGGTGTGATCCGTCCGAGTCGGCTGCGACTGTGGTGCGGTTATTGGAGCGAGTTGTGGCGGTGGGTGGCGTGTTGTCGATCGAGCACTCTCGGGAGAGTTGGGCGTGGTTTGCCGAGGTGTTTGCTCGTGCGGGTGACTTGGCCCAAGCGGACCGGGGTTCGTTGAAGATGTGTTTCGATCCCTGCAACCTGCTGTCCGCTGGGGATCGGCCCGATCCAGCCCGAGTGACCGAGGCGTTGGATCCGGACCGGGTATCGATGATCCACATCAAGCAACGTCGTGACGGCCGAGCCTGGCCGGCGGTTGCTGCGGGCGAGATTGACTGGGCGGATGTGATTGCGGCGATGGGTCGGATGGGCGGCGGGCGGGGTTATGCGGGTCCGTGGCTTCTGGAGGTGGCTCCGAGTCGGGATATCTGGGAGTTCCTTGAAGGGAGCCGCGTGTACCTGGGCCGGCTCGGGTTGGGGGCAAAACGGGATGGGGGCGAGGACGAATGCGAGTGACGATGTCGGGTTGCTGCCTGGTGCTTGTGCTGGCGAGTGTGGTGTCTGGTGGTGAGCGGGGTGCGAAGGATGGCGAGTGGCTTGAAGGGATGCGAGTTGGTCCGTTGAAGCGATTGAACATTGGTGTGACTCGAGCGGGCATAATGGTCCCGGCTCTATTGACTGACGAAGACCTGGATCTGCGGACCACCAAGACTCGCGTGCTGCTGGTCAATCTTGGCGTGTCGCGTGCTTCTCTGGAATCGGTTGGCACGTTGCTGAAGTGGTTCTACCTGTCGAAGGAAGCCGCGGGATACCGCAAACGGTTTTTGCTGTCGGCTGTTCCGATGACCAATCCGGACGGTTGGGCTGTTGATCTCAACGGCCTGGATCTGTCGGCCAAGGCTCCCGGTCCGTCTTTTCCTCCGACGGGAATCGCCTACAGCGATCCGAAGACGAGCGAGGCACATTACCTGTGGCGATTCATCGGCATGTCGGCTCCGGATCTGGTGATCGAGATGGGTGGTGGCAATCGCAGTGCGATCGGTGTGCCTCGGTCGGACCTGTTGCAATTGCGACCGCTGGTCGAGTTGGGTCGACGGCTTGGGGCGACTGGAGATCTGGCATCGAGTTTGCCTGGGCAGAGTCCCAGCGGCACGGGTCCGATCCCGGCGGTGTTGCTGGAGGGTCTATCGAGGCAGTTGCCGGATCGGTTGGTCGAGATCTTCCAGTCGGGCTTCACCGGCCCGTCACCGGCTCGAATCGAACTCCAGAAACGTCTCGATCGCACGCCGCTTCAGATCGCTCGTCAATTGGCCAAGCGATACGGTCGTCACTTGAAGAGTGTGGCCTACATACCGGCCTTGGCGTTGGTTGGCCGAATCCGTTTGGGTGAACTCACCGACGACCCTGGCCATCTGGCTGACGTCGAGCGAATCGTATCGCGATATGTTTCGGGTCGTGTGCCGACGGTGCCGCCGGGTCGCGTCTCGGGCAGCAATCATTCGGGGCACCTGGTGTTTTCGGAGTTGGCCCGTGTGACCGGCAAGGCGGTCTACAAGAGGATGGCTGGAAACGCCGCCGACTTGGGCTTTGACAGTCGAGGCGAGTTACGGGAGGCGATGCCGGGTCATTTGGAGATGAGTGATTCGGTGTTCATGGCCTGTCCGATTCTGGTCGAGGTGGGTGCATTGAGCGGTGAGGATCGTTACCGGCAGATGGCATTGCGTCACATGCGTTTCATGCTGTCGACGAACTTGCGTCCCGATGGCCTGCACGCTCATTCGCCTCAGGACAAAACCGCATGGGGCCGCGGTAACGGGTTTCCGGCATTAGGTTTGTCGTGGTGTCTGAGTCATATGCGTGAGTCGGCTGCGGAGCGAAAGCCGATGCTGGCCGCTCATCGTGAACATCTCAGGGCGCTGATCCCGCACCAGGACCCGACCGGAATGTGGCACCAGGTGATTGATCACAGCGGCAGTTACCGCGAATTCACCTGCACCTGCATGATCACCTACGCGATGATCCGCGGCATCCGGGGCGGTTGGTTGGATGTGCGGAGGTTTGGGCCGGTGGTGTCTCGATCGTGGCCGGCGATCCAGAGTCGAATTGCTGTGGACGCGAGCCTGGTGGACGTCTGCACGGGGACGGGCAAGCAGACGAGTTTGCGAGCGTACCTGGACCGGAAGGCGATACTGGGTCCCGATGAGCGTGGTGGTGCGATGGCATTGCTGGTGACGACCGAGATGGCCCGTTGGCAGCGAGATCGGCTTAGGCAGCGGCAACGAGCCGGGAGATGAGTGACCGGTTCGAGGGTGTTGTGCTGGGGACCGGTCACAACGCCTTGGTGTTGCAGGCGTACTTGTGCCGATCGGGATTGCGTGTGTTGTCGTTGGACCGTGCGGAGGTGGCTGGTGGCGGGTTGGTAACGATCGAGAATCCCGATCACCCCGGCTACCTGCACAACACTCACTCGTTCTACCACCGCGCGATTACGTCGATGCCGTGGTACACGGACTTGGAGTTGGAGCGTCATGGGGCACGTTACATCGAGCCCGAGTTGAACGTGGCGATAATCAGTCCGGGCGGACCGGTCTTGAAGTGGTGGACGGATTTCGAGCGGACCTACGAATCGGTGGCGCGGGTTTCGGTTCGGGACGCCGACGTCCTGGCTGACTGGGTGTCTCGTTTCGAGCCGATTGTCGAGCGGTTGTTGATCCCCGAAGCGAGTTCGCCTCCATGGCCTGCCGAGCAGCGGCGCGAGCGATTCGAGCGGACGGCCGAGGGTCGGTTGTTACTTGAGGTCTCGAGTTGTTCTCCGTTGGAGTTCGTCCGCAGCGAGTTCGAGAATCCGTTTGTGCGTGCCGGGCTGTTGTTTTTCAACGGATTGCGTGAGGTGGACGTGCGTCAGAGGGGTTTTGGTCATTCGATCCCCGCCCTGATGGCCAGTCGCCACAAGGCTCAGATGTGCATCGGCGGTTCGGCTCGATTGGCCGACGCGTTGGTAGCAGACATTGTCGAGCATGGAGGCGAGGTGATCTGTGGTGTCGAGATCGACGGGATCCTGGTCGATCGAGGTCGGGCGAGTGGTGTGGAGTTTGGGGGTGGTCGGCGTGTGACGGGTGTGGACTTTGTCGCATCCGGTCTGAATCCTCAGCAGACATTGCTCGAGCTGATCGACGCGGATGCGGTCCCCGATTCGACAGCTCGTCGTGCCGAGCGATTCGAGTACAACCTGTTGGCTCCGTTGTTTGCATTGAATCTTGTCCTGAGCGAGCCACCGGCGTACCTGGCGGCTGCGGCCGATCCGGATCTGGACGCGGCGTTGATGACGATCCTGGGCTTGGGTGAGGACGGTCAATTCGAGGAGATCTTAGCGGCCCACGAGCGGGGGACGATTCCCGGGACGGTGATGTGGGGTTCGGTGCCAACACGATTCGACCCGTCGCAGGCACCTGCGGGCGGGCACACGGCGTTCATGTGGGAGAAGTTGCCGTACCGATTGGGAGGTGATGCGTCCGAGTGGGACCGTGCGGGTCGTGATCACGGGCGTGAGATGTTGAAGGCGTGGACTCGTGCGGCTCCGAATCTGGCCGACGTGGTGCTCGACTGGTTCGTTCGAACACCCAGGGACACGGTCCGCAGTCTTCCGAACATGCGTGACGGCGACTTGCTGGTCGGTTCGTTTGGCAACGGCCAGGTGGGGTATGACCGTCCGTTTCCCGGAGCGGGTCATTACCGGACGGGTGTCGAGGGATTGTACTTGTGTGGTGGCTCGTGTCATCCCGGCGGCAACATCACGGGCCTGTGCGGCTACAACGCGGCCGGCGTGGTGTTGGGTGATCTGGGTGGCGACCGATGGTGGGGGTCGGCCGGCTGAGGTACGGCGGGCGGCGGTTGTCAGGAGCGTCGTTTGTTTCGAGCGGGCGGATCGATGTGTCTGAGTTCCTTGAGCTTGGCGGCCATCTTTGCCTGGAATCGTTTGACGAGTGGTTGGTAGGCGGTGGTGTTGGCGAGGTTGTGGAATTGTTCGGGATCGTTGACGGTGTCGAACAGTTCGATGCCGCCTTGTGCGGTTTCGCCGTACTGGATGTAGGCGAATCGGCGTTCACGGAGCAGGAATCCTTTGCGTGCGGGTGCGACGCTGAAGGCAGCGTCGCGGACGTTGTGAGTGGGTTGTTCGAGCATGCGGGAGATGTCTTTGCCCTGGACGTGGTCGGGAGTATCGAGTGTGCAGAGTTTGGAGAGTGTGGGGTAGAGGTCGAGGAGTTCGACGAGTGAGTGGCAGACGGCAGGTTGTTGTCCGGGCATGCAGATGATCAGCGGTACGGATGCCGATTCATCTCGGAGGCTGACCTTGGCCCAGAAGTCGTGTTCTCCGAGGTGGTATCCGTGGTCGCTGGTGAAGATGACGATGGTGTTGTGATCGAGTCGTGCTTTGTGGAGTGCATCGAGGACCTGGCCGACCATGGCGTCCATGTAGGCGACCGAGGCGTAGTAGCCTGCAACGGCTTTTTTCTGGCGTCGGATGTCCATTTTCATATTGAGGCTGGTCTTGTAGTTGATGCCCGGCTTGGGGATATCGTCCCAATCGCCGTCGAGTTTCTTGGGCAGCACCATTTTGCTAAACGGTTTGAAGGCAGGGTAGTAGTGTCTTGGTGCGACGAAGGGGACGTGCGGGCGAACGAATCCGACCCCGAGCCAGAACGGTTGATCGCGATGTTTTCGTCTGTGATTGGTGATCAATTGAGCGGCCTTGGCAGCGGTTTTCCCATCCGAGTGTACCAGGTCGTTTCCGTCGGCTTCGACGACGACAAACGTGTTGCCACCGACGGCGGGTTTCTTTCCGTCGGGGTTGTTTTCGAGTGTTTCGCCGTCGCCAGGCGCTTTCCATTCGGGGCCCTGGCTGTTGAATCGTTCGGTCCAGGAGAGCGGATCATCGGCGCCGTCTGTGCCGCGTTCGATGCCAATCGGCACACCCATGTGGAAGATCTTGCTGACTCGTGCCGTGTAGTACCCATTGTTCTTGAAGTGTTGAGGCCAGGTGGCCCGGTCGCCGATTCGGGGTCTGGGGTTCGCGTATCCGAGTGCTCCGATTGCGTGCGGGTAGTAGCCCGAGAGCAGCGAGGCTCGTGACGGGCCGCAGTAGGTGCCTTGGCAATAGGCACGAGTGAAGCGGGTACCTCGAGCGGCAAGCCGGTCGATGTTGGGTGTTTGGCAGACCGTGTTGCCGTAGCAGGAGAGGGCATTTTGGGTCAGGTCGTCGGAGATGATAAACAGGACGTTGTACTTTGCTGCGGCCTGCAACGGTGGGACGAGGTTGGGACTGCTGCAACACGCGATGGCAACCAGCAAGCGGATCGGGAGTCGTGTCATGTTGGTTGTCCTGCCCGAGGGCATGGGAATGGAATCGTCGAGGGTGTTTCGAGACATCTTTCTCGAGAGGTCCACATTGTGCAGATCGTACCGACGACAACAACCATGTCGAGTTGTGCACTCGGTCGCCGGGACACAGTCTTCGCTTGGCCTGGTAGTGGTTTGTTATGGTGGGGAGTTGGTTGGGAAACTGGTTGAGGAGTAAGTGGCGATGCCGATTGAGGTTTTGGGTGGCGACATCCACCTGATTGAGCTGCAGACACGCCTGCCGTTTCGTTACGGCATCGCGACGATGACCGAGGCACCTCAGGCGTTTGTCCGCCTGAGGATTCGGGTCGACGGAATCGAGTCGACCGGCATTGCCGCGGATCTGTTGCCTCCGAAGTGGTTCACCAAGTGTGCGGACACGTCGTTCGAGACCGAGGTGTCGGAAATGCTGGCGACGATTGAAGCTGCTGTCGAGTTGGCTACGGGCACTCGGGCCGAGACGCCATTTGACTTGTGGCGTGATTTGTCCGAGCGGCAAGCCGACTGGGGGCGGCGG
>CAVOEV010000193.1:0-9482 GCA_963694825.1 Planctomycetota bacterium
GCCGGCGGGACTCCGATGGGCGGTGCCGGCGGGACTCCGATGGGCGGTGCCGGCGGGACTCCGATGGGCGGTGCCGGCGGGACTCCGATGGGAGGCATTGGTGGTGAAGAGGGAGCTGCCAGCATGGCGCTTGAGGCTCCGGGCGGAGGTGGAATTGGTGGGACTCCGATGGGGGGGACTGGTGGTTTTCCCGGCGGCTTTGAGGGCTCGGGTAGCGGAATGCCTTCGACCAGCGGGCTGACCAACGTCAACATGGTCCCGACCGAAAATCCTCATCTGGCCACCGTTGTCATCGTTGGCCTGATGACCTTGTACAAGAGGCCTGCTGTTGATCCGAATGCGACGGCAACGACCGAAAACGCCAACCTCGCGACAACGCCTCCGGCGATCACACCGTCGACACCAGCCACAGCACCGATGGCGACACCGGCCACCACACCGGCCACCACACCGGCCGGATCGCAACCGACGACCAATCCTGCGACCAATCCTGCGACCAATCCTGCGACCAATCCTGCGACCAATCCTGCGACCAATCCTGCGACCAATCCTGCGACCAATCCTGCGACCAATCCGGGTGGTTAGAACACGAGACACGTGTAGTCCCTGCTTGCTGGCAGTCGAAGAGACTGTTGGTGTGGGGAATTGAGAGTTTGAGTAAAGAGAGACAGGAACATGGCTGGAAAATTCAAAGCCAACCAGGTGCTCCAGGTCGGTCTGGCTCACATCGAGAAGGTGGTCCTTGCGGGGATCGGCCTGATTGTTGTCATACTGTTAATTTACCAGCCGTTGATGGGAGATACGGGCAAGTGGTCTGTTTTCAAGACACACCCGAACGAGTTCCAGGCCAAGGTCGAAGCCGCCCAGTTGGCTCATACGAGTGCTCGCTGGTCGGACGCTGCTGAGAAGTTGGCTTTCGAGGGTTTGGCGGACGTTCGCGCGTCGGTGGGGGCTCGGAAGAACCAGATCGACGTGTCGCGATTCGAGTACGTGACTCCGTTCCATTTTCCTCCATACGAGAAGAAGGACAGGGATCGGATGCCGGTCTTGTTGCCGGTGATGGAAGTCTTGGCAGATTCGAGCCAGGCGATCATGCGGCCGGTTCCGACGGACGACGAGGACGACGAGGAGTTGGCCCGTGAAGCTGATGGTGACGAGAAGGTCTCGGGTCGCATCGTGGGCCAGCCCGGTGCAGCTCGAGTCGGACCGCGTCGCAGTTCCGTGGCGCCTCGGAAGAAGCGTCAGCCGGGCGCTGGCAATTTCGGCACGAACGCCGGCGGTGCTGGTGGTTTTGGAGCCGGAGCCGGCAGTCCGATGGGTGGCGGTGCCGGAGTCGACCCCGGTTCGGCTGAGCTCGGAGGCGGCGGGATGCCGATGGGCCCGACGGGGGCTCAGGTCGGTGGACAGGGTGGTGCTGAAGGTTTCCAGGCTGGTGGTGGTTCGGTCTACAACGCCAGCCAGCGAGTCGGGACGGCTCAGGGGTACAACTTCGTCTCGATCCGCGGCCTCGTGATGCTCAAGAACCAGGCTGAGCAGTTCCAGCGCGCCTTGAATCTCGACACGCTCTCCGAAGCACTCGGTCGGCTGGAAATCCTCGATTTCGAACTGGAGCGTCAGACGGCCGTATCGGGGTCGAATCCGTGGAATGGAGATTGGAAGAAGATCAACCTGATGGCTGCTCGCGATATTGTGTTGTCGGTCGAGTGGGAAGCGGACGTGGTGTCGGCGGATCTGACCGACCAGGTGGTCAGTATGCCGTTGCCTCGCAGGGAAGCTGGCGAGTGGGACTGGTTCGGGACGCATCCTCGGCTGAGACTATTGTCGTCCGAGGCTCGTGAGCGGCAGGTGCTCGAGAACGAGCAGGCGTTGAAGGAGTCTGAGAATCAGAAGTCTTCGGCCAAGCAGCGACGCAAGAAGGGAGGCTTTTCGGCTTTCCAGCACGACATCCGTGGTGCTCGTGGCACGGCGATGCAGGGTGCGTCGGGCAACAAGATCCGCGAGGACGCCACGAAGAAGATGGGCCAGGACGGATTCCAGGGGTTCACTGGTCAGTTTGCCGGGATTGGTGCTGGTGGCCAGAGGGGTGCCGACCAGTTGCAGGCCAGCCTGGCTGGGCAGGTGCTGCTGTTCCGCTACCTCGACTTTGATGTGATCCCCGGCAACGCCTACCGGTATCGCGTGCGGCTGGTGATCAGAAACCCGAACTACGAGAAGCCGCCGTCGATGCTGCACGAATCGGCCGTGGCGTCCGCCGACCAAGAAACTCTGGCGACCCCCTGGAGTGCTCCGAGTGGAGTCTGGAATGTCCGTCGCCAGACGGTAGTCCCCGGTTCGGCTGTGATTCGCCGGAGTGTGCGTTATTTCCTGAGCCGCGTGTTGCCCGAACGTCGCACCACGCCGGGCATGGCCGACTTCAACGTCTACCAGTGGTATCCCGCAGCCGGGACCGACATCAACGGGAAGATCAAGGCTCAGTTCGGCGAGTTCATCTACCAGGAACTCGAAACGCTTGTGTTGCGACCTGCCGAGGCGACGTTCAAGCCAGAGAGTGTCATTCTGCAGACCGGTGACGTGCTGTTGGACATCGAGACGCCCACATCACTCGACGAATCCGATCATCCGGACCTGCCCATCGAAGAACTCAAGAAGCGTCGCAATGTGGCGGTCGCCTTCTCGGGTGCCCTGGTCGTCAACCGTTACGGACAGCTGATCTCGCATGGTCGCAGCCCGCTGGAGATGGATCGCGAGCTTGGCGAGTCGCAGCAGTTGGCCTACGACCGACAGCCTTGGCAGGATTTGCGGAACAAGAAGCAGCCGGGTGCCGTCGCGAACAACAGTTTTCCGTTCAGTGCTGCCGGTGGCAACGCGAAGGGGAACGAAACCAAGAAGGGACGTCGCAAGAAGAACCCGATTCGCCGCAAGAACGCGTACGGTGGAGGCGTGGGCGGCATGGGTGGCGGCATGGGTGGCGGCATGGGTGGTGGCATGGGCGGCATGGGTGGCGGCATGCCTGGCATGCCTGGCATGGGCGGCGGCGGCGGCCCGATGGGCGGCGGCGGCCCGATGGGCGGCGGTGGCCCGATGGGCGGCGGCGGCCCGATGGGCGGCGGCGGCGGCGGGTTCTCGGGCAGCGGTGGAGGATTTCCTCCGGGCAGGAACCGCTAGGCGGTACTGCCAGGTGGTGGTTCGTGTCGAGTCAGCGGCTGGTCACGGGCCAGTTCGCGGATTTCGGCGGCGATAAAGAACGACCCGGTCACGCAGACCAGGTCGTCGGGGCCAGCGAGTTTTCGACCGAGGTGCCAGGCTGCGGCGGGGTCGGCGGTGGTATGGACGGGTGTGTCGAACAGTTCGCGGACGCGTCGGTGCAGAGATTCGACGGGAACGGCTCGAGGGTTGTTCTGAAACTGCGTCAGGATCACGGTGTCGAAGTGTGGCAGCAGTTGTCGGAGTGCTCCGTCGATGTCCTTGTCGCGTGACGTGGCAAAGATCAGCAGCCGATGGCGGTGGTTGAGTGTTTCTCCCAAGTTCCCCAGGTTGGCTGAATGCAGTGTGGATTTGTCGAGAGTGGTGTTGGGTTTCAGTGTGTCGAGCGTTTCGATCAGGGCCTGGTAGCTGGCCCAGTTGTGAGCGGCATCGACGATCACGGTGGGATGTAGCCGGACGGTTTCGATCCGCACGGGCCATTTGATGTGTTCGATGGCGTGTCGTGCTGGTTCGACGGGGATGGACGGCCTGTCCTGATCAGCGTGATGGGCGAGGTCGATCGCAGCGGCGGCGAGTGCGGTATTGGCGGCCTGGTGTCGTCCGAAGAGTGGCACGTGGATTTCCGGCCAGGTCCGAGCGGGAGTCACGACACGAGCGGTGTGTCGTTGGGGGTTGTATTCGAGTTGGATTTCGCGTCCCAGCCGCCAGAGTTGGGCATTGCAGAGTGCAGCGGCGTCTTCGATGGCAGCGAGTGCCTCGGGCTGTTCGACTCCGCAGACAACCGGCACGCCGGGCTTGATGATCCCGGCCTTTTCGCGAGCGATCTGATCCAGTTCGCTTCCCAGGAGTCTGGTGTGGTCGCGGCTGATGCTGGTGATGACCGAGACGAATGGCTGGCAGAGGTTTGTGGCATCGAGTCGTCCTCCGAGGCCGACTTCGAGCACGGCCCATTCGACGCGATTGTTTCGGAAGTGTTGCCAGGCGAGCGCGGTGGTCAATTCGAAGTAGGTGGGTGAAACGTGTCCGGGTTCGGATTCGATTTGTCGAACGACGCCCGAGATGTCATCCACGAGTCGTGTCAGTTCTTCCCGTGTCGGTTGCACTCCATCGACGACCATCCGTTCTTCGAAGGCATCGATGTGTGGCGACGTGAACAGTCCGGTTTTCCGACCCGATGTGCGCAGGCCTGCGGCGATCATCGCTGCGGTGGACCCTTTGCCCTTGCTACCGGCTATGTGAACCACGGGGATGTGCAGTTGAGGGTTCTCGATCCGCTCGAGCAGGTGAGCCATGCGGTCGAGTTTGAAGTCGCTGGTGGAGTAGAGGTCGTGGTGGAGTCGTTCGTAGTTGATTCGTCCGAACAGGAACTCGATCGCCTGCTCGTACGTCTCGATCGACGGATGCATCGTCGTGGAGTCGTTCATGCGGTTCCTCGATCGATCAGCGAGAGGAGACGGCCGGTCCGATTCGGAGTCGGCGGAACTTGACGACGGTGCTGTGGTTTTGCAGGCCGAGGAATCCTTCGAGTTTTCTGAGTGCAAGTTTTGGGTGAGTCTCTGGTGTGATGTCGACGATGGTCACGCCGTTGTGGATGGTGGTGATGTGGTGTTGGTGGCAGTTGATTTCCATCGTGTTCCATCGTCCGGCCGGCTTGCAGATTCGAGCGGTGGCTCCGGCGATGTCGTAGACCGATCCACAGTACTGGTAGTCCTTGAGCTTGGCGTATTTCGTGGCGTTATCGTCGAGCACTTGGACTTCGAACCCGGCTGGTGGCAACGAGTCGTTGTTGCGGTGGTGGTTTCCGTTGGCTGGCACGCGGACATAGATCCCGCTGTTTCCACCGGGTGAGACCTGGTACTGGAACCGGAAGTTGAAGTCGGCGAATTGCCGGGTGGTTTTCAACCAGGGTCCTTTGTTGCCGGTGCATTGAATGATGCCGTCGTTGCCAGTCTGGCGTGCCAGTTTGGTCAGTCCAAGCGGCTGGCCACCCAGTTTCTGGTAGCGAGCGACGGCCCGGTTCCAGAATTTCGAGTAGTTGGTGGCGGGCTTGTTGCGTTGGACTTGCCAGCAAGATTTCGCCGGTGCCTGGGCGCCTTCCCAGCCTGTGAGGTCACGTCCGTTGAAGAGGCTCTTGTGTCCGAGTTCGGTGACGTGGACATTCCTGATCGCAAACTGTCCTCCTCCGGGGACTTCGATCTGGATCCCGATGTGGCCTCGGCCGATCTCCATTCCTCGGACTTGATAGGCGGGTGTGCCGTTGATGGCCAGTGACAACGAGTCGTCAACAGCGATGATATCGAAGCTGTTCCAACGCCCCTTGCGGACGAGTCCCGGTGGCGGTGTGGCTCCTTTCAAGCGTCCACAGGCGCCTTCCTTGCCTTCGAGCAGATTCAGTTGGTAGCCCTTTGACGGCCACGGTGAGCCACCTGTTTGAGTGCGGATGAAGATGCCGGCGTCGTACTTCGAGTCCTTGTCGGCCTTCCATTCGACGTGCAGCAGGAAGTCTGCGTAGGTGTGATCGCTGCGCAGCCAGCCGTTGCCTTCGAGCAATCGGATCGTGCCCTGTTGGACGTCGGCCCGGGCTCCATTTTCGACAGTCCATCCATCGAGTGTTTTGCCGTCGAAGAGTGGATACGAGAAGCCATTGGCCGAGGCTGACGCCACCAGCAGCAGCCAAACCAGGCAGGAACGAGTGCGCATCTGTCGAGTCTCCGGTGTTGCCAGTCGATCGTGCGATCGGTGTGAGTTCAGCTTCTACTTCTTCGTGCCCGGCTTCTTGTCGACGGGCTTCTTGTCGACGGGCTTCTTGTCGACGGGCTTCTTGTCGAAGTCACCGGCGGTGACGATGAACAGTTTGTTGGGATCGAAGTACTTGCGTGTGGCCGAGAGCACGCTGTCGGGGGTGGTGTTGGCGATACGTTGTTCGAGTTCAGCGTGGAATTTGAGAGTGCGTTTTGAGAAGAGTGTTGCGTTGAGCAGTCCGGCGAGTCGTGCGTCGTCGGTGCGTCCGACCTTGCGTGCCTGCAGGTATCCTGTTTGAGCTGCGGCCAGTTCTTCCTGGGTGACTCCGGACTTGAGAAACTTGTCGATTTCGTCGCGGATCGCCGTGACGACCTTGGGCGAGTTTTGCGGGTTGGAGATGGCGACGATGGTGAGGCTGCCTCGAGGATTGACGCTTCCGGCACCGAACATCGAGAAGATGCCATAGGAGAGTCCTTCTTTTTGTCGAACGCGTGTCCCGAGCCGAGACGCGAGTGAGCCTCCACCAAGGATGTAGTTGGACAGGACCAGCGACGGGTAGTCGGGGTGAGTGTCTTTCATCGAAAACACGAGACCGGCTCCGTAGAAGGCGTTGGCCTTATCGGGAGTCAGGATTTTCCGGCTGCCGGGTTTGTACGGCTGGCTGCCGTCTCGACGGATGTGAGCGTAGTCTTGGTTGGCAGTCCAATCGGCCAGCAGTGTTTCGAGCAGTGGGAGTGTGGTCTTGGGATCAAAGTCGCCGACGACGGCCAATTCGCCATGCTGGCTACCGAGGAAGTTCTTGTAGAGCGAGGCCAGTTGTTCACGATCCATCGCCTGGACCCGAGCAATTTCCTCGGGAATCGTCGGCTGGTATCTCGGGTCGGTTTCCGCAAATGGCCGGAAGGCACGTCTGAGCATATTCATGGCCAGTGCCTGCGGGTCGGCCTTTTGTTTTTCGAGTCCTGCCAGTGCCCGCTGCTTCATCAGTGCCAGTTCCTCTTCGGGCAGGGTCGGTTGTCGGAGGACTTGTTTGAGCAGTCCGATGACTTCGGGCAGAGTCGTCCTGGTGGCACGGAGACTGAAGTTGGCGACACCGGCGTTGTTGCTGCTTCCGCTACCCGAGAGTGATGCTCGGAGTTCGGCGAGTTTGTCGTTGAGTTGCGTGCGAGAGAGCGACCGGGTGCCTCGCGTCATGAGAGTTGGCAGGAACTCACCGGCGACGGTTTTGTCGCCGAGAGTTTTGGCGGTCCCGTAGCGGAGCGTGAGTTGGAGGTTGACGGCTTCGCCTCGAGTTTTCTTGGGGAGCATCGCGACCTGGATCCCGCTCTTGAGCGTCGTGCGGATCGTGTGTTTTCCGATATTCTCGGGCGACACATCGAACGCTTCGCCGGCCACAACGCTTTTGCGGCCCTTGTAGTCACCGATCATCTCGGCGAGGTTGGGTGTGGCGGGAATCGCGGTTCTCGAGGCGACCTGGGTTGGCAGGAACAGTCCGACGGTGCGGTTGTTCTGGACCAGGTAGGCCTTGGCGGCTCGCTGGACGTCTTCGGCGGTGACGGCTTCGAGTCGGTCTCGGTTGATGAAGTACAATCTCCAGTCGCCCTGCGAGGCCCATTCGGAGAGTTGTACGGCGAGTTGGCTGGTGTTGTTGGCGGCCAGTTCGCGTTGTCTGAGGAACCGGGCTTGGCTGCGTTTGACTTCCTCGTCGGTGACTCCATTGGCGACGACCTGGTCGATGGTATCGGTGAGCCGATTGAGTACATCACGCGGGTCGTTGCCGGGAGTCACTTCGGCCATCAGTTCGATCACGCCGGGATCGTGAAAGGCGTAGGCGTTGCCTTCGAGACTGGCGGCTCGCTTGGTCTGAACCAGCGACTTGTAGAGTCGTCCGGTGGGTGAACTGGTGAGAATATCAGTGAGGAGTTTGAGTGGAACGAAATCAGGGTGTGGTCCGGCGGGGATGTGATAGATGGCTCCGACGACGGCCACTTTGCCGACTCGTCTGAGCGTGACGATTCGTTCTCCATCCTGGGCAGGTTCTTCGGTGTAGGTGTTGGCCAGTTTTCGTTTGGGCCGAGGAATCTGGCCGAAGGTGTTTTGGATCAGGCCGAGTGCTAAGCGGGGATCGAACTGTCCGGCGACGATCACCATCGCGTTGTCCGGCTGGTAGTACTTGCGGTAGAAGTTCCTGAGATTCGAGACGGGCACGCGTTCGATGTCGGCTCGGTTGCCGATGGTCGAGCGGCCGTAGTTGTGCCATTCGAATGCGACGGCCGTCATGCGTTGCGAGAGCACCCGGTTCGGGCTGTTTTCGCCTCGTTCGAACTCGTTCCTCACCACCGACATCTCGGACGCCAGGTCCTCGGCCCGGATCAGGCTGTTCATCATGCGGTCGGCTTCGAGTTCCAGTGCGAATTCCAGGTTCTCTGGACTTGCCGGAAGCGTTTCGTAGTAGTTGGTGCGATCGACCCAGGTCGTCCCATTGAACCGGGCTCCGTGGTCCTGGAGTTCCTTGGGGACGTTGGGGTGTTTCTTGGTGCCTTTGAAGAGCATGTGTTCCAGCAGGTGAGCCATTCCGGCTTCGCCGTAGCCTTCGTGCCGGGACCCCACGAACACGGTCAGGTTGACGGTGACCGTAGGCTTGGACTTGTCGGGAACCAGCAGGACGCGGATGCCGTTGTCCAACTGGAACTCGGCGATCCCTTCGACCGCCGCCACCATTTTTGGCTCGGCTTGCACTTTCTCCGTGGTCGCAAGCAAGCCCAGCACGGCGGTGGCGGCCACGATCCCGGCCACTTGTCCCACCCGCATCCACGACTGCCATCCCAACTTTGTCAACATCGTCGACTCCCCGCGTAGAAGAACTTCCGGATTCGGCCAGACCGGCGGCCTCGCGGACTCTACCAGTCCGTCAGCGGGTCAACAAGCGGCCGAAGGATGCTCGCTTGCCGGTCGGATTACTCGCGAGTTTGACTCTGGCGAGTCCCTAGAAATTTGGACTCACCGGGATCCCGGATCCCTGGCGGACGCCCGAATCGCCCTCGCCGGTCCGACCCTTCTTGCCACCGCCGGTGGATCCCGAGCCGCCGTTTTTCTTACCGCCGGGCCGGACCCGGCCGCCGATCCGCTCTTTTTGACCGCTCTTAGTATCGCCCTTGCGGTAGCGTTGTTTGCCGCTGGATTCTTCGGAGTTTCCGGATTTTCCGGATTTTCCGGGATTTCCGGAACCGCCGGAGGAGACCTGTTGTTTGGCACGGGCGGCGGCCAGTCGACGCTGCTGCAGTTCGATCAGCGCCTGCTGAATCCTCATGTTGGATTCCTGGAACGTCTTGCCCCGCACGATGTCCTGGATGTTCTGCTTGTGCATCTGGTCGATCAACTTGCCGAATGGCAACTCGGGACCCGACGATACTGTCCGGTTTACCAACGGGAAAATGCTGTTGCGTTTCCTGGAACCACGGTCCAGGCTCGCGCGACGGTTTCCCAGCGGGCTGTTAAGAATCTGACCCGAGTTGCGATCGCGGCGGCTGCGGTCC
>CAVOEV010000194.1:0-9480 GCA_963694825.1 Planctomycetota bacterium
CGTCATTGCGGCGGTGTCCAGGCCAAGGGGGTGGAAGACAACCCAAGACGAGATGGGTCGGGGGCAGGGACAGGGGCAGGGGCGGAAGCCGATTCGGTGGAGAGTCGAGCCAGAATGGCTCCGCCGACCAGGAATGGCAGGAACTGGAAACTGACCAATAGAGCCGTCATCACAGACAATGCCAACAGGTGAGACACCACGTACAGACAGACATGCCGCTGGCCGTGCTTCCACAGACCGCCGACAATCAGACCCATCCCCGTAAACGCCAAGCACGCCGCCGGGATGCCTCCCGACAACACCACGCCCAAATAATACACGTGAACCGTGTTGTTGGTCATCGCCGAAATGCGGACATGTGTACCGGCCGGACCATAACCTACCAGAAGGGTGTCCGAAGCATGATCGAGCGATATGCGGATCAGCTCGATCCGCTCGTCAATCGAATCCTCGACCCGGTCCAACCGACGTGTCGCCAGGTCGCTGAAGTGGTACCACATGTCACCCACGCCGCTGACCCCTTCGCCCTGGATCATCCACGCCAGCCCCAGCACGCACAGGAATGCCACCACGCCACGACGGCGTGGCTCGTGCCAGACGTACCACAACACTCCCGGTAAAGCGAAAATAATCGACTTGGATACCGCTGCCAACAGGCCGGGAATCAAGATCAGCAGCATCGACAGCCGAGTCCGAAGACGCAACAGGAAGGGAATCAACATCAGGCACGGCGTCAGGCTCATTACCAGCGAATTGCACTTTAGACTCAGACCAGCAGCCCGTGAAAACCCGCCGCCAAAATCAATGATGTGCTGGTTGCCCAACTCGGGCAGATAACCCGCCCCCTGGCCCACAGCCACCACCGCGTTCGTCGCTGCCGAAATCAGCACGATCAACACGATGCGGCGAATTCCCAGTCCCACAAATGCCACCCAACCAAACGGGACAACGAAGCCCCAGATGTAGAGCACCTGCACCAACTCGATCAGGCCGCCGTCCGGATCCAGCAGCGTCGATACCACAAACAGCGGCAACGCCAACAGGAACGGGATCTGGAAGGCCTGCAATCGAACCAACTGAGTCGCATTCAACAACACTGCGGTGACCAGGAACACGTCGGCAGCCGTGAAACTGATACCAAAGTTCAATGCCGGGAACGGCAACAGGAACAAGGCAATCGTCGCACACGCCAGCTGCAGACTGCCCGTCGTCGATGACGCGACTGCCTGCCGACCGCTGGGAAATACCGCCGTGCCCAAGTGGCTCATGCAGCCCTCCCCGACATCATCCCAAGCCCGTCCGATGTCCCTGTCGACGACGACTCGAGCTTCTCAAGAGCGTCGGACAATACGAACAGCTTCCAAACCGCACCAGCGTACTCGACTCGCCCCGACTCAAATGCCCCCACCACTCGCTCGACCGTCGACCGATCCAACCAACTGCATTCGCGAAATGCCCGACTCCCCAGGCTGTCGGCAATCCGATCGGCCAATGGTCCGGACATCCAACGGGCCAACGGTACGCCGAACCCCATCTTCGGCCGTTCGAACAGACTGCGTGGCACACGCCGAGCCAACTGGTCGCGAAGCACACTCTTCAACCCGCCCCGAGTCCGAACACCGGTCGACAACTCGGCACCAAATCGCCTCACGCGGTGATCCAACAACGGACACCGTACTTCCAGACCGTACCGCATCGAGGCTCGGTCAACCTTCACCTGCAAATCGTCGGGAATGTAGTAGGTCGCGTCGAATGCGGCTGCCTGCGAGAGCGGGTCCGAGTCGACTCGATCAAACACGTCCCGCACCAGCGACACCGGCCGCTGGTCGGCTCCGTCGATGTCCGGAACAAGGTCCGAAATCGCAGTCACGTGCCAGCCTCGCAGGATCTCGGCATACAGACCCGCCGGGTCGCGACGCACCAGCCAACTCGATAACCGACGGCCTCGCTGGCCGTCCAATACCCGAGCCGTCCGACCGATCAGCCAACGCACCGCACCCGGCCATCGACCGGCCAGTAACGCTCGCTCGAACCACCCGTAACGAGCGTACCCGCCAAAGAATTCGTCGCCGCCGTCTCCGCACAAAGCCACCGTCACGTGCTGGCTCACCGCTCGACACAACAACATCGTCGGCAATCCCGATGTGTCGGCGTACGGCTGCTCGTAACAGTCCAGGTAGTCGTCGACCAGGTCGGGGAGCGAGTCGAGATCGACCGAGATGACCTGGTGAGGAAGACCCAGGTGCTTGGCGATGGCCGCGGCATGAGGAGCCTCGTCGTACTTCGACTCGTCAAACGAGACCGTGAATACCGGCAACTCGCCGTGACCCAAGGCACTCAGCGAAGCAGCCACCAACGACGAATCGACGCCGCCGGATAAGAACGTGCCCAATGGAACGTCGCTGGCAGTCCGACACGATACGGCGTCGTCGAGCAATTCCGACAGCTGTTCCTCGTCACACACATCCCGTTGGCCCCAGGCCCATTCCAACGGCTCCTGAAACCGATGACGCCCGGCAATCCGACCCTTGGCCAACCGCACCACCTCGCCCGGCCGCAACTGCTCGATCTGACGGAAGAACGTCCGCGGAGCAGGTACGTAACCAAAGTGAAGGAACTCGGGGACCACATCCGGATCGATATCCCGTGCCCAACCGTCAAACGCACGCAGTTCTGACGCGAAACCGATGAAGTCGTCGCCGTGGTAGAGATACAGTGGCTTCTTGCCCGCACCATCTCGGGCCAAATACAACGTGCCCTCGTCGTGACTCCAGATCGCCACGGCAAACATCCCGTTGATCTCCGAAAACAACTCGGCACCACGACGCTCGAATGCCTCGAGCAACACCTCCGTGTCACTCGTCGTTCGCAACGACACACCGCCCAGAAAACTCGCAGCCAACTCGTCCGTGTTGTAGATCTCGCCGTTCAATACGATCGTCGTCCGGCCACTGGCCGAAGTCATCGGCTGATTGGCTCGCAGGTCCAGGTCCCGGATCGCCAGGCGGCGGAAACCCAACGACGTTGTCCCGCAACGACTCTGCCAGACTCCCGACGCGTCCGGACCACGATGACTCAACCGGTCGGCCATCACGCCGGCCGTCAGACCCAACTCGGGACGACTCGAACCGCGGTGCCATCCTGCCAACCCACACATGCTCAGACACCCTCCGCCAGCGACGACCCGCTACCTCGAGTCGCCCGCAATACGATCACCAGCGAAACCACAACAAACGGGATCTTCGCCAGCACCAACGCCAGACCAGCACCCAGCAGCCCGAAATCCGGCATCAACAACAGGCAGCCGACCAACGACGTCGCCGACGTCATCAGCCTCAAGGGCAACTGAGATCGGATCGCTCGGATCGCAATCATCGCCGACGTCAGAGCACCCGAAAGATAGGCCACCGACGCGGCCAACATCACCACCAGCAACAGATCGACGTGCAGACGGAAGTCGGAACCGAACAACGTCCCCAACAACCAACTGCCCATCAACGGAACCATCGCCAATCCCAACAAGCCCAACACCAGGTACATGCCCAGGATCTTACTCAGCAGACGACGGAAACCCGCGAAATCGTCCGAATGAAACATCGACGCCAGGCGAGGGCTCGCCACCTGGTTCATCGCTCGAGTGAACATGCCGCCAGCAGTGATCAACGCGGCAATCGCACCGAAGACTCCGAGCTCGGTCACACCCAACTGATGAGTGACGAAGTACTGAGGAATATTGGTCTCGAGAGAAATCAGCAGCGTCACCACCGCCAACGGCAGGCCAAGTGCGGCCAGCCCACGCAGCTGACTCGACTGCCATCGCGGTCGCAATGCCTGGCGGATTTCGGATCCAGCGATCCAGCTGGCCGACGGCAGGTCGCAGGCCAACAGCACCAGTAACCGAGCAGCCACCAGGCCACCCATGGCACCAACGATTTCGCCCGTCGCCATCGCTCCACCAAAAACACCCACCAACAAGGCCACTCCATGAAACGCCTTGCTCCGAGCCACGCGGTCCATCCGCTCGTTCTGCTGAAGCAACCCGTAGATCACGTCCGATATCGACTCGAACGACTTGGCCAATGCCAACAGCATCACTGCCCACAACGCCGAGTCGCGGTGCCCGATCCCCCAGGCAATCCCGCCGGCCAATACAAGTGCCACCGCCGTCGCAACCAGCCTCAGGCCCAGGTAGTCGCCGAAACTGAAGTCACCATGAGTGTCCGTGGCCTGGATCGCTCGAAGCTGAAAACTCGCACACACGAAAATCGGAGCCGTGATGCTCAGACCCAAGACGTACAAACCGACCAGGCCGGTCGAACCGATCCGGGCCAGCACCAGCAGAATGCCCCACTGGCAGGCGGCGTAGGTTAGGTTGGCCGGCAACGTCCACGCAAAATTTTCGCGCAACGACAATCGCCTGATTGCCGATGTCGCCGGTGAGGCCGACGTCGGCAAGAGAACTGGGGATGAAGTTTTTGAGGCCGATGACATGCGATGACGGCGCGCAACGGGATTGGTCGATTCGACCGCAAATTGCGGGGTGGGGTAATACCAGAATCGCCCCGCCGAGGGAATACGGGACACGCCCGACTACGCCGCAGATCGCCGAACCGGGCTCTCGCACAACCCGGTCGCAAATCGACTCAATCGCAGCACATCCAGCTTCGGCCGCAACCACTGCTCGCGACGGCCTCGGATCTCGGGTCGATCCAGCACGGGCATCAGCCCGTTCAGGTACGCGCCACACAACACCGGCGCCTCGGGCAATCCCCGAGATGCACCGTACGACTCGAGAAATACCCTCGAAAACAACTCGGCCTCCGAGATCCGCTCGATCCGACCCAAACGGCTCCGGAACAACGTGATCACCAGCCACGCCGCGTCGAAGACCCACGGACCACGAGCGACCAGCGGGCTGCAGAGATCCGAACCGGCCCAGTCGGTGATCACCAACCGGCGACCGTTACCAGCCACCAACAAGTTCCAAGCATTGAAATCGCCGTGCAAGGCCACTTCATGGTCCTGAGTCGTCGACAACCCGGCCACACTCCAGGGCTCGACACGCCACGGATCCGGCAGCCGCTCGCCCCAACCCACCGGCAACCGCATTGTCTCGTGAACCGCCGCCAACGATCCGCCAACTCGCTCGGCCATCGCAGTCACACACGCACCGCGACGACCAACCAGCCAACTCCACATCGGCTCGACACCCGCTATCCGCTCGAAATCGATTCGACCCGACTCCGGATTTCCACCGATCAGGCGAGGCACTTCGAACAAACCCGTCGATTCGGCAATCGCCGCAGCTCGCCGTGTCTTCTCGGCCTCGATCACCGCCACCAGACTGTCCTGACGCTTGATCACTCGCGATGGCGTCAACACCGTCAACCGGGCACCAGCAAAAGACTCGCCAACCCCATTGCCAATCAGGGCGGATTCCTCGCTCGAACGATAAACCACCCGCCCACCACGACGCCGCAGAAGACTCAACACGCCCCGCACAGCCAGTCGGCGTTGCCACACCAACAGCAAACAGGAACCGACAACCGCCGCGGACAGGATGACCGCCGTGGGCAGGGTGAAGAAGGAATCTGACATGAGGCGAGAACCTAGGTCCGACACGGCCACCACTGCAAGGTGAAATCGGACGTCAACCACCCGGTCCCGAAGCGATATTGACGCAAGACTCGCTCTCTCGTACCGTCCCCGCCGCGATATGTCTCGATCACTTTTCTGTTCAGATTTTTCCGAAACACTCCGAGCCCATCCCGTCCAGAATTGTTTCGGCCACAAGGTCGAAGCGACTCCGGCGCGGTCCTCGCGATCCGCTCTCAATAAACAACCGCCCATGCGATCTCGATTCCTGCATCGTGCCGCGACCTGCTTGATGGTTGGGCTGCTCTTGCCAATGGCAACCACCGGCTGCGCGATGATGGGATCTGCCGGCGAACACTACACCGCAGCGACGATCCCCGAGAACCTGATTGCCAAGGCCTACGACAACCCGCGAACCGTTCAATGGACCAACATCACCATGCCGGCCGTCGGCAGCCAGGCGATCGCCGCCGGAGATGTGCTCGAAGTCACAATCGCATCGGGACTCACCACCAACAGTACCGTCTCGTGGCCTGTCCGAGTCAACGCCGAAACCGGCAAGGCGACCATGCCCGGAGTCGGCTCGCTGCAGTTGGCCGGATTGACACTCGAAGGTGCCGAAGCCGCCGTGACCGCCGCCTGCGTCAATCGCGGACTGTTCTGGTCGCCCAATGTCACCGTCACCATGAAACAACAGTTCAAGAATCGAGTGATGGTACTCGGAGGCGTCAAGGAACCCGGTGTCTATGACCTGTCGCGAGATCGCAGCAGCCTGCTGGCCGCCATCTATGCCGCCGGTGGACTCTCGAGCGACGCCGGTAGCAATGTCGAAATCAAGTCCATGGCACGCGATGACGCCAATCGACCAACCGGTAAGAACGGCATCCGGACCGCCGGATACAGCCTCACCATCGGCGATCCAGACAATGACAACTCGGACCAAATCCTGAGAATCAATCTGGTCGAAGCCACACAGGCCGGGTCGGCCGGGTACTACGTCGCCGATGGAGCGACCGTGATGATCGAGAAACGAGATCCCGAACCGATTCACGTCATGGGACTGGTCAGGAAACCCAACCGCTACGACTTCCCCTACGACCGCGAAGTCCGTGTCCTCGATGCCATCGCTCTCGCCGGAGGACTCTCGTCTACCGTCGCTGACAAGGTCTACGTCATCCGGCCACTGCCCGATGGCAGCGGCCAGACCGCCGTGATCGAAGTCTCGCTGATGGAAGCCAAACGAGACGCCAGCCGAAATGTTCGACTCGGACCACGTGACGTCGTCTCCATCGAACACACACCCGCCACCATGCTGCTCGAACTGGTCAAGATCGTCCGCTTCGGAATCGGAGCCAGCCTCACACCATTCTTCTAAACACCCAGCCCGACAACCCAGCCGCCGCTTCACCTCACGACACTCAGGCCCGATGTCGACCGACCTGCCACAGCCGAACCGCTCGCTCGACGAGGCCCCCGCCACGGCCACGGCCACGGCCACGGCCACGCTGACGCGGGTCGTTCGCTTCCTGCACGTGGTCCGAGTCCGCAAAGGACTGCTCGTCACCTCGCTCTTCGTCGCCGTTCTCCTCGCTGGACTCTACTACGCCACCGCACCCCGGTTGTACGAATCGAACTCCAGACTCTACGTCCTGCAAATGGGCTCCAATGTGCTCGACGAAACCGGCGGAAGCCAGGGCGGGGTGCGTGAGAACATGGCCAACTACCAGGGAGTGCTCACCAGCGACCTGGTGCTCGAAGAAGTGCTGCAAAAACTGCCGGCCAAGCACCGAATCGATCTCAAGGACGTGCCCCGATCCAAGTGGATCGCCGCACTTCGAGAACATCTCGGAGTCTCTGCACCTCGGCGAACCAACCTGATCGACGTCCGCTACCGCTCCCGAGACCCTCAGACCGCCGCCGCCATCGTCAACCACGTTGTCGACAGCTACCTGAAACTCATGCAAGAAATTCACAAGTCCTCGGCGAGCGAGGATGTTGAGTTCCTGACACAAAAACGAGAAACACTCGACGCGGAAACCAACAAGATCAACTCCGAATTGATCACCCTCAAACGCCAGATGCAAATCATCTCCGGACCCGATAACCAGAACATCAACCCCGCCGCCGAACGACTGCAGGAACTCAACAAACACCTGATCGATGCGATGAACCGGACCCGAGAAGCCCGAGCCACCGTACAGGCAATTCGTGAGGCAGCGGCTCGAGGCGAAGACATTCACCAGTTCGCTCTGCAACAGATCGAAGTGGTCGGTAAGGAAGTCTTCATGAGACAAATGGGACTCAACTCGCAGGACTCATGGATCGAAGGCCGGACCCGACAACAACTGATCAACGATCAGGTCGCCTACCGAAACGACTCGTCCGAACTCGGACCCAATCACCCTCGCATGCAAATGCTCGCCGCACGAATCGTGGCACGACAAAAATGGCTCACCGAACGACCCATCACCATCACCGAACAAATGACCACACTGGCCAAGACACGACTGACCCCCACGCTGATCAACATGGCCGCTCAGAAACTGCGATACGCCGAACTCCGTGAGAAAGCCCTCCAAGATGACTTCGACCAGGAAAGCCGGGTGGTGTCGAGCTTCGAAGCCATCATGGGACGGATCCGAATGCTGAACTTCGACCTGGCCCGCAAACGAGAACTCGCAATCGCACTGGCGACTCGTATCTCACGGACCGACCTCGGCAAGGAACGTGGCGGACTCAGAACCAAGATCGTCAGCCAGCCCAAGGTGGCCAAGGCCCCCGTCACACCCCGATTGCTGCTCGTCGCGATGATTGCCCTCGTCGGTGGACTCGGGTCCGGACTGGGCATGATCTATGTCCTCGACTACTTCGACGATCGGTTCCGCTCGCCCGAAGAACTCCAACTGCAGGCCGGACTGCCCGTGCTGGCAATCGTCGGTGAACTGCCACTCGACGCTAACTCCGACAACAACACCGACAATAAAGGACTCGAATCAGTCAGGACGTTTGCCGAACCCAATGGGCCGGAAACCGAAGTCTTCCGGACGCTCCGAACGACGCTGGCATTCTCGAACGAACCGACCAACCGACTGGTGGTCACCAGCACCGAACCGGGCGATGGCAAGACGACCGTGCTCGCCAACCTCGCCGTCGCCTTCGCACAAAGCGGCAAACGAACACTTGTGATCGACGCCGACATGAGACGTCCGGGACTGACCGCGATGGTCGACCTCCGGGGACCACAGGGACTCTCGAATATCCTCCGTAGCGATCTCCCCATATCCGCCGCCACCGACGGAAACGTCTTCGCCACTTCACTCGAAACACTCGACATCATCCCGTCAGGTACCCGACCCACCAACCCCGCCGAATTGCTCTACGGAGACCAATTCTCCGAACTGCTCGCGTGGGCCGAAACGGCCTATGACCAGGTCATCATCGATGCACCCCCCACTCTCGCCGTCACCGACGCAGCAATCATCGGCCGACAGGTCGACGGAACCCTGCTCGTCGTACGACCCGACAAGAACCGACGACGCATGGTGATCCGAGCAGCCGAAGCACTGACCGCTGTCGGAGCCACACTGATCGGTGCGGTCATCAACCACGTCACCGCCGAAACCGGTAGCGACTATTACGGCTACGGTTACGGCTACCAGTACGAAGGCACCGAAACCGACGTCGAGACCACCGAACCACTCGACCAGGCCGCCTGAACACCCACTGCCGTTCCGCAATCAGGACCTCGCAATGTCCACCCCCGCAACCGGCCCCGCAACCACCCCCGTAAACTCTGGCTGGCTCAAAACCGTCGACCTGTTCCTCTACCTGGCACTGCTGGGTGTCCCCCTGTGCCTGGGTGGCCGAGGCGGTTGGGGACAGTTG
>CAVOEV010000195.1:0-9441 GCA_963694825.1 Planctomycetota bacterium
ACGATCCATTCGTCGTCGAGAGCGACCCGAACAGCAGCAGCTACGCCGTCAACGCCTTCAATCCTCCCGGCTCGGTCTCCAACGACCGCCAGTCAGGTCGTCGCGGCCTGCTGGAGGCGGTCGACCGTTTCCAGGCTCGTACCGAACAACAGTTGTCCTTTGCACGCACGCACGACGAGTTCCAGGCTCGTGCCTTCTCGATGATCACGTCAAGAAAGGCCAAGAACGCCTTTGACCTGGCACAGGAACCCGACTCGCTGCGAACCGCCTACGGCCGCAATCGCGTGGGACAGGGCCTGCTGCTGGCCCGTCGCCTGGTCGAAGCGGGTGTGCGGTTCGTCACCATCAAGGGATACATCCGCTACGGCTGGGACCATCACCCCGAGGTGTTCCCGCGACTGCGGACCGAGGTCCCCGCCTACGAACAGGGCTACGCCGCGCTACTCAACGACCTGGCCGACCGGGGCCTGATGGACAACACGCTGGTGATCACCGCTGGCGAGTTCGGTCGCACACCGCGATTGAACGACGACGCCCGCGGCGCCGGCCGCGACCACTGGAACCGCTGCTTCAGCCTGACGCTGGGCGGCGGCGGCGTGAAGACCGGCATGGTGCTGGGAGCCAGCGACGCCCACGCTGCCGACATCAAGGACCGACCCGTCTCGGTCCCCGACTTCGCGGCCACCGTCTACCACGCCCTGGGCATGAACCCCCGGGCCGAATTGAAAACACTCGACGATCGACCGATCGAGGCCCTGCCCCAAGGCCAGGTCATCCGGGAGCTCGTATGACCTCGCCGCAGCAAACCCGCCGCGAACTGCTCCGCGTTGGCGGACTGTCGCTGTTTGGCGGACTGGGCGGCTTCAGTGTGCCCCGGCTGCTTCAGGCGGCCGGTGGGGGACAGGCCCGACCCGAAAACGGCTCGGCCAAGTCGGTCATCATGTTCAACCTGCTGGGCGGACCCAGCCAGATGGACATGTTCGACCTGAAACCCGACGCACCGCCGGAAGTCCGCGGCGAGTTCTCTCCGATCAACACCTCGCTGCCCGGCCTACAAATCTGCGAACACCTGCCGCGGACCGCAAAGCTGATGCACCGGGCCAGCCTGATTCGCACCATCACTCACAACTACAACTCACACAATCCGCTGGCCATGATGACCGGCTACGCCGACGGCAAGCCGCAAGCCCTACGCGTCAGCCGCAGCGACCCGCCCGATATCGGTGCCGTCTGCCAGTACCTGGGCATGGGGTCCAGCGAATTGCCCGGATCGGTCTGCATGCCCTGCTACCCGGGTTGGGGCGAGGCGAGCAATTACCCCGGCATCCGCAGACCCGGCCCCTACGGTGGCTACCTGGGCGCACAGTACGACCCGATGTTCAGCATCTGCAAACCGACCTTCCGCAAGAAACCCGGCCGGCCCTACTACGACCCGGTCTGGCCCTACGGCGAACCGATGATGCCGGCCCTGGATGCACTGACCGGCATGAACCAGGACCGGCTCGGCAACCGCCGCAGCCTGCTCGACCAACTCGACACCCGCTTCGAGCAACTCCAGGCCTCTCGTGCCATCGACCGCCTCGACGGGTTCCAGAAACGAGCCTTCTCGATGCTCGTCTCGAGCAAGACCCGCGACGCCTTTGACCTCTCCGACGAACCCGACGCACTCCGCGACCGCTACGGCCGCAACCTGTTCGGGCAATGCATGATGGTCGCCCGCCGACTGGTCGAATCCGACGTGCCGTTCGTCAGCGTGCACGCCGAGAACTTCTCGCCCAACGGGTCGTTCACCTACGACATGCACGAGAACAACTTCGGACTGCTCAGGGACTACAACCTCCCGGTACTCGATCTCTGCTTCACCGCCCTGGTCGAGGATCTCGAGCAACGCGGGCTGTTGGATTCGACCCTGATCGTCGTGATGGGTGAAATGGGCCGTTCGCCCAAGATCAACCCCAAGGCCGGCCGCGAGCACTGGCCGCAATGCGGCTTCAGCCTGCTGGCCGGGGGCGGAGTCCGCCAGGGCGCGGTGTTCGGCCAGACCGACAAACAGGCCGGCTACCCGATCGATCACCCGGTCTCACCCGGGGATGTCGTGGCCACGATCTACCAGTTGCTGGGCATCGACCCGCACATGACCGTGCCCGACCTGGATAGCAAACCGGTAGCGGTGGCTCACGGCGGCGAGCCGATCTGGGACGTGATCGGCTGAAACCGTTTGCCCGCTCCACGCCGCACTAGCCGATCCGCAGCATTTGATTCCTGGAATCGCAGCGGACCGCGTCGGAGTAGTGGTAGACGTTGATGTCGGAGGTCGTGGGAGTGACCCGCCGCACGATGAACTCGATCCAGTCGGGACAGTTGAAGGCCGAGTAGGCCAGTTCCAGGCTGGTCAGCATCGCATCGGGCTCGACGGACAGGTCGGGGAAAAGCACCGGACCCGTGTCGGTCTGGTAGATCCAGTCGCGCTCGTTGGCGTTGATCGTCTTGACGGGATGTTCGATCAGGGCGTGGTACCGATCGTTTTCCAGTTCCGTACGGGCGACCAGGTTCTGGTTGGCCAGGACCGCTTCGACGATCTCCCGGGCCGAATCCAGTTGCGTTGCTTCACATTCGGCCAGGTCGATCTTCACGCTGTCATAGGTGTCGTCAATGAGTCCGGTTTGGCGGTCCGATTGGCTGCCGCTGCCAGGCGGAAACAGGTCCATCGTCGTACCGACCTGGGAGTACGTCTTCAGGCTGAGATAACGATCGTCGGAAAAGATCGGGCAAAAGTCGGCGTTGGGCTCCAGCCAGATGTCCCCCTCGACACCGACGCGTTCGGTCTTGCAGCTGGCCCCCAGGACGAATGCCTGGGCCCGGTCGGTGGCCTTCTCGGTGACAACACACCGGCATTCGATCGGAATCCTGGCGTTGTTGAGGCTGAACGGCGGCTTGTGCGTCACCGTCAGCGGCGGCTTGACGAGGGTGTCAATCCGGAACGTGAAAAACGAGCGGTTGAAATCGAAGGTGTTCATGGATGGCTGCGTGCCGGGCTCAGCCCTGGCCGCCCTTGAAGGTCACCTTGTGGACCTTGCCTGTGGCCAGGCCCTTGACCACTTGCTTGCCGGCACCCAGCCAGGTGATCTCGAGGTCAACCGGCCCCTCGTGAGCACCCAGGCCGAAGTGCAACCGCAGCTGGTTCTGGTTCCCCTCGCCGGTGCCACTCTCGACCTGCCGCGTCAGCACCCTGTCCTTGAGCTTCACGCGAACAATCGCGCCGATCGCCGAGCGATTGACCTTCTTGCCGTCACCCTCGAGTGTCACCGCAACCCAGCCGTTCTTCGGAGACGCCTTCAGCTGGTTGATCCACAGCTTGCCAGCCGTGGCCAGGTCCAGGTCGCCATCGTTGTCGATGTCGCCCCAGGCCGACTGGTAGGTCGGAGGCAGGCTGCCCAGTCCCTGTTCCGCGGTGACATTCTTGAACTTCCAGGCCCCCTCGTTGGTGTAAAGCACCGAGTGGTTGTGGCCGTAGACGGTCGTGAAGTAGAGGTCCAGATCCCCGTCATTGTCGCAGTCACCCAGTGACGGTGACGCGTACGATTCCTGGTATCCCAGCCCTGCACCCCCAGACTTGTCCTCGAACTTATACTTCCCTTCCGGCCCCAGGTTTCGCAGGAACTGGGGCCGGTTCTGGTACGCGGCTCCGTGAGCGAAGTTGCCGACAAAGATATCCAGGTGCCCGTCGCTGTCGAGATCGCCGATGGCCGAACCGATCGTATGACCACAAATGGGATACCGGATCCCGCCGGTGTAGTTGATCACCCCTGACGGCTTGCCGGCAGCGCCGACATCCATCGCCACGTTCTTGAAGAGTCCCTTGCCACCGGCTGCGTTCTGCCACAGGTGGTTGGGCTGCAGACGGTAATTCGACACGTAGACATCGACGAATCCATCCTCGTTCAGATCTCCCGCGGTGACGCCACGAGCCGAGTAGTTCCCGTCCTTGCTCTGCCAGTGCTTGGCGAACTTCCCACCACCCTGGTTGATGTAGATCGCATCGGGGTGCACCGTCTTGGTCCAGATCTCGTAGCCACCGACGTAGATATCCAGCAGGCCGTCGTTGTTGATGTCGAGCCACGAGGCGCCGCGTGAATTGATCGTCGGCAGCTTGGGAAACTCGACCTTCTCGAACGTCCCGTCACCCTTGTTGCGGTGCAACGAGCCGGCACCGGTGAACTGGAACACGTCGACGTTGCCATCGTTGTCGAAGTCGCCCCAGATTACCTCGCCACCGGGCGCACCCGAGTCCTTGGCCAGGACGAACTTCTTGCCACCCTCATTCTTCCACAACTGCCCGGCGAACAGGTCGATCCAGCCATCGTTGTTGTAATCGATGAATGCCGCTTTGCCGCCAGGGGTGATGCCCAGTTGCTTGTTGCCATCCTTGAATTCGGCCGTGGCCGTCGTGACGGTGACAAGCAGGCTGGCCAGGACGAGCAGTGCTGTTTTCCGTGGTGGTGCAATGCTCATAAGTTGTTGGCCCGAGTGGGTAACGGGTTGGCGAATATCGATGGGTGGTAGTCAACCAAATCGGTGCGGCCGAGGCCAGCGGACAGCGGATAAACCTGCGTCACCGAGCGATCTCAGGCCAACCGACCGGCGATCCGGTCGAGACCGACGATTTCGGCCCGGTCCTTTTGCCGGTTCACGCGTTCGCACACCAGCCTGATCGTCTCGCAATCGGGGTCCTCGACCACCAGGCACGACGGGTGGGACAGGAAGTCGAACACCTTCCGTTCCTGGATCGCCCACTCGACAGCCAACCGCACCGCCTTCAGAAAGTAATCGAGCTTCCAGTAATTTGTCCGGAACGCCGTGACATCGCTGATCGGGCTCATCGGGACCTCGATCAGCCCGGTGGGGTACTTGAACGGCTGCGCCTTCTGCTGGGCGGCGATGATCGAGTTGTAGACCTCCGGGCCCGGTTCCTGCTTCGGTTTGCCAGAAAGATGTCGTGGGTAAACCGAACTGACCCACTTGAAACCCTGCTTCATCATCAGCCGCTGCAGGTCCTCGCGTCCCTTCAGCCCGGTATAAAACCCGCCGGGCGTCCGGAACCCGTTGGGCGAAATTCCCAGCCGGGTCTTCATCGCCAGGTTGGTCGTCGCGATGTTCTGTTCGATTATCTGCGAGACCGTCCGCCCCCGGATCAGCCACGGAGCCCGTTGAAATCGAAACTGTGTCTGCGCGGGACTGGCGGCGTGGACGTTGACGTGATCGTAGGTGTGGTTCCCGACCGGGTGCCCCATCTCGATGATCTCCTTGAGCCACCCCACGTCGGGTTGCTCGAGAACCCGGCCCACGCAGAAGAAGTGGATCTTGGCCCCCAGGTCATGAGCCACCCGTGCGGCCTTCAGGGAATACGCCTTGGTCGCCTTGTCGAGATTTCCTTTCTGGAAATCCCACTCGGTAAGACCACGACGGGGGTAGTGCCGACTCATCTCCAGGTCGAGCGTCAACGCAATGTGCGCCTTGTCCGGAGCGGTGTTGGCCAGGCCCGGAGTCGCCAGCCCAACGGTGGTGGCCGCGGCAGCGGTGGAAAGAAATCGACGTCGAGTGATTGGTAATGCTGTCATGGAGCCGTTCCCTGCAGGTAACTGACCAAGTCTCTGAGTTGTTGTGGTGTGAGCTGTTCGAGCAGCCGCTCGGGCATGACCGACGTGTCGGACACCTTTTCGATTTCGACATCCGACTTGAGAATCCTGACGATCTTCCCCTTGGAATCGGCCACCTCCAGGTGGTCCCCCTTGCGGTTGACCACCAGCCCGGTGACCATTCTTCCGTTGGACGTGACAATGATCGAGGCCAGGAAGTCGCGGCGAATCACCGCACCGGGATCGACGATGTTGGCCAGCAACGCCTCGAGATCTTTCCGCGAGGTCATGGTCAGGTCGGGGGCAATCTTGCCCCCCTCGCCGAACAACTTGTGGCACGCCGCGCAGTGCTTCTTGAACAATTCGCGTCCCGCCGCCGGTCGACCCGACCCCGCCCTGAGATCGTTCTTGAACCGTCGCATCGTGGCCAGTTTCTCCTCGGCCGTTCCCGCCGAGACTCGGCCCCAGTGCTTCTTGATCAGGTTGGTCAGCCGCGGATCCTTATGAATGGCCAGGGCCCTCAGTTCGACCACGTCGATCGTCTTGGCTTTCACCTGTCCACGATCAACCAGGCCGAGCAGCGCCAGTGCCGTCTCCGGATGACCGAAAACCAGTTGCCGAGCCCTTGGCTGCAACGAGCCGGCCAGCTTCGGGTACGCGGTGACAATCAGCCCAAGCTCCCGTTGCTTGCCGAAACGCCCCAGCACCTCCATGGCCTGTGCCATCACCTCGACCGACTCGCTCGACCGGAAGAACTTCACTCCCAACGGCAGCACGTCCGCTTCGCCATACTGCCGCAACAGTCTCAACCAGCGAGCCCGCGTCGCGGCGGGCAACCTGGTGTCGGCCACCCGCGTGCGAGCGTACCGGTGCGACCCATCCACGCGGCACCGCATCGCCAGGTCCGACCAGAACGTGTTGTCGCGCCCGGCTGACCATCGCTTGCCGATGTATTCGGCGAGTCCCCGCGTCAGGTCATCAAAATTCCGACTGCGGCGTTTCAACGCCGAGGCCTCGGTGGTGCCAAACCGGTTGAACAACCCACCGGTCCCCAGCCCCGTCAGGCCGCTGGCACGTTCGGCCAGCCCCTGGGCCAATCTCTTGTCCGCTTCCCCTCGCGACCCGCCGGGCACGGTGGCCAGCAGGCTCACGCACGCATCATAACCAGCCCTGGTCCCCTCGGCCGACAGCCGACGCACCAGCCGCAACCCGCAACCCAGCCCATCACGCGTGGCCCACAGTGGCGAGCCCTTTTCGTAGAGTCCAATCACCTGTGCACGATTGTCTGCAACGTGTTGCTCGAGCGCCCACCAGGTCATCAACGGCAAACGAGAATCCGACTCGCCGGGTTTCTTCTGCATCAGTTCCCTGGCAACCGGCAACCCAGTTTCGGCCGGCAACCGTCTTGCCGTGGCCGCCAGTTGCACCAACACCACCGGATCGGTCTCTCGATGGGCGAGGTCGACGATGGCCGAACCGACACGTCGGGACACCTTGCGACGATCGCCCAGCAATCTCACGGTCCAGTGCCTCACCCGTGGACCGGGGTGCGCCAGCAGTTCGAGAGCAAACGCGTCGTCCAGGCCTCCCGATGCATTCACGGCCCACAGACCCTGCAACGCCATCCGTCTATCGTCCCGGCGGCGAGCCATCGCCTTCAACTCGGGAACAATAGACTTGTCCTTCCGTCGAAACATCTCGATCCGAGCCCGGTCCGCATACCAGCCGTTGGCATGTGAGAGCAGCTTGACCAGTCCGGTACTCGGCAGTGACACGACGTCGACGGGCCGCGTCGATGCCACGCCGGTTCCCTGCAGGCGATAGATCCTGCCATTGCTGCGATCCCACGTGGCATCCGGATCGGGATGAGCGGTCCGACGGTCGTGGAAATCACTGACGTAGACGGCCCCGTCGGGCCCAAAGCACAGGTCAGTCGGACCGAACCACGTGTCGTTGGCGTTCAACCAGGATCCGTTCGGCGTGACGGCCACGGTGCTCGCCTGCGACCGCACGTTCCAGGAACTGGTCGTGTGTCCCAGGAAGTTGCCGCAGAGAAACCGCCCACGAAACGCCTCCGGCAGCGTGTGCCCACGGTAGATCGTCCCGCCGGTCGTCGGCCCCCCCTGCAAGCCACCTCGAAATACCGGTTGAAAGTGCCCGTAGGTGTAGAGGTGGTGCAGCGGTCCGTGCTTGGCAAAGCTCTTGACGAAATAGCCACCCTGTACGGCGTGGAAGAACAGGCCACCGTTGGAACTGTAGAACAGCCGACCAAGTTCATCGAAGGTGAGCCCGTAGAGGTTGCCGCCTCCCTCGCAGAACAACTCGAACCGATCCGTCGGCGGGTGATACCGCCAACATCCCTGCTGGAACTCGATCCCGCGGATGCGACAGGTTGTCGTGCTGCCGTTGACGCCATACAGCCAGCCATCGGGGCCCCACGTCAGGTGGTTGGCCAGAGACTGAGCGTCCTCCATGCCAAACCCCTTGAGCAGTACCCGGGGTGGGCCATCGGGAACGTCGTCTCGATTCCTGTCGGGGTAGAAGAGCAGGTAGGGAACCTGCAGGACATAGACCCCCCCGTGGCCAAAGGCCAGCCCGGTGGCCAGGTTCAGCCCGTCAACGAAATCTTTGGCCCGATCGGCCCGGCCATCGCCGTCGGTGTCCTCGAGAATCGTGATCCGGTCGGCTCCACGGGGCCCCTTCGGTGGCGGCTCGGGAACACGGTCGTAGACAGTCCGTGACCAGCGATCGACTTTCACCCGCTTCAGCCCCGCCGGGTTGGGATACTGCAGGTACTGGATCGTCCACAACCGGCCACGATCGTCGCACTTGACCAGGATCGGTTGCCGCACCATGGGCTCGCCGGCGAACAACTGCACCTGAAGTCCCCCGGCGAGCGTCATCTTGCCAGCGGCCGATTGCAGCGAATGCCCCTGGGCCCATGCGGCCCCGGCCGCCAGGTTTGCCAAAACAAGCAGGACCAGGCACCGCGGGATCACTCGACCTGATCGCGTCCGACCGGTTGCCAGTTGCTGTCTTCTCATGACTTGGCATTCTGACTCCCACACCGGTCGTTCTCAACTGGGTCGCAAACCGAATCAACCCGGGCAAGAATCATGGCCCATGCCGGTCGTGTGGCACAAGACGATCCCGCTCGGCCAGGACGGCACCACTCGTGGTCCTCAGCCGAAACCAGAACGCGAGTGACCGCCAGGTCCTACTTGGCCCGGATCGCCCACAAGGCGTCGAAGGTCCTCAGGTAGATCGTCCCGTTGGAGATGGCTGGCGAGGCGGCCAGTGCTTCTCCCAGGTCGTTCTGCGACAGGATCTTGAAGGTCTGTCCCGCCTGGACAACCGTCACCTTGCCATCTCGAGCCGACAGGTAGATCTTGCCATCGGCCACGACCGGCGAGCCCCGGTGCCGCATCCGGTGTGTCCGCTCCAGGTAATGTCGTTTGCCGGTCTTCGAGTCAAAGCACGACAGGTTGCCGTTCTCCGAACAGAGATAGACCAGCCCCTTGTGGATCAACGGGGAGGGCACGTCGGGTGTGCCGTCATCGAGCTTCCACAACCGGGTCTCGGCTTTCTTTGTCAGGTCGCCGGCGAATTTCGCATTGGGGCTGAGCGCGATGACCGGTCCCCGCTTGGCCGAAGGTGCGATGATCAGGCCGGGGATCACCGCCGGCGAGGCCACGAACCTCAGCGTGCGATGATACGACCGGGCCGCCGGTGCGGCCGCCTTGGGAATCTCCTTCTGCCCGATCGCCTTCCGCAACGCCGCGATCGTGTAGGTCGTGGTCGGATC
>CAVOEV010000196.1:0-9376 GCA_963694825.1 Planctomycetota bacterium
CTCGAAGTGCCTCGAGTCGGCCACCTCGTGGCCGACGGGATCGCCGAAGCGATCAGCCGCGAACAGGCTGGTGAGATCGTCGCAAGGTGTCGGTCCGAACAAATCACGATCATCGAACGTGGCGACGATCTGTATTCCCCATTACTCGAAGAAATCCCCGATCCGCCCGACCTGCTGTACGTCAAAGGACAGTTCGAACCGGTCGACCAGATCGCAGTCGCGATTGTCGGCAGCCGCAGGTGCACGGCTTATGGACGGCGGATGAGTGAACTGCTGGCTGGAGGCCTGGCGCGAGCCGGACTGACGGTCATCAGTGGGTTGGCTCGAGGCATCGACGGAATCGCACACCGGGCCGCTCTGGCTGCCGGCGGTCGGACCATCGCGGTGCTGGCCACCGGAGTCAACCGGATCTACCCGCCCGAACACGCCGAGTTGGCCTCGGACATCACCAGATTCGGCGCACTCGTCACCGAAGCCCGACTCGATCAGGGACCGCTGCCCGGCCTGTTTCCTCAACGAAACCGCATCATCAGCGGACTGTCACTGGCAGTGGTCGTCGTCGAGGCCGCTCGGCGAAGCGGAGCACTTCACACCGCACGACACGCGATCGAACAGGGTCGCGAAGTGCTCGCCGTCCCCGGACAAGTCGACAGCACCGCCAGCCAGGGATGCCACGATCTGCTCAGAGACGGTGCCACACTGGTGACCTGTGTTGATGACGTGCTCGATGAACTCGGACCACTGATGAAACCCGTACGAGTTGGCCAATCGCCGCCCATTCACGTCCCACGCGAATTGACTCTCGACGATCGAGAACGACAAGTGCTCGGTGTCGTTGGTCCCGACCCCAGACACCTCGATGAACTGCTGCGACTCTCGCCGCTGAATACCTCCACCACCCTCGCCGTGCTCACCGGACTGGAACTCAGACGACTCGTCAAACGACTACCCGGATCCTACGTCGTTCGATCCAACTAGATCGACACAACCCGATTCCCATCGCCGGGCTCAACTCGCTCTGCTACCATCCCCGCCCGCGACACCGACAACAGCGTCTCCGGGAAGGAGCCACGACGATGGCAAGTCGACGAAATCACCGAAGCGGCTACGGTGGATTCCTCTGGCTGGGACTCCTGGCCCTGGTTGTCGTCGGATGGCTGGGATGGCGAGGTGGCTGGTGGCCGGTCAATGTTGCACCGGCCGAAACTTCAATCGCCAACTCAGTGTCCCCGCTCGAACAGACGCAACTCGACTCGCTCAACAACCTGCCCGCTCAATTCGAACCACCCATCGTCACCGACCAGATCGCCAACGCGAACGTCGTCGCCGGATCCCAATCGTCGTTCCCGACAGCTTCGATCGATCAGGCCAACGACTGGAAACCAACCCGGTCACGATCCAATGCCTCCAACGCCCCTGCCCCTGCCCCTGCCCCTGCCCCCATCGGATCGCCTCGCATTCAGCCGGTCGAATCAGAACAGGCAATCCCGAACAGCTCGACTGGGCCGAAAACGGTCTCCGAAATCGACTCGCTCGTCCAGTCCGGCGACCTCGTCGCCGCTCACAAGGCTCTCTCGTGGATCTACTTCCAGCAACCCGGCCAACGAGCTCAGATCACGCAGCGGATCAACCAGACCGCAAAAGCCCTGTTCTTCTCGTCACGGCCTCACATCCTGCCGGCTCACACGATCCAACCCGGCGATTCACTCGCCGGTATCGCCCCTCGCTACCAGGTCGGCTGGCAGTACCTCGCGGAACTCAATCGCGTCACGCCACGGAGAATCCGAGCCGGCCAGACGCTGAAAGTCATCCGCGGCCCGTTCCGTGTCGTCGTCGATCTCAGCGAATTCTCGCTGCTGGTTCGAACCGATACCGAATACGTCTGCACGTTTCCGATCGGCATCGGTCGAGATCACTCGACACCACTGGGCCGCTTCCGAGTGCTCCGCAAGGTTCCCGATCCACAGTACACCGATCCAGACGGCCGAGTCGTCCCGGCGTCAGTTCCCGAAAACCCACTCGGCCGGTTCTGGATCGACCTCGGCGAAGGCTACGGGATCCACGGCACCAACCAACCAGGCTCGATCCGACGTGCCGAATCGAGAGGGTGTCTCAGACTGCACAACGCAGACATCCAACAGCTCTACGGGATGCTGGTGACCGGTTGTGAAGTGGTGATCCACCGCTAAGATGGCGGGCTGTCGAGGCCGCCAATCGCCTGAAGTCCCCGGCCCATCGTGGCCGGTTCTGCCATGTATGACCGCGATCTGCTGATCCAGCTGTTCCAGGATCGAGCCTTGAAGTTCGGCGAGTTCACTCTCGTCAGCGGACGGACCTCGACCTACTACCTCGACAGCAAACAAATCACCCTGCACGCCGATGGCCTGAGACTGGTGTGTGAAGGACTGCTCGAACTGCTCGAAGACGTCGAATACGACGCGGTCAGCGGGATGTCGATCGGTGCCGACCCGATCATCGGCGGCCTGCTGACAGTCGCCGCCGAACGAAATATCCCCATGGAAGGCCTGCTCGTCCGCAAGGAAGCCAAGGGACACGGGACTGGACAGTATGTCGAAGGCCCCGCCGGACCGGGGGCTCGAGTCATCGTCATCGATGACGTGGTCACCACCGGAGGCAGCGCACTGCAGGCGGTGGATCGGATCGTCGACTACGGTGCACAGGTCGTGCAGGTCGTCGGGATCGTTGACCGACTCGAAGGCGGAGCCGAAGCGTTCGCACAGCGAGATCTGCCGTTCCAGTCTCTGCTCACCATCCAGGACTTCGGGATCTCGCCACCGGACGACGACTGATCACGCCTGATGGACCACTCCGATGAATCACTCCACGTCGCTGCCGCTGTACGACGCCGCGGCTGCCAATACCATTCTCGATCCCGACGCTCGAGCCAACGTCGTCCTCCGACTGCTCGACGCCCGGACAACTCTCAACAACGACGCCAAGCTGGATCGCTCACCCGACTCGAACGACACGACCGAACGACTCGGCTCATTCCAGCCACTCGATACTGACTTCATCGATTGGCCAACCCGGCTGCTCAACGACGAATCCGAATTGGCTCGGATCGAACGAACCGGAGCCGAATTCCGCGAACAGGCCGATGATATCGTGCTGCTCGGGATCGGTGGCTCGTCGATGGGACCCCGTGCACTGTTCTCAGCTCTCTCGGACCCGTACCACAATCAGCGACCGCGCGAAGCAAGACGAAACGCTCCACGGTTACACTTCGAAGGCGATAACCTCGACAACAACGGTCTCGTCGCACTGCTCGATGGCCTGGCACATTCCCGCGACCTGCCGTGGCGACTGCTGGTCACCAGCAAGTCGGGCAACACGATCGAAACAGCCATCGCACTCAGAATCCTGCTGGCCACACTCGAGACCGGGCTGAATGACCCCGATCAGGTCGCACGCTCGATTGCAGTGACGACCGCAGCCGACAGCTCGCTGAATCGGCTGGCGGTCGGGATGGGATGCGAGAACATCTTCACCCTGCCCGAAGCGATCGGAGGCCGCTTTTCAGTGCTCACCGCCGTCGGACTGCTGCCAGCCGCCATACTCGGACTCGATATTCGAAAGCTGCTCGAAGGAGCAGCCGGAATGACTCGAGCCTTTCGCGAAACCGAACCGGGACACAACCCGGTGATCGATCATGCCGCCACCTCGATCACCGCCGAAGAACAACACGGGCTGACCGTCCGAGTCCTCAGTGTCTGGACCCGAGAACTCGAACACCTCGGCCTGTGGCACGACCAACTGCTGGCCGAAAGCCTCGGCAAGGACGGACGTGGGGCCACTCCGCTGACCGCCGTCAATACCCGCGACCTGCACAGCCGCGGACAACAACACCAGGACGGCCGACGCGACAAACTGATCACCAACCTGCTGATCGACGAACCCTCCACCACTTCACTCGTCATTCCTCAACGCCAAGACAACTTCGATGGCCTCAATCAACTCGCCGGCCGGACCATCCGTGACGTGCTCGATGCCGCCGTCACAGGCACCAACCGGGCCTACGCCGAAGACGCTCGACCAACCGCCGATATCCGAATGCAGCGGCTCGATGAGTTCAGCATCGGAGCGGTGCTGCAGATGCTGATGCTCGCCGTCACCCTCGAAGGCTACGCCACCGGGATCAATCCCTTCGGTCAACCCGGAGTCGAAAGCTACAAACGACACATGCAGAATGAACTGGGAACGTGAACTGAGCCGCTGAGTGACCCGGCTCAGAGACTCGACTGGCGGCCTCAAACCGGAGACTTCAGACCATGGCAACCACGGTGACCTTCCTGGGACACGGCACGTTTTTGGTCGAAACCCATGGCACACACCTGCTGATCGACCCGTTCCTGACAGGAAATCCGGCCGCATCAACAACCGCCGACCTGGTGCCTGCCGATGTGATCATCCTGAGTCACGGGCACGGAGACCACGTTGGCGACACCATTGACGTGGCCAACCGGACCGGAGCACTGGTCGTCGCCAATCACGAAATCGTCGAATGGTTGACCCGCCAGGGACTCGGAAATACCCATGCTCAGCATATCGGCGGACAACATGAATTCGAGTGGGGCTCGCTGAAACTGACTATCGCTCACCACGGCTCGATGCTGCCCGATGGGTCCGACGGGGGCAACCCGTGCGGACTGCTGCTGACTCTCGACGACTCAACCATCTATCACGCCGCCGATACCGGGCTGTTCCTCGACATGACCCTGATCGGTGAAGTCGGAATCGACCTGGCCATCCTGCCAATCGGAGACAACTTCACGATGGGACCCGATGACGCGCTGAAAGCCGTCAAGATGATTAAACCAAAACAGGTCATCCCCGATCACTACAACACATGGCCACTGATCGAACAGGACGCCGACGCCTGGGCCCAACGCGTAAAAAACGAAACCGATACCCAGCCACTGGTACTCAGTCCCGGCGAGTCCTGCCAACTACCCTGAACCCCCCACTCTTCACTCCCCACGACACCCCACCGCCACCTGGATCTCCTCGCCAACCACACGCACTTCGTAACAGTCGGCCTTGAGTTCCGAACCAGGATTGTCCAGCCAGCTCCCGTCGGTGATCGAAAACCGCCAAGCGTGCCACGGGCAGGTGACCTGGCTGTCTTCAACCCACCCGGTCGCCAACGATGCACCCATGTGCGGACAGCTGTCGTTGATGGCGTGGTAGCTGCCCTCCTCGAGAAAAACGGCAACCATCCGACCCGAAACCGCAAACGCACGCCCCTGGCCCTCGGGGATGTCTCCCGTCTTGGCCACCGCCTGAAATTCCGCCATCCACACAACCCCCGTTGACTGACCCCGAACCACCGCCTCAACCAGCGCCTCAACCAGCTCGGACGCCGATCGAGTATACCGGGGTGCCGGCCGAGTGTTCCATTCGGTTGACCTTCGGATGACGCCTGAGAGAATCGAGTTTCCTCGCGACGTCGCGACCCACACTCGTTTCTCTCAGACCCTCGATTGGACACTCACATGAAACTCAACCCGGTCAAAGCAGCCCTGAAATCTGGTCAGCCTCAGGTCGGTACCTGGCTGAGCCTGGGCAATGTCTACGCAACGCGGTTGATGGCCCGAGTCGGCTTCCCGTGGCTGACTCTCGACATCGAACATTCACCGATCGACTGGAGTGACGCGGCCCTGGTGTTCGGTTCGATCGCCGACGCCGGTTGTGTGCCGTTGGCAAGAGTACCTCGAGGCGACCACGACCTGATCAAGCGAGTTCTCGACGCCGGAGCCCACGGCATCGTTGTGCCGATGGTCGACACGGTTGAACAGGCCACCGCAGCCATCGCCGCCGCCAAGTACCCTCCGACGGGCGACCGATCGGTCGGAGGCGGCCTGCATGCGATCAACTTCGACGCATCGGCCGGAGACTACTTCGAACAGGCCAACGACAATATCCTCGTCGTGCTGCAAACCGAATCGCCCGAAGGGGTCGAAAACGCTCCAGACATCTACAGCCTGCCGGGAGTCGACGCCATCTTCGTCGGACCCAACGACCTGAGGTTCCAGATGAGAGACGCCGACGGGACCTTCCCGTCGGCCGAAGAACACGAAGAGATGATGCAACGCGTGCTGGCCACCGGCAAAGAGACCGGAACCCCGGTTGGACTGCACGTGCAGACGGTCGAAGATGTCCAGCGACGCATCGAAGAAGGCTGGCAATTCATCGCCATCGGCAGCGAACTGAAAATGATGCTCAACTCGGCCCAAGAAATCGTCAGCGGCCTGAATCTCACAACCCAGGCCGCCGACCTCGCTCGCTACTAACACAATCCGGGATCAGAGCTCTAATAGGGAATAGTGGCCCGCGCCGCGGCGAGATACTGGGAATGAGTGACCCACGATCCACTATTCCAGCTCTGACCCCGGTTCGTCGAGTGGGCGTGCTGTGCGAGTTCGAGTCGCTCAACGGTGGAGAACACTCGCTGCTGGCTCTGGTCCCGACACTTCGGGATCGTGGCTGGGATCCGGTCGTCCTGGCCCCTTCGGGAGGTGACCTGGCCCGGGCACTGGTCACTCACCGAGTCGAGCATCTCGAGTTCCGAGTCAGTGACGACCGCGAAACGGCCGTCGAACGACTCGGTCGGCTCGTCAACGAATCCGGACTCCGTCTACTGCATGCCAACAGCCTGTCGATGTGCCGTCTGTCCGGCCGACTGGCTCGGCAAACCGGATTCCCCACCACCGGGCACCTCCGCGATATCGTCAATCTCTCGACCACAGCCCTGGCCGACATCAACTCGAACCGGCTGCTGCTGGCCGTTTCGCACGCCACCGGCGAGCATCACGTCGCCGCCGGGCTCGACGCCGAGCGTCTTCGAGTCGTCCACAACGGCATCGATGTCGCTCGGTTCCAGCAAGCCCACCACGATCCTCAACGAGAACCCGGCTGGCTGAAGCGTGAACTGAATATCACTCGCAATAGCTGCCTCGTCGCGACGATCGGACAAATCGGGCTCCGCAAGGCACTGGATGTCCTGGCCGAAGCGGCCACCATGGTGGCCGGTGACATCGACTATGTGATTGTTGGCCAGAGGTATTCGCGGAAGGCCGAAAGTGTGGAGTTCGAGACGTCGGTGTTCGAGACGTTTGCCAGGGCGGCTCCGGCGGGCTGCGTGCATCGATTGGGAACTCGAGACGATGTTCCAGAGTTGCTGGCCGAAATCGACGTGTTGGTACACCCGGCCCGGCAAGAACCTCTTGGCCGAGTGCTCCTGGAAGCGGCTGCTGCCGAAGTTGCGATCCTGGCAACCGATGTCGGCGGCACCCGAGAAATCCTCGAAAACGATCACTCGGCGCTCCTCGTCGAGCCGGACGACCCCAGCGCCCTCGCCACAGGTCTCGACTCGCTGACCAACGACCGGGCCTTGCGAACCCGGCTGGCAGCGACTGCGTTGGTGGAGGTTCGCTCGAGATTCCCGATCGACGCGGCGACAGACGGGCTGGTCGGTGCCTGGCAGGACGCTTTGTCCGGGTCCGATTGCTCGATCTAGGCGTCGTGGAATTCGGACCAACGCTCCCAGGCGTAGCCCCACTCCATCCACATCCTCAAAAACGACCACAACATTCGCATGCGACTCAACGATTCGCTGGACAACTTCTCCTGGCGCGTCACCGAGGTCTGGGCGACATCAGCCAGGTTCCAACGCGACGCCAACTGGCCGCTGATCCCGTCGGCCGTCAGGTCCGTGTCACCATCCTCGGACAACAACCCGGCCGCATGAGCCGTGACGAACAACTCGAACAACTTGCTACGATACGGATCCAACTCCAACGGCCGCGTGCTCGATTCGGCATCCAGCAGAAGTGACTCGATCCGGTCGATAATGTCTCCGGCCAATGCGCTCAAGCCAGTCTCCCGGTCGCCAAGATTCGGTTGCGGCGTGTTCACTCGAATGATCCAAACTGGAAGACCGGCAGGCCGGACGGCCTAGGGCACCATGAAGAACAGTCCGGTCATGACTCCAGCCTGCACGGCCGCCGCTTCGGTGTTCCACGGCACCTGGTAGAACAACTTCGGAGCCGGCTCGCCCGGACGGTACCAGCCCAGAGTGTACGTCTTCTTCAGAACCGGGTCGATCGTCATCTGGTACGGAAGGCCGATCAACTGAGTACCGAAGCGGTGTGCCGAAATGAACGGTTGCAGCAATTCGTGGTGAGTGTGACCGTATCGCTCGAGCGGTGCGTCCTGGAAGTACAGCGGGAAATGGTACAGGTCGCTCGCCTTCCAGTGATACACCTGAGACTCGAAAACCCGCTCGGGAAACTCGCCACTACCCAACTTCAATTCCTCCGGCTTGCGATTCACCTTCGGCTGACCTAACGGCGAGTAATCCTGAAACGGGCGGATCGTGGTGATCTTGCGCAGCTGTTTCGGATCGCTGACGATCGGAGCCTTCGGCTCGGCCGACACCCGAACCACTTGCGATGCACGCGAGACTGGTAAGGACGGCGGTGGCTGCGGTGGCTGCGGTGGCTGCGGTGGCTGCGGTGTGGCGGTCGGTGTTGAGACCGGTTGTTGATCAAGAGTGATGACCGGTGCTTTGACGGATCGCGTCGGGGTGCGACTGGACGATCCGTTGGCAACGACCCGAGGCAATTGGAATCGGGGCTGGGGGCCAGGTTCTGCGGCGTGACCAAGCGAGGTGACGGCGAGCAGAGCAACCGCGATGGCCCATCGGCCAGCCGGCCGAACAGGCTGACCAAGCTGACCAAGCTGACCAAGCTGATCAAGCTGATCAAGGTGATCAGGTCGACTCCATCGACAAATCTTCTGCCGTGTAGTTGGGTGCTTCTTGTGTGATCGCAATATCATGTGGATGATTCTCCCGAACGGAGGCTGGCGAAATCTGAATGAATCGCGACTCCGTTCTCAACTCCGAGATCGTCTCAACCCCCAGGTAACCCATGCCGGCCCGCAGGCCGCCGATCAATTGGTAGAGGAAGTTGCTGAGCGGCCCCTTGTGAGGCACGCGACCCTCGACCCCTTCGGGCACCAGTTTCTTCGCCTTGTTTTGTCCTGTTTCACTTCCGCTTTGCCTGTATCGTTCGCTGCTGCCTTGGACCATGGCTCCCAGCGACCCCATTCCCCGGTACCGCTTGAAACTGCGGCCCTTGTAAAGGATCAGTTCGCCGGGGCTTTCGTCGAGGCCGGCGAGCAGTCCGCCGAGCATGACGACGTGGGCCCCTGCGGCCAGCGCCTTGGTGATGTCTCCGCTGTAACGAATCCCTCCGTCAGCGATAATCGGTACGTCGGTGTCGGTAATGGCCTTGGCCGTATTGACGATCGCCGACAGTTGTGGGACTCCAACTCCCGAAATGATCCGCGTCGT